>CBEVZC010000127.1:0-8507 GCA_965554225.1 uncultured bacterium | reverse complement strand
TAATTGGTAAAGGTAAGTATTCATTTTATCAATAATAACTCATTATAAAGTAGAGAAAGTTTGAATATAGCACGCGAAATTGAATTCACGGAAATAGTTGCTCCGGAGATGCCATCCACTCCTCTTCCCGGAATAAAATTTGATTTGAAATCTTTACCGATAAATTGTTTATTCCATAATGGATTGGCAATTTCTCCCCCATATTGTTCACGGTATTTTATAATTTCACTCTTTAATATCTTTCCATTTTTATCAAAATAGACAATAAAAGTAATCGGCATAACCTTCCCATAAACATTATCCAAAATTGCCGTGGCAAGGATTGAATCGTTCTGACTTATATTATAAACATAAACATAATCTTTATAGAACTTTTGTCGACTTCTTTTTTCAATTTTGGTTTTTATTTCTTTCGGAATATTCATCTTTTCCATTTGAAATATAACTTCAGCACCAAAATATTTGGTAATAGATTTTGATATTTTATCGGAAATTTCACCGCCCAGAATATTTACGCTCAAAATAAGCGAAATTATCATAAAAAATATATTTTTAGAAGAATAAAATGATTTTAACATATTGTTTTCCCATTACTTACTTTATTCACTTAAATGTATTTATTAGATTATCCATGAAAACTTATGTTGTTATAACTTAATAATTAAGATTACTAAAACATATACCCAACACCAAAATTGAACAATTTCGTCTTTTCATTATCTGACTTTGTAGTTTTAACAGCGTAATCAAATTTTACTACAACTTGACTAATTGGTTTTACGGATAATCCGATCATCCATTTCTTAATATTAAATTGGTCTTCAACAATTCTATCAATAGCTTCCTGTGCAGTATTATATTTTGTATAACGAACAAAAGGAATTACTTCCCAGCCGGTTTTCAGTATTTCCGCTAAGTTATATCCTAGATCAATATAATAACCAAAAGACCTCTTAAATTTATCTGATTCGTAATTTACGTTTCCAATTTCGCCAATAAGGAAGAAATTGTCATATTGATATTTCATATGAGCTTCCAAAATAGTAATAGGAATGTTGGTAGAATCCCCTTTTGAATTATTTCGGGAAATGGAAAGTCCAAACCGAAATCCCGGAATATTTACATAGTTTACTCGAGCATTAAAAAGTAATTCGTCTGCATTTGATTTAAATCCTTCTTGTCTTCCGCTTCTTATTCCGGATGAAAAAGAAAAATTATCACTATTTAATCCTTCCATAATAGTAAACTTATAGTTTAAGCCAAAGTATTGTCCGTAAAGAGCAAATCCATTTCCGAACCAAGTAGTTGGAATAATATACTTATTATATTCCGGTCTCTCTACTCCAAAGAAAGTAGGTGGTTCGTGAATTTCATTCATGATTCCAACTGATGGTAAAATTACACCTGCTTGAAAACCCAAATAATTTGAGAAATGATAATCGATATATGCTTGCTCCAACTCCAATGCACCTTGTTCTCCTTCCACTATGTTATGCTCCAATTCAATTTCCGACTTAAAAGACCATTTTTCCGAAAAGCTATGTGCTAAGAACACTACAAATCTGTGAAAATCCAAAGTTTTTTTTGATTCGCTGCTTTCCGGTTTTATTTGGTTAAAATGAAGTTCGCCATAACCACCTATTGTAGTTTTGGGTTCAAAGACTTCATCTTGAGCATTTATAGTTGTGATGTTTATGATTGAGAGTAAGATTAAAATTAGAAAAGAATTATATATTATTTTGTAAACTTTAGACATTTGCAAAATCCTTATTTTTAATTAGACTAAATCTAAATATCAACAAGCAATAATGCAAGATATTTATTTACATTTGTGAAATATTTTGAAAGAATGCAAAATATATCCGTAGGTAGAAGAACAATAAAAAGTTAAAGAAATAAAACAGCAAGTTGATATACAGCTGTATTTCAAATAAAAATATTTACTACTATCTTTTCCCCAATTATTTATCTTTTTTTGTCGAGTCCTTCTCAAATTCCATAGAAATCGAATTAATGCAATATCTCTTTCCGGTGGGATCCGGACCATCATTAAAAACATGCCCCAAATGGCTTCCGCATCTGGCACAAAGTACTTCTGTCCGAGCCATACCGAAACTATTATCTTCAACTAAAATTGTACTCGAGTCAGTTGCCGGCTCCCAATAACTCGGCCAACCGCTTCCCGAATTGTATTTTGTATTCGATTTGAACAAAAGGTTTCCGCAAGCAGCACATACATAATCGCCGGTTTCGCTATTTTTATAAAACTTTCCGGTAAAAGGACGCTCAGTTCCCTTTTCTCTTAAAACTTGATACTGTTCGGTTGTTAGTTCTTTTTCCCATTCGGAGTCAGGTTTGTTTATTTGAAATTTCATTTTAATTACCTCGGATTTTTTTACTTCTTTCGGATTTTTAAGTGAATCGGATTGGTTAGTAATATTCTCTAAAGTAGTTTTGCCTCTTTCGTTAGAAAAGATAAACAGAAATACTAGTAAACTTCCCAATAAAAAAATTACATACTTTTTCATTCTTAATTCCTTTTAAATATTTTTACTGAAAATTCTTAACAAGTTGATCTTTCAGATAAGTTTAAATTACAACAGCTATTTACCGTTCCGAACATTTTAAATCTGTTTTCAGCAATAAAATTGTAAATTCTATCAAAAAAGGATTTTGGGACAACCCGAAGAAATCCAATTAAATATTTATTTACATTATTTAATTCCAGCAACTTTATAACAGCTTCACTTTTTGTATAAACAGTTTTCTTATGAATCAGTACAATTGTCTTATTCACTAGTTTACCAACATCATATTTCTCTAAAATTATCTGCATCTCTTTATTTTGAGAGGGGACCATACGCACTTTATTAAACTTAAACTTTCGGGTAAGTTGTATTATCCCGTTACACAAACTGCAATTCCCATCAAAAAATAGTAAAGTTTTATTTTTATTCATAAGATTTATTTCTAAGTATTTAATTTTAATTATATATAAAATTATTAAGTATTATTTACAAAACAGATTAAGAAATAAATTCAAAAATAGAAAGTCTAAAATAAAGGACAAACTAACCTATTTACAATTTTTCAACCGGGAATCCTTCCGTAATCCATGCCTTAATTCCACCTGTTAAATTGTACGCATTCAAAAAACCGTTCTTCATGAGTTTACTGATAGCAATACTTGACCGGTCACCCGATTCGCAATATACCACGACCTTTTTGCTCTTGTCCATTTTTCCCAAATTATTTTCTATTAAACCCGCATGAATATTAACTGCTTCTGTAATATGAGCAGATTTATACTCAGTACTTTCCCTTACATCAATAATCTGAATCTCTTCATTCTTATTTAATTCACTCAGTTCACTAACCGTTATTTGCCTAACCACTTCCAGTTCATTACAATGATCTGCCCAATTGTTTAAGTCTGCTATGTAACCGAAGAAATGCTCCATCCCAATTCTTACAAGATCCTTTGTAAGTTCTTCAATCGTATTCTTTTCCGTTATTAAAACAAACGGTTCGTCGTATTTTAGCATCCATCCGGTCCATGTTGTAAATGCTGAATTGTCAGGTACATTAAGCGAGCCTTTAATATGTCCGCCTGCGAATGATAATTTGTCGCGGGAATCAAGAATTGTAATATTTCCGCTTACAACTTCTTTAAATTGATTTAATGTAAGTTTTGCAGGATGAGGGATTCCACCCAGAACCGTGGGACCAAATCTATTTATCTTTTTCATCATAGCAAAATACTTTGGAGGTTCCGGCTGGTCTTTTAATAGTTCGTCTATAAATTTACTTTCATCTTCAATCTGAAGCGCCCAATTTGATATTTTTTCAAAACCAACGGTGGAGCTTGGAACAGAACTTAAAGATTTACCGCATGCAGAACCGGCTCCATGTCCGGGCCAAACCTGAACATAATCAGGTAAATTTTTGAATTTGCTTAAGGAGTTAAACATTTGTTTAGCGCTTAATTCCATCGTTCCGGTTATTCCAACGGTTTTTTCTAACAAATCCGGTCGACCGACATCGCCAACAAATACAAAATCGCCGGTGAATATCATCATCTTTTTTTCCGATAAAGTTGTATCCGATAACAAAAAACTTATATGCTCAGGTGTATGTCCCGGAGTATGCATCGCTTTTAATTTTAAATTACCGACATTTATAACATCTCCATCATGCAAAGGGATGTGCTTATATCTATACTGCCAATCTTTTCCACCTTCATCTGACAAATAAATCTTACCTTTAGTTAAAGCGGCAAGCTCACGTGAACCACTAAGAAAATCCGCATGGATATGGGTTTCCGTAATGTGTGTAATATTTAAACCTTCATTTTCTGCAATATTAGTATATTGCGATATTTCCCTCTGGGGATCAATTACAATAGCTTCTCCCGTTGCCTGGCATCCGATTATATAACTTGATTGCGCGAGTCCTTTTTCATATAAATGTTTGAAAAACATTTTATCTTCCTTTAATTAATTTATCTTTCAATTTCGCCTTCCCACTCAATTATTCCACCTGCAAGGTTATAAACATTTTTAAATCCTAATTTCAACATTTGTTTACATGCATAATAACTTCGGTTTCCACTTCTGCAGTATATGTAATAACTTTTACTTTTATCTAATTTTTCAATCTCATGAATGAAATGCGGGTCCATTAAATCAATTAAGATTGCATTCGGTATTTTAACGTCTAGAAACTCTTGTCTTGTTCTAACATCTATTAATATAGCTTCTTTATCATTTTTCATATTTTGTTCAAATACTTTTGAGTTTAAATTTTGCACATTATTTCTGTTGTTAAGAAATGAGGATAGAATAGAATTCATTTAAAAACCTTTAAATTTCGTTAGAATTTATTTGGTAGAAAGAATAGTAATTAAATACCAAAGAATTATTGCAATTTTAATTTTATAAGATGTAAATATTACAAAAAGGATTCGAGGTATTATTTATATGTACTTTTTGAATTAGGAAGAACAGTTAGTTTTACTAAGTTTATTTTTGTTTTTGTAGAATGTAAAATATTTATCAGGAAATTATCAATTCTAATCTTTTCATTTTTAACCGGTATCCTTCCCAATTTTGTAATAATATAACCCGCAAATGTTTCATAATCGCCTTCCGGAATATTTAACTCAAATTCTTCATTTATGTAGTCGATTTCAACCTTTCCGCTTATAATGAAAGTTGAATCATCTAACTTCTTGCAGACATCTTCTTCCACATCATATTCATCTCTAATTTCACCGAACATTTCTTCCATAATATCTTCTAAGGTAATAATTCCCGCTGTTCCTCCGAATTCATCAACTACAATTGCAATCGAAATATGATTATCCAAAAACTCATTAAGCATATCCAAACTTTTTTTTGTTTCCGGAACAAAAGCAACTTCGCGGATAACTGTAGTAAGGTTCTCCGGAAGTTTGAACATATCATAAGCATAAACTATCCCTTTTATATCATCCAAACTTTCTCCGTAAACCGGGATTTTTGAATAGCCTGATTCAACAAAGACAGAAATCACATCATTTATTGAACTGTCTATTCCAACACCAATAATATCAGTCCTTGGAGTCATTGCCTGATAAATTTTCTGTTCACCAAGATCAATTATCTTTTTAATTATATCAGTTTCTTCTTCATCAACCATTCCAACTTCGGAACTTTCGTCAATTAAGGAATGGATATCATCTTTCTCGAAAGTATTAACATAACTATCTTTCTCTGCGTTTTTTAAACTTGTTAAAAATGATGAAATTGAAGATGTAATTTTTACAAAAGGATACAGTAAAAAAGTAAGAACCCTTACAGGCAGAACGGTTAGCATAATTAGTCTATCAGGATATTCTCTTGCAACATATTTTGGAATTAATTCTCCGAAGAGTAAAATAAGTGTCGATGAAATCAATAATATTAATATATCATTAAGTTGAAATATATTAAATAGAAATATTGTAATTATTGAAGCAAATGCTATGTTAACTATGTTATTTGCTATTAAGATTGTTGAAAAGAACACTTGGGGATTTTTTAAATAGTAAAGTGAACTTTTGGCTGCTAAATTATTTTTACGCGCAGATATCTCAATCTTTATTTTATTTGATACAACAAACGCTAATTCCGACGAAGAAAAGAATCCGCTTAAAAACAATAGAAAGAAAAGACTAATTATTTCAAGTGTCATCTCGGTTTAATACACCTTTTCTATAGGTACGTTTTTTATTAGGTATTGATACAAATCGGTATCCTGTCTAAAAATTAATTTTACATCAACTTTTTCTTTCGAGTTAAGTTCTGGAGTAAGCATAAGACCTTTTATAGTGGAAAACATCACTTTCATTTTTCCCTTTTTATTATTAACAATTGTACGACTTGTAGGTTTAATAGTATAAACTTCTCTTCCCTTCTGATAAATTTTAACTAAATCCAGTTCCATGTCCTTAATTGAGTAATTCTTACTCTTAAGAACTTTAAATTCACCACTTATATTGAACCGCGGTTCTGCGCCGGGCATTAAATTTATCCAGCTGTAAATTTTATCAACATAAACGTCTATAGTGTTAAGGGATTTACCCAACCTTTCTTCGGACTTTTCAGTACCGCCGTTTTTTACAACTTTAGTTGTGGAGCAATTTGTGAGGAATACCAACCCCATCAAAACTATTAAAACTATTTTCATTTTCATTTTCATATTATCACCGTGCAATTTTAATTATTAAAAAACAACGGTTTCCTGGTATACACCAAACGGTTCTTTGAGAACAGCAACCATTTCTCCAAGTGTACAATAATTCTCAGCTGCCTCTATAAGAACAGGCATCAAATTAATATTATTATTAGCCGCATCTTTAATTTTCTCTAATGATTTTTGAACCGCATCATTATCTCTTTGCGCCTTAAGCTTTGCCAATCTTTCTTTCTGTTGTTTTTCAACATCGGGAGAAATTTGAAGAAGCGGTATATCCGGTTTGTCATTTCCTTCAACAAATTCATTAACACCAACAACAAATTTCTCTTTCCTTTCCAGCTCCTTCTGGTATCTGTATGCGGCATCTGCTATTTCTTTTTGGAAATACCCTGCTTCTATTGCAGGTATTACTCCACCGAGCGAATCAATTTCTGCAAATATCTTTTCAGTGCCCGCTTCCATTTTATCTGTTAAGGATTCTACATAATAGCTTCCGCCAAGCGGATCCACGGTATTTATTACTCCTGTTTCGTAAGCTAATAATTGCTGAGTACGCAAAGCAATCTTAACAGCCTTTTCCGAAGGAAGCGCCAGAGTTTCATCCATGGAATTAGTATGAAGAGATTGCGTTCCGCCTAAGACACCTGCCATCGCCTGGAAAGCGGTTCTAACAATATTATTCTCCGGTTGTTGTGCAGTAAGTGTACATCCCGCGGTTTGAGTATGAAAACGCAGCCACCATGATCGAGGATTTTTCGCGCCATACTTCTCTTTCATTCGTTTTGCATAAATTCTTCTTGCAGCTCTAAACTTTGCAATCTCTTCAAAGAAATCCAGATGCGAGTTAAAAAAGTAAGATATACGGGGAGCAAAACTATCAATATCCAATCCCCTTTCAAGACAATCTTCAACATAAGCAAATCCATCTGCCAAAGTGTAAGCAAGTTCTTGAACGGCAGTCGATCCAGCCTCGCGAATATGATAACCGCTGACTGAAACCGGATTCCATTGCGGTACTTCATTCGTAGAAAATTCAATCATATCTGTAATAATTCTCATCGACGGTTTCGGTGGATATATAAATTCTTTTTGTGCAATATATTCTTTCAGAATATCGTTTTGAAGTGTTCCGCGCAATTTAGTAAACGGTACTCCTTGTTTTTTTGCAACTGCAAGGTAAAAAGCGTAAACCATTGCCGCCGGTGAGTTAATTGTCATCGATGTAGAGACTTTATCCAAAGGAATACCATCGAAAAGAATTTCCATATCTTGGAGCGATGATATTGCAACGCCACAAATGCCAACTTCACCGCTACTGAATTCATCATCCGAATCGTAACCCATCAAAGTCGGCAAATCAAAAGCAACCGAAAGTCCCGTTTGACCATTGGCAAGTAAATATTTAAATCGTTCATTAGTGTCCTGCGGAGTTCCAAATCCGGCAAACTGACGCATAGTCCATATTCTACCTCTATATCCGCTTGCATGAATACCCCTTGTAAACGGATATTGTCCCGGGAATCCAATATCTTCCAGATAATCGTTCCCTTCCAAATCATCCGGCGTATAAATCGGTTTAACTTCTTCACCCGAAACAGAAGTGAATTTCATTCCGGTTGTTTTACTATTTTTTAAATTCTCTAAATACTTTTCTTTTGCCTTTTGGTATTTGTTACTATCCATAAATTTTTTGTCCTAATTTTTAACTTAAAAATACCCAAAATCTATATAATTATCACATCTGTCCAAAACGATAAAATAAAAAAAGAAGGCTCGAGCTCAGCAAAATA
>CBEVZC010000126.1:0-8515 GCA_965554225.1 uncultured bacterium | reverse complement strand
TATCCTGTGCTCGCCAAATAACCCCGCCTCCTTCATCTTCTTCGCCGGTGTTTGCTTTGAACATTACTTTAATTTTACCGTTCAAGAATTTTATATCCTTTGTCCAGCAAATATTAAACGTACCGCCGAAATCATGGTTGGGAGATGTAAGAGCCAACACTTTGTTGCCTGAAGGTTCCGTAGAATCTTCAATAACTTTCCAGGTTGCCAAAGGACCTTTTTGATTTGTAGCTTCTATTTTCCATTCGGCAGGAAGCTGCCCGGTTTTCACATTATCAAAAGTAAGTTTTACAATATTACCTTTTACTGCATTTTCTTTTTGGGCAAGCAGCGGTTGAAAAATTGACGTTGTAAAAATTAGAAGCGTATTAATAAATAATAGTTTTTTCATTTCTAATTCCTCCTAAAAATTGAATAATTTTTTTTCAGTTTATAATCTTAACATGTTCAATCCTATTAATTTTCCGACCCAATAAAAAACGGACAAGTAAAAGCCTGTAAATTTATTTATTGCAAAACAATTTTGAACGAACTTCCTTTACCAACTTTGCTTTCAACAAATAGCTTTCCGCCCTGTACTTCAACCGCTCGCAGCGCAATTGCAAGACCCAAACCGCTTCCGCCCGTTTCACGCGACCTACCTTTATCGATTCTGTAAAATCTTTCGAATATTTTTCCAAGGTGATCAGACGGAATTCCCGGTCCGTTATCTTTTACTTCAATTACTACGGAATTATTTTTCGCCCTATATATTCTTACTTGTATTTCGGAATTTTCCGGTGAATATTTGATTGCATTATCCAAAAGATTTAGCAACGCTTGTTTTAATAATACACTATCCGCTTTTACTGTTAACTCTTCTTCACTTTCAACTATGATAGTCTGATTTTTTTCTTCGGCCAAAGCTTGGATAAACTCAACGGTTTCCATAACAAACCGTTTTAGCTTAACCTGTTTTAATTCTAAATTAAACTTTTTGGTATCTGCGCGGGAAAGGAATAGCAAATTATCAACAAGGTGCGTAAGTCTTCTGTTTTCTTCGAGCATACTTCCAATAATTTCACGGTAATGTTTGGCATCCTTATAATCTTGAAGACCGACTTCGCCGGTACTCCTAATAGCAGTCAGAGGCGTTCGCAGTTCGTGTGCTGCATTGGAAGTAAACTGCTTCAACCGTTCGAATGATTTCTGAATACGCTCAAGCATTCCATTAAAAACAAGCGCTAAATTTCCCAATTCATCATCGGGATTAACAACGGGCAGGCGTTCGGTTAAGTTTTCCTCGCCAATTTTCTTAGCTTTAACGGCCATTTTATCAATCGGAGACAAAAACTTTTTGGTTAAATAATAGCCGCCGAATCCGGCAATCAGCAATGCAGCCGGTAAAGCAAAAAGCATTAGCCGTAAAAAATCGTTCAACTCTTCCCATAATCCTTCTTCGCTTCGTACAAGCCGGATAAACATCCACTTCCCATCTATATTTATTTCACCGCTCAGAACTCTTATCTTAACACCATTAGCTAATTTGAGGGAATGGAAATGAAATCCGTCTTCTGCTTTTTCTGCTGCGGAAACACGAGGCAGACTCTTACCCGTAAAAGGACGGTTTTCATAAAGAAGATTTAAATCGGTTGACCAAAGCTGGAACCATCTTTCGTGAAAGTAAGGGTCGTCTTCCGAATCAATTTTAATTGAACCGTCGGGCATAGTTCTTATCATCTCTTCAACAATTTCATAATCCTGCTGCAAACGGTTATCAAGATTATTTTTTAGATTCACATAAACCAAAGAGACGGATATACCTGCATAAAGAATAAGAATAACCGCAAGGGTTAATGCGAACCACAGTGTTAAACGAGTTCTTATATTTTTAGGTATAAAAGACACTACGGAGTCTCCTGGGAAAGGATGAAGCCGACACCGCGGACGGTGTGCAGAAGTTTTATTGTAAACGGTTCGTCAATTTTTTTGCGGAGACGCGCAATATGCACATCAATTAAATTATCTATCGGGGTAGCACGGTTTGTTTCCTTCCAAACATCGGCAGCTAGCATTTCGCGGGAAACCACTCTATTTTTATTCCGAAGAAGATACTCCAGCAAATCGAATTCGCGTAAAGTCAAGTTTATTGCCATTTCGCCGCGTTTTACTTTTCGTTTTACCAAATCAATTTCCAGGTCCGCACATTGAAGCAGCACAATTTGTTTTTCCCTTCCGCGTTTAAGTAGAGCACGGATTCTAGCCAATAATTCCGGGAATGCAAACGGCTTAATTAAATAATCGTCAGCGCCGCTATCTAAGCCCAAAACACGGTCTTCAACTGTGTCGCGTGCAGTTAAAATAAGGACGGGAATATTTAGTTTTTTATTTCTAATAGTTTTTAGAATTTCTATTCCGTCACGTCCGGGCAGCATTAAATCAAGCAAAAGCAAATCATATTGTTCAGAATTTAAAAGGAAAAATCCGTCTTCACCAGTGTGTGCAAGATCGGTATTGTAACCTTCATGTTCCAAGCCTTCTTTAAGAGCTTCGGCAACTTTATATTCATCTTCTATTATAAGTATATTCATAATCGTTGAGAATAGTTAATGCCAACTAAATAATTTAATTTGTTACATACAACTTAAGGTTTTCTTAATTTTTTTTAAGGATAATTGGATAGCCCTGAATAAAATAATATATACGCACAAACTGCTAAGTCAACCTTTGCAGGAAATAAATGTGAAAGGAAAAAGAAGATTTTGTAATTATAAAAAATTTTATTGTAGAATTAATAAAGAGACCCGGACCATAATCAATCCGGGTTTCACAAAGATTAAGAAAGGGTTTATCAATGTTATTGAACGATAAACAGAGGTTTTTTATTTTCCTTAATTAGATACTGAGGTAAGCTGCCTACAACAAACTCTTTCAACGATTTGTGCTGGTGCATACCAAGAACAATAAGATCAACATTGTCTATATATTTTTCTTCAATTACATTTTTAACCGAACGAGAGACTCTTTCTGTTTTAATATCGGCTATTCCATAAGCGCCTAAATATCCTTTTGCTCTTTTTAAGTAAAACTCCGCATACTCTTCCTCTTTATGCTCCATCAGAAGTGTAATATTGTATCCGCTGTTTTCTGCAAAGTGTGAAAATCTTTGCAGCGCTCTGGCTGAAGCCGGTGTTGAATCGCAGACTATTAGAACGTTCTCAATCTTCTTAAAGTCTTCGGGCACGGCTAAAATAGGAGTAATCGTATGGTCCAATATTTCTTCCAACGAATTACCGGGTTTATTCGAGGTTTCAAAGTGGAAGTATGTTCTCATTCCAATAACAAGTAGATCATAAAAAGCGCTTTCCATAATGACGCTTTCGCTCGGTCTGCCCTGATATTCAAACTCCCTATGCTTTACGTTTTGCTCGGTACAAATTCCTGAAAAAGTATCTACCAGTTTATCAATATATGCTTGTGCTTCTTGTAACTCTTTCTTCTCCAGCATTTCCGCTAATTCCATACCGCCGGGAGCAATAGGTCCAATTTTTCTATCGATATCCGGGTAGTCCAAAACAACAATTCCCGTAACCTCTGCATTTCTTTTTTTTGCAATCTCGCAAGTATATTTCATTGCGGTTTTAGTATAGTTTGAATTATCAAGCGGAGTTAAAATTCTTTGTATCATTTTACTCTCATTTTTTATATAAATTATTTTAAATCTTTATTATTATCATCCTCTAACAACAGCTTCATAGCGTTAGTTGCCGTATTTAAAACCGTAGTGCCCTTAACAAAACGTGCAAGCATAATAGTTTCTCTAATTTCATCTACCGTTACACCGTTCTTTTTAGCAACTTTAGTATAAATTTCCATACAGCTTTCAAAACCCAATGCCGCCGATATTGCAATGCTCATGAGTAATTTATATTTGGGCGGAATGTATTCTCCGCTCATTGCAAAATTTTTATTTGCCGCATGCTCAAAAACAGATTTTGCGTCCAGCTTAGATAACAAAACCATAGTTTCCGGTTCACTTCCAAGTTCTTCTTCCATAGCTTTTAATAATTCTTTAATATCCATTTTTTACTCCTATTTTTAGAACTTTAATTAATCATTCCTCTTATAAAATCCAAATTTGATTTTTCTATTAATAATTCTTTTTTAATTAGTAATATTCTTGTTTCGTTTCTCAATACGTTCAACTGCGCATCGTCTAACTGAACATTAGTAATTACACCGTTTTCGTAACTGACCTTTGCAATATTATATCCTTTTTCCGCAACTTTAAGAGTATTGTTAAATGCGCTTATTTGAGACTTTAAACTTGCTATATTCTCATTTATCGATTTAACCTGAAATCTTAGTTTAAGCATCAATCCTTCTTCGGTATTTTTTATTCCCTCAATAGTTGCTTTTGCTTCTTGAACTTTTCCTTTTGTAAAACTTCCGTCGAATATTTTCATTGAAATACCAAGACCGGCAGCCCAGCCGTTGCGCCACGAGTCGTCATAAGGGGGAAAATCTTTACCGTGATAGACATGATAATTCGCAAAAGCAAATAGTGTAGGTTTGTTTCCGGCTTCATTAATTACCGCTAAATTTCCAAACAAATTTTCTTTCTTTTTCAGCATTTGTAATTGATGATTTTCCTTTAGCACTTCCTCCAACTGTTCAGCCTCGTTTGCATTTTTAAATTCACCGGAAATCTTAAGCTTACCATCGCACTCTAAAGAATCCGTTAAAGGCAGATTTAATAAGTTTTTTAGTCCGGTTGTAGCTATTTGAAGTTTGCCTTTGAGGTCGACCAGTTTACTTTTGAACTCATCTATCTTTGCCTCAAAACTAATTACTTCAAACTCAGACCTCACACCCTCGTTGTAAGCCTTTTTAGCAAGTTCCAAATGCTCTTCCAATTGCTTAATCACTTTCTCATTCACACCAATTACCTCGTTTAAGAAAAGGATATTGTAAAAAGCTTTTTTTACTTTATGAACAATATCTGCGTCGGTTTGTTTTCTATTGCTTTCAAAAAGCGATTTGAGAATTTTTGCATTTTTATTTGCTTTGGTAATTTTTCCGCCGGTGTACAAGGGATATACCAGATTCAAATCCATTGTTAAAACATCTCTGTTATTAGATGGAAACGGCGACAACGGTCTGAGCGGAACAAACTCACCGGGAATAGGTCCTGTTCCGGACATTACCGGGACTTGTTTCATTTGCTGAGGGAAAAAATTAGGCAAATTATTTGTATAAAAATATTTTCCCAAAAGGTCTAATTTAGGAACATACAAAGAGTGAGCTTGAGTAATTTTTCCTTCGGCTTCTTTTATTTTACTTTGTGCAATCTTATCTGCCGGGTTATTACTCAATGCCACTTGAATCGCATCTTTTAATTTTAGAACGTAATGTTTTTGCTGAGCGGATACGCTCAATGCACTTAATATAAAAATCAGAATAAGTGAATATATTATCGTTTTATTTTTCATTACTTTTCCTCCGGAACAGCATTTACTTTTCTGTTTTTAAGATTATCTGGTAAACGAAATCCTCTTCTTTCAAAAGCTCCTATTATTAATGTTATTATAATCAGAGAAGCAAACAATCCGATAAACTCAAGCAAAATGTTAATCCAATACGCTGCGTTTGACAACGGCATTTGATGATTAAACACTAAATACAGGGCTTTCAAATAATAACGCAGGGGAAATATTCCACCGAGCCAATGCGGGAAACCCGCCATTTGTTCCAACGGCACTAAAAATCCCGAATACATAAACGCCGGTAATACTATTAAAGTAATTAAAGCCGTCAGCACAATTACGTTGTTAATATTCAAGGAAAGAAAAATCGAAATACTTTCCATGGCTAATACCAGCAAGGAAATAATCAAAACAGTATCCCAAATGTTCGGCGGAATTGAAATTCCGAAAATATACATTGTAGTAAAAAACGCAGTTGATATTGCCGTGCTAACCATAATCCAAGATGTTACAACAGGCAACAAAATTGCTTTAATGGGCATTTGACGTGCGTATTTAAGCTTTGGAATTAATCCCGTTATTTGCTTTTGATTTGCCTTTAGAGCTAGTAAAATTATTAACATGGAAACTATTTGCATTGCCAAACCCATAAATGCCGGCAGCATTGAGGATTCCATATTCATTGTGGGCGAGTAAAACACGCGGCGACTTACGGACAGCAAGGGCATTTTTGCATGCCGCACGTTTGGAATTACTCCCAAACTTTCCACAGGAATATGCATACCGTACTGCATATTTAACGTCATCACTATCATTTTAAGAGTACCGAGTGATAATTTAGGAACTATCGGGTTTGCGGTTCCATTAATTACAGCTAAGAGATTTACGTTTCTTTTATTCAGAATATTTTTATATGAATTCTCAGGAATAACAATTCCTAAATCTATTTTACCATCATCAACTAATTTTTGAATTCCTTTGTAATCGTTCGAATAATCCGTAACACTATACATTTCCGATGCATTTATATTAAAAATTATTGATCGGCTAAGAGGAGAATGATCTAAATCGCAAATTGCGGTCCTAATACCCCGCGGCTCACTTTTATAATACATGCCTGCCATCATGCTAAAGAACAAGACTAACGCAAGAGTAATCAAGATTGTACGTAAAACCAAGAACCCAATCAGTTGAAAAGGATTCATCTTGTTCATTGTTTATCTCCTTTACGATTAGGATTATTTAAAGTTATGTATACGTTCATGCCCGGTTTGAAAAATCCTTTTTTATTATCAACCTTAACCCTTACGGAAAACGATCTGATATCCCGCTGATCACTTGCTGTAGTCGGGGTATGAGTTGCAAAATCAGCCATAGGAACTAACTGTACTATTTTACCCGCAACAGTCGAGTCGTTTCCAACTATATTTAAATCAATTTTATCGCCAAGCTTAATTTGACTGAGATAAGTTTCCGGAATACTGAACCGCGCATATGTGGCAGAAGTATCGGTTACAATAACGACCGGCATTCCCGGGGGCATCATTTGTCCTACTTCCAAAACTCTAACATTTACAACACCGCTAATAGGCGAACGAATGGTCATATCTTCCAATTTTGTGTCGAGAGCGGCAAGATTATCTCCTACAATTTCATAACCGGTTTCAACTTCATCCAGTTTTTGCTTAGGAACGGCGCCGGCGTTATAAAGATTTGTTACACGTTTTAGGTTTACTTTTATATTTTTTAATCTAGCAACAAGAGCTTGTCTGCGTGCTTTCATTTCCCTTGTATCAAGCTGCGCAACCACTTGATTTTCCTTAACATAATCTCCTTCGTCGGCATAAATAGCCGTAATTTTCCCGGGCATTCTTGTTGTAACATTTAACTGAGTGCATTCAATATATCCGTAAAAATCGCTAGTCTTTTTCTCATTATGTTCCGAACATGCAACGGCAAAAAGCAACAACACCGGCAGAAAAAATTTTATTTGGGATTTCATAACTTTCACCACATCCTCCTTAATTATTAAGATGTAAAGAATATTCAAATTTCAAAATTGCGCTATAGTCCGTAAACCAAGCTTTTCTTTTATAAAATGTAACAGGTACGCTAAAACTCAATCTTAATCCCGGCAGATAATAAAACGCTATCCCGCCGAACCATTGTGCAGCAAATGAATCGCTGCTATTAATTTTCATTCCATTTAAGCTGCTTTCGAATTGATTGAGCACATTAAAACCTGATTCCAGTGTAAAATTGCCGTAAGAAGTATTCATATCTTTTTCTAATGATACCGCAGCAAATATCTGATCTCCCAAGTTTACATGTGCATCATTTTTTGTTTTCAATATATAGTCAGCCGCATAAAGCAAATTCCAATTTCCCAAGAAAACCATGCCGCTTAATCCGCCTTCGAACTGCCAAACTCCTTCCCCGAGAGGAAATTCTGTTTTATCTAAATTTTTGTTTTCGCCTACCGGAGCAACTACGGAAAAACGGCTAACCAAAGTTGATTTATTTACGTTATCTCCCAACAATTTTAAATATCCACCAACTTCAATATCACCGAACCCTTTATTTTTTTGGATTAAATCAGGTGAATAATGATTTATCCATTTAAAAGGAATGTTAAGAAACACATTTATGTCCTCTGAAACGCCATAATCTAGCTCGGAATTTAAGTAAGCTTCAGTTCGTACAACCGCGTCGGGCAGATCAATCATTTCATTACTTTTAGGATTGTAAATTTTATGAAATGTCGGATATTCGCCAAAAACATTAATTAGTAATGAACCCTTGGGAATTGTTGTTTTCTGAATGTTGCTTATAGATTTGTCGCGAATAAAATCTTGAGCATGTAAGCTTATTGAAGCAACAACAAGCATAATCGAAAACACTTGTAATAATTTATTATTTAACATCGATACTCCTAAATTGAGCTAATTAAAAAATATTAAATAAATTAGTAATCACTTACTTACTAAGATACATAAAAATCACAATCTGCGCAAGTAAAATTTTGAAAAAATATCTTTGCTACTGTAAAA
>CBEVZC010000125.1:0-8711 GCA_965554225.1 uncultured bacterium | reverse complement strand
ATGAAATACATAAAGAAATGTTGATGTATGGTTATAACGAAGAAAAGTATCCTAAAAATTTTCGATTTATTAAAAGTTGGGCTAAAGGATTAAAAAAATGAAATTTCATATATCAAAATATTTCCCAATAATTTTTCTTCTGATAATCTTTTCCCTTTCCTCCTGCGGCAGGAATAAAATTCCGGCTATTAACAGTAAAATTCTAAAGGAATTAGACGTAAATCGAATTGAACTTGCCGGGAAAATCACAGAGAGGAAATCGGAACTATCAGGGCTTAAATGGTATGGTAATCAATTAATTTTGCTTCCTCAATTTCCCCATAAATTTAAGGATAGGAACGGGGGGACTATATATTCTATCTCGAAAAAAAAGCTGCAGTCGGTTATATTAAAAAATTCACACGAGAAGATTCTGCCTAACAAAATTGCACTTTACGCAGATGGTCTTGAGCAATTCAATTCGCATGGTTCCGGCTACGAAGCAATTACTTTCATCGGCGATACTGCATTTATTTCAATTGAATATATGCATAACGGAATTACGGAAGGATATTTAGTTTCCGGTATAATGTCAAAAGATAAAAAATCATTAACCCTCGATAAAAATACTCTGACTAAGATTCCTTTAAAAGAGCATTTATTTAACAGCAGCTGCGAAACTATAGTAAACTATAAAAATAATATTTATGCAATTTTTGAAGCAAACGGAAAGAACGTTAACCCTCACCCGGTTGCTTACATGTTTGATACAAAATTAAATTTTATGAAATTTATCAATTTCCCGTCTATTGAATATAGAATAACAGATGCAACCGAAGTTGATACGGAAGGAAATTTCTGGGCAATAAACTATTTTTATCCGGGAGATAAAAAGTTGTTAAAACCATCCGTCGATTCATTATCAATTAAATATGGTGAAGGGAAAACAAATGCCCTCTCGCAAGCGGTTGAAAGATTGGTAAGATTGAAATTTAATAGAGGTCAAATTATCAATACTAATGCTCCGCCCCTATATTTAAAACTTGATATTGATAAACCGAGCAGGAACTGGGAAGGAATAGCAAAATTTGACGATATAGGATTCTTAATTGTAACCGATACATATCCTGAAACAATTTTAGCATTTGTAAAATACCCGTAAAATAATTTTTCTTTGTTCTGACTTCTGTGATAATTTTTAAAATTTAGTCGATAATACGGAAAATTAATTATTCCCTTTAAGCTTTCAATTTCTTGACTTTCAATTTGCATTAAGATATATTTGTAAGCTCTATAAAAATCTCTATATTTCGGGAGGAATGTTTAGTGAAACAAGAAAAAATGACAAGGTTTATTAAGACCGAGGACGCAGATAGGAAATGGTATATTGTTGATGCCAATGATCAAGTATTAGGACGTTTAGCCTCTAATATTGCAACCATTATTCGCGGAAAACATAAACCTATTTTTACACCAAATATGGATACGGGTGATTTTGTAGTTGTTATTAATGCAGAGAAAGTAAAATTGACCGGTAAACGTGCTTTTGATAAAACATATTTCTCTCATTCGGGATATCCGGGTGGTGTAAAAACAATAAAATTAACAGAAATGCTTCAAAAGAAGCCTGAATTTGTAATTGAGAACGCCGTAAAAGGAATGCTTCCCAAAAACAGATTAGGACGTAAACTAATTAAGAAACTAAAAGTGTACGCCGGCGAAAATCATCCGCACGATGCACAACAACCAGAAACTTTAAGTTTTTAACGAGGAATTTTAATGGCAGACAAAATTTTTATCGGAAGAAGGAAAAATGCAATTGCTCGCGTTATCTTGAGAAACGGCTCCGGGAAAATTACAGTAAATAAAAGGGAATTTGAAAAATATTTTCCACAAAAAACGAATAGAGATCAAGTTCTTCTTCCGCTAAGCCTAACAGAAACCTTAGGCAAGTATGATATCTTGGCTAATACAAACGGCGGCGGTATTACAGGACAATCTGAATCTGTAAGATTAGCTATCTCAAGAGCATTAGTCGATATCAATCCCGAATACAGAAAAGTTCTAAAACCTGAAGGTTTATTGAGGAGAGATCCAAGAATGGTTGAAAGGAAAAAAGCCGGTCAGCCGAAAGCGAGAAAGAAATTCCAATTCTCAAAAAGATAATTTTACAATATATTCCAATACGAATTTTATTTATTCGTTAATTTTTTTAATTATTCATACTTTCCGATTTGTCACCTGTGTCCTTAAAGAAAAGGATTTGCGGCAAAAACGACGAAAGTAGAAGAAAAAACAGGAGAAATCATGCAGAAAGTTGATATTGCTCAGCTATTAGAAGCCGGTGCACACTTCGGACATTTAACACGTCGTTGGAACCCCAAAATGAAACCCTATATTTTCATGGAGAAAAACGGGATTCATATTATTGATTTGAAAAAGACACAAAGAGCTATTGAAGTAGCTGCAGAAAAATTACGCGAAGTTGCCGCAAGCGGTAAAACCGTGCTTTTTGTCGGGACGAAAAAACAAGCAAAAGAAACAATTGCTGCCGAAGCAAAAAAAAGCGGAATGAACTGGGTCAGCGAAAGATGGCTCGGCGGTATGCTTACAAACTTTTCTACAATACGGAAAAGCATTAAAAGAATGCAGAACATCGAGAAGATGGAAACAGATGGTACTTTTGATCAAATAACTAAAAAAGAACAACTCTTTTTAACCCGCGAACGAGATAAATTGAGAAAAATTTTAGACGGTATCGAAACACTAAAACGAATGCCAGGAGCTTTATTTATTGTTGATATTAAAAAAGAGTCAATTGCCGTTAGAGAAGCTTTAAGACTGAATATCCCTATTTTTGCTATTGTAGATACTAATTGCGATCCTGAACCGGTTAATTATGTAATCCCGGCTAATGATGACGCTGTAAGAACTGTTGAGTTAATATCAGAAGTTATGTCAGATGCGATCATAGAGGGAACTCAAAAGCATAAAGAAATTAAAGCCGAAGAAGCAGCTGAAAAAGAAAGAGAGAAAAAAGAAAAAGAAGCCGTCTTATCCGAAAAGAAAGAAAAAAAACATAGAGTTAGAAGAGTAAAATTCGATGCAAAAGGTGAGAAAAAAGATGTTCCTGAAAAAGCTGAAGCCGCTAAAAAAGAAACAGCAAAAGAAACAAAAAATAATGATACAGCTGAAAAAGTAGGTACTAAAACCGAACCTAAAGTTGAAGCAAAACCCGAAGAAACCAATATAGATGATAATAAAGGAACTACACCAACAGAAAATAATAATACAAAAGAAAATAAATAAAAGTAAAATAAGGAATAGATTAAAATGGCTATAACAGCAAAACAAGTTAAAGAACTACGAGATAAAACCGGCGCCGGAATGATGGATTGTAAAAAAGCTCTTGTAGAAGCAGATGGAGATTTTGACAAAGCTATTGAAGTCTTAAGAAAAAAAGGTGCTGCGGTTGCAGCAAAAAGAGCTGAAAGATCCGCTAAAGAAGGAATTGTTCTAACAAAAATTCTTGATAATAATTCTAAAGGAATAATTCTGGAAATTAATTGTGAAACAGATTTTGTGGCTAAAAGTGATGACTTTGTCGGTTTTGCAAACTCTGTTATGAATACAATTGTTGGACAAGCTCCAGCGACATTAAATGAACTTTTGGAAGCAGAGAACGAAGGCCGTAAAATAAAAGATACACTCCTTGATATTACGGGGAAAATTGGCGAGAAAATAGAAATTTCAAGATTTGCTATTGAAAATGCCGAGAACGGTGTTGTTGTGGACTATGTTCATCATGGTTCAAAACTTGGAGTTTTAGTTACTGTTGATAATACTAACGATGAAGGAAAAGAATTTATACCAACAATAAAAGATTTTGCCATGCAAGTTGCCGCAATGAAACCTATCTATGTTTATCGCGAAGAGGTTCCGGTAGAAGTTATAGAAAAAGAGAAAGAAATTTATAAAGAGGTCGCTCGTAAAGAAGGGAAACCGGAACAGATTTTGGAAAGAATAGCAGAAGGAAAATTAAATAAATATTTCCAGGAAAATTGTTTGTTTGAACAAACCTCTATAAAAGATAATACTAAATCGGTTGGTATTATTATGAAGGAATTAAATAACAAATTTTCCACCGATGCAAAAATTAGATTATTCCATCGGTTCCATATAAGTGATGAAAATAAATAATTTAATCTAAAAGGTCTTATTTTTTTAATAAGACCTTTTTTTTATATTGGTGTCTATTATGAAAAATACTCTTAAATACAAAAGAATTTTAGTAAAGTTAAGCGGTGAAGCTTTAGCAGGAGAGAATGAATTTGGAATCGATCCGGCGATATTGGACTTCTTTGCAAAGGAAATTAAAAAAATTCATGACCTTGGAGTTGAAATTGGAATTGTTATTGGCGGCGGAAACATTTATCGCGGACTTAATGCTAATGCACAAGGCATTGATAGAGTAACCGGCGATATGATGGGAATGCTGGCAACAATGATAAATTCTCTTGCCCTTCAGAATGCATGTGAAAATAATAATATGTACACACGCTTAATGAGTGCTATTAATATGAATGAAATAGCCGAACCTTATATTAGGAGAAGAGCTATCCGTCATCTTGAAAAAGAGCGAATTGTAATATTCGGAGCCGGCACAGGTCACCCGTATTTTAGTACGGATACTGCTGCTTCACTTCGTGCAGTTGAAATAGAAGCTGATGTAATTATTAAAGGTACAAAAGTAGATGGTATTTACGATTCGGACCCTAATAAAAATCCCAAAGCATCCTTTATCCCTGAAATTTCATATCTAGATATTTTAAAAAGAAATTTGAGAGTAATGGACTTAACGGCAATAAGTCTATGCAGAGAAAATGAATTACCTATTGTTGTTCTGAATGTTAATAAAGCCGATAATCTTTTAAAATTAGTTACCGGCAACAGCATAGGAACCGCAGTAAAAAACGATGAAATAAATGAAAATTCATAAACAAAATTATCGGAGGAGTTTTCATGCATCCAATATTAGTTGATACCCGAAGCAGAATGGATAAATCCATTGAAGCATTTCGTCACGAAATTGCTAAAATCAGAACCGGGAAAGCCACTACAGCACTGTTAGACGGTATAAAAGTAGAATACTATGGCAACCCAACTCCCTTAAACCAAACCGCAAATGTAAGCGTCTTAGATTCCCACACACTTTCCATAACTCCATGGGATAAATCTGTAGTAAACGATATTGAAAGAGCTATTCTAAAAGCGGATCTTGGCCTTAATCCGGCTAATGATGGGACAAACATAAAAATTCCAATTCCCCCATTAAACGAAGAGAGAAGAAAAGAACTGGTTAAACTAGTTAAAAAATTTGGCGAAGACGCTAAAATTGCTATAAGAAATATTAGAAGAGATGCTAACGAACACCTGAAAAAAGCTGAGAAAGCAAAAGAACTTTCG
Source organism: uncultured bacterium (assembly GCA_965554225.1). Classification (GTDB taxonomy): domain Bacteria; phylum Bacteroidota; class Ignavibacteria; order Ignavibacteriales; family Melioribacteraceae; genus BMS3ABIN04. The sequence continues at coordinate 3,266 of CBEVZC010000125.1, read as the reverse complement.
GAAGATTTAAGATATGATTCCGAGGACGAAGTACAAAAATTAACTGATAAACATATAAAAACAATAGATGAACTAATTAAAGAAAAAGAAAAAGAAATTCTGGAAGTTTAGTTTGTTTTTATTGTAATTTTCGTACTAAAAGAAAGAATCATTTCTATCTATCAATAGTTACAGATAAAAAGATTTGTTTGTAAAAAATTAATCTTATCATTTTTCTAATTTAATAAAATAAATCTTAATAAAGCCCCTTTATCTTTTTGTCTTCCGAATTAATATGATTATCTTTTGTAAGACAAAAATGTCTTTTTAGTCAAAAAATTATTTAATATTATAAGGAAAATTCCGATGGGAATGAGAAAGCAAGAAGCTCTTGATTATCATAGTAAAGGCAGACCCGGAAAGATTGAGGTTAAAGCCACAAAACCTTGTTTTACTTCCAGAGAGTTAGGCTTAGCCTACACGCCCGGAGTTGCAGAACCATGTAGAGAAATCGAAAAAAATGAAGATGATGTTTTTAAGTATACTACTAAAGGAAATTTAGTCGCTGTGGTTTCTAACGGAACTGCCGTTTTAGGACTCGGCGATATTGGTCCTTTAGCCGGTAAACCTGTTATGGAAGGAAAAGGGGTTTTATTTAAAAGATTTGCCGATATTGATGTATTTGATCTTGAATTAAAAACAAAAGATCCAAAGGAGATAATAAAAGCAGTCCAATTACTTGAACCGACTTTTGGCGGAGTAAATTTGGAAGATATAAAAGCTCCCGAATGTTTTGAGGTCGAAGAGGAACTAAAAAAGACCGTAAACATTCCTGTTTTTCATGACGATCAGCATGGAACCGCTATAATTTCATCCGCAGCCATTATAAATGCTGCAGAGATAGCAAAGAAAGATTTGGGAAATATAAGATTCGTAATTGTTGGAGCAGGCGCTGCCGGTATAGCATGCAGCAAACTTTATGTTAAGCTTGGTGTTAAAAAAGAAAATATAGCTATGTTTGATTCTAAGGGACATATTCACAAAGGAAGAACCGATTTAAATCCATACAAACAAGAATTTGCAACGGAAAAGAAATACGATTCACTTGAAGATGCAATGAATGGCGCGGATGTTTTTGTAGGACTTTCAAAGCCGAATTTAGTTTCTCAGGATATGGTAAAAAGCATGGCTCCGCATCCTGTTATTTTTGCCTTGGCTAATCCCGATCCCGAAATAACATATGAAGATGCAACTGCCGTAAGAGATGATTTAGTAATGGCAACAGGAAGAAGTGATTATCCAAATCAAGTAAATAATGTTTTAGGATTTCCATTTATTTTTAGAGGCGCTTTAGATGTAAGAGCAACTGCAATAAATGACGAAATGAAACTCGCCGCCGTGAAAGCTTTAGCAGATTTGGCGAAAGAAGAAGTACCGGATGTAGTACTTAAAGCTTATGCAAATCAAGAATTTACATTTGGTAAAAATTATATTATTCCAAAACCGTTTGATCCCAGAGTCTTATGGAAGGTTGCTCCTGCCGTTGCAAAAGCCGCTATCGAAACAGGTGTGGCAAGACATATAATTAAAGATTGGCAGTCATATGAAAACGAATTAAAAGAACGTTTGGGATTTTCTCAAGAAATTATGAGAATAATGGTACAAAAAGCTCAGCGAACACCAAAGAGAGTTGTTTATCCGGATGGTGAAGATGATAGAATTATCAGGGCTGCATACCATATAGCTACGTTTGAAAAATTAGCTAAACCGGTCCTTTTAGGTAACGAAGAAGTTATCAGATCTAAAATTGAAGAATTTGGATTTACAAAAGGTTTCTGCGACATAATTGACCCTGAAAACTCAGATAAGTTGGAGACTTATGCTGAGGATTTCTTTTCCTTACGTCAAAGAAAAGGTGTAACTAAAGGCGATGCTAAGAAATTTCTAATCAGATCCAACTATTTTGGATCAATGATGGTTAGAAACGGTGATGCAGATGCTTTGATTGGCGGTATAACGCGCCATTATCCTTACACTATAAAACCTGCATTACAATGTGTTGGCGTAAAAGAAAATATTGGTTTGGTATCCGGTTTATATATTATGATTCACAATAGAAAAATATATTTCTTAGCGGACACAACTGTTAATATCATGCCTAATGCAGAAAATCTGGCAAAGATTGCCATTAGTGCTGCCGATACTGTTAAAGAATTCGACATCGAACCAAAAGTGGCAATGTTATCATTCAGCAACTTTGGAAGTGTTAAACATCCGCAAGTTCAAAAGATAACCGATGCTGTTAAAATTGTAAATGAAACGAGACCTGATATTATTATTGATGGCGAAATGCAAGCAGATACAGCTGTAGATGCAGAAATACTGGCAAACGAATTCCCGTTTACTAATATCAAAGGCGGAGCTAACGTTCTGGTTTTCCCGGACCTCCATTCAGGTAACATAGCTTATAAACTTTTCCAAAGATTAACTGATGCAACCATGATTGGACCAATTTTGATGGGCATGAAAAAACCTGTTCATGTTCTTCAGCGCGGCGCTAGTGTTGATGAAATTATTAACATGACTGCTATTGCCGTAGTAGAAGCGTCAAAAAGCTAATCATTTTTCAAAGGACTGAGGTAAATTGCAATAATTATATTTATCTTAGTCCTTTAATTTAATTATTCATAATTTCTCTCCTAAGTGATTAAGAATTTTATTTTTTGTACTTTTTTATTCTTGTATTTTTTAATTGTATAAAAAATACTGAAAATAATTAATCTTGTGATCAGTTTGTATGTTTCGAAATATAGTTTATATAATAGCTAGTATTCTAATATTTTTTATTGGGATGATTTTTTACGGAATTATTCTTAATATTAGAGAAACAACTCTCCAAGAAGCAATGCAGAAAAAAGGGTTAACTGAACTTTATAATGTACGCATAATTGTTGATCGTAAAAATTATCATTTGGATCTTTACTCAAATGAAACGAAAATAAAAAGCTATAAAGCTGTGTTTGGAAGAAATAACAGCAATATAAAAATTTTCAAGGGAGACTATGCAACACCAATTGGTAAATATAGAATATGCAAAAAAGATACAAATTTTAAATATTATAAAAATCTTCAACTAAATTACCCAACACCAAAAGATGCAGCGGAAGCTTTACAAAATAGACTTATTACAAGAAAAGATTACATGGAAATTAAATATTCATATGACCACAACCAATGTCCTCCTTCCAATACGCCTTTAGGAGCTGAAATTGGTATACACGGTATTG
>CBEVZC010000124.1:0-8766 GCA_965554225.1 uncultured bacterium | reverse complement strand
TGGATAAAGTGTTTATTATTAGAAATTATATTGTCTCATCGTATAAAAAACATTTTTATCTATTGTTGCTGCGTTCCCCCTTGCATATTTCTTACCGAATTTATTCAATAAATTATTGGTGATAAAATAATATATAACACAACTTATCAAAACGAATGCCAAAATATCGATTTAAGAGGAGTGGTCTTCAAAAGCGATTTTAAGGTCTTATCACTAGTTATGAAAAAAAATGAGGCGGGGAAATTGTAAGAGATAAATTTTAAGCGGTGATATTTCGCCATAACCGGCTAATTATCGCCGTTTCTTATTCCATATTTTGATAGCTTATCTCTCATGGTTTCTCTTGGAATTTTCAAAAGTCTGGCTGCTTTTGTTGTATTAAATCCGCTTTCGGTAAATGCTTTTTGCAAAAGTTCCTTTTCTATTTTAAACAGAAAATCATTGTATGATGTTTGATTAAAATTAAAATCCTCAAAAAAGAATTCTTTATTACCATCTTTTTTTACATCTCTCCATTCCGGCGGTAAATCGGTTACTTCAACTACGGGAGTTTTTTGAAGAATACAAATCCTTTCAATTATGTTTTTTAGTTCCCTTACATTGCCCGGCCATTCATGTTTTAGAAGTATTTTTTTAGCATCTTCCGAAAAGTCAGTAATTTCCTTATTAAATTTTTTGTTAAAAAAGTCCAGAAAATATTGAGCAAGTATTAAAACGTCTTCTTTTCTATCATGTAAAGAAGGAACTTTAATTCTTAATACATTTAGTCTATAATAAAGATCTTTCCTAAACTCCTTAGCTTTTATTGCGTTGTCTAAATTTTTATTCGTAGCAGCAATAATCCGCAAATCGACTTCAATATCGGAGGTTGAACCTAATAGCCTGAATTTTTTATCCTCAATTAATCGTAGTAATTTTGCCTGCAGGGGCATACTCATTTCACCAATTTCATCTAGGAATAGAGTACCTCCATTTGCTTTTTCTAAAAGTCCGTGTTTCTTAGTCTTGGCATCGGTAAAAGCACCTTTTTCATATCCGAAAAGTTCACTCTCAAGTAAAGTTTCCGGTATTGACGCACAATTAATTTCTACAAATTCTTTAGATTTACGGGGACTGAGAAAATGAAGGGCAGTGGCAACCAGCTGTTTGCCGGAACCACTTTCTCCGGTTATTAGTACTGTTTCGGAATCATACTTTGTGAATTCGGTTATTTGATTTTTTACATGTGTAATAGGATGACTGACACCTAATATTTTATCGAGTACATTGGATTTGTCGGTTTGCTGTTCTTTTAATTTTTTAACGGTTTTTTTAAGTGACTGAGTTTCTAAAGCAAGTTTTGTAATTAGTTTAATTGCGTCTGCTTTAAATGGCTTTTTAATATAGTCGTAAGCTCCTAATTTTATAGCGTTTACTGCAGCTTCAACTGATGCAAAGCCGGTAATCATAATCACCAATAAGTCAGGTTGAATTTCTTTTAAATTTCTTAATACATCCAGACCATTTATGTCGGGTAAGTTTACATCCAATAAGGCAATATCTATTTTGGTTCTTTTTATCGTTTTAATTGCATCTTTGCCTGTGCTGTTTAAAAGGACGTTATAATTTTCTTCCGAAAAAATTCTTTTAAGATTTAATCTTATAAATTCTTCATCATCAACAACAAGGATTGATTTTGACATATAAACATCTCTCCTAAGTTATAGCTAAAAATTTTATACTTTATGTTCTTTGATGTAAGGTAAATAAATTATGAATAAAGCTCCACCTGTTACATTATTTCTTGCTTCAATTTTTCCATTGTGTTCGGAAATTATAGTATGAGTTATTGAAAGCCCTAAACCTGTTCCACCCTTTTTTGTTGTATAAAACGGTTCGAAGATATCTTTTTCTTCATTTAGCTTAAGTCCGGTACCGGTATCTTCAATGGAAATTTTAACAAAATTCTGTAGCTTCAGACTAGGTGATTTCTTATTAATATTACTTTCCATTTTAGTTATTTCCGTAGAAATTGTTACTTCGCCGCCTTTGTTTATTGCTTGTATTGAGTTGATAAAAATGTTTAAAAGAGCTTGACGCAGTTTTTCTTTGTCGAATATGAAAGGCTCAATAAAAGGGGCGAGGTTTTCTTTAACTTTAATATCAGAGGAATTAAACTGACTTTTCAAAAAATTAATAGTCGATACAATAACTTCATTCAAATTGTTAAGGGAAAAATTACCTTTTGCAGGCGAAGCGTATTCCAATAACTCGTTAACTAATTTCTCTAGTCTTTCTACTTCCGAAAGTGCAAGTTCAATAATTCCTGCAATATCTTTGTCGGAGGTAACTTTATCGTGCAGGTCATCTAAGAAAAGGCTTACACCGGTTAGCGGGTTGCGTATTTCGTGTGCTATACCGGCGGCAAATCTTCCTAATAGTGCAAGTCTCTCAATTTGCTGTAATTGGTCTTCAATAAGTTTTCGTTCGGTTTTATCCGAAATAATAATTATATAACCTAAATTTGTTTTATCTTCGGATTTAATATTGGCAACGGCAATTTCCAAGTACTTTAATTTATCTTCAATTTGCTGTTGTATTGCAAAGCTAAACTCTTTGTTCTTTGAGTCGGTGAAGTATTTTTTAAACTCGCTTATAAAATTATCCAGTTTATTGAATACATCCCAAAATTGTTTGCCAACGGCAGAGCTGCTTTTTATATTAAAAATTGTAGAGGCTGATTTATTCAAACTGGTTATTATAAAATTATTATCGATAGTAATAACTCCGCTTGGCATAAATCTTAAAACATCTTCTACAAAATTTCTTTCTTTTATTAAGTCCTGGTATAGCTGTGTATTTTCAATAACCCGCGAAGCTTGGTTTGCAAGTATCTGAAGTGAATTTATATCAAGTTCGGTTATCTTTTCTTTCGATCTTAATTTATCCGCTCCCATTATTCCAATAATTTTTTCTTTTGCTTTTAAAGGAACAAACACGAATGAACTACTTTTACTTATCGCTCTGATTTTTCTGTCAAGATCTGTAGCCTTATCATAATGATTAAAGTTTTCGACAAAAATTATTTCTCCCGATTTTATAGTTCTAGTTTCAATACAGTCAAAATGAAGAATATCATATTTCGACTTTTTTGCTATCTTTTCTTCATCTGCTGTAAAACCGAACATTTCTTGATATTCTAGATACTTGCCCGATTTGTCAATGAGGTAAAGTATAGCTCTATTAAAGCCAATACTTTTAACACTATTCTCCAAAATTATTTTTAGTACGTTATTAAAGTCGAATGTCCTTCCGATAATGCTGCTGATTTTTTGAATAGTTTTAAATATTTTTAATTGATATTCCAGGTCTTTGGTATAAGATTCAATTTTAAGTTTTGAAAGTTCTAACACTTTAAGTGACTCCAAAAGATCTGATTTACTTTTTTGTAACTCGTATGCCATAAAATTGAAAGAACTTGCAAGAGTACCGATTTCATCGTTTCGATCAATAAAAATCCGTTCGTCTAGTTTTCCGTCGGCTAAATTTTCCGAAGCGGTTGTTAATTGTATAATTGGTTTGGTGAAATTGCGGGATACGAAGAAAGAAGTAATTGCAGCGGCTAAAAATGTTAATAAAATAAACCAAGTAATATTCTTTTTGAATAAATCCATTATCTTTTCCATTTCAGCAGTAATGGGTTTTGTACCGCTCTGAAATTGCTCAAGCTGCGTCCCTATGGTAATTCCTCCAAACACACCATATTTTTTATACGGTCCGGTTGAGTAAACTATTGGAGCGTATGCCATTATTTTATTAACACCGCCGATATTTTTAGTTATTACCGTACCTGATTGTTTACTTCTAATTTCATCGGCAACAAAAGGGTAGTTGGGGTGAATAAAATCGGCATCGTCCAGATTGAAGGGAATTCTGCCGATTTCTAAATCCTTTTTTGAAGTAGTTTCTTTGTAAGACGGTACTCGCTTACCGTATTCATCTACTCCTCTTATATCCCAGTATTTAGGATGTGTAATTGTCCAACCGTCGTCGTCAAACATAAATGCATAATTACCGGAACTGTAAACTGGAAAAACCGTTTGATTTTTATTTATTGGTAAAATGTGCTGTGTAAATTCCATTAAATGTTGGTGATCAACACCTAACATTACTTCGCCTATAAAATGTTTTCCTCTATAAACGGGTAAAACAAATCTAATTATACCGTCATATTTTTTCCCTTCAACAGCATTTTCTATTTTTGCTGCCGAACCGAGTTGTTCTTTTCGCGTAACATAAAAACCGGTTACGTGTGAAACGTAAATTTTACCTTTCCCAAATTTTTTAGTCTCAGAGAAGTATTTCTCTGATTTATAGGTTGTGTTCTTAGGTATTGATATATTTTTTAATTCATTTCCCGGTACAATTTTATTTTTTGCAACTTTAACTTTTTCCATCCCGGAGGCATCAATAAAAGAAATTTCCTTATAAATAGGTATTAATTTATGGATTTCTCCAAAATGCTTATTTGTACCGGTTCGTATCCAAATTTCCGAGAGATGTTCTTTGGAAAATCTTAAATAATTTTTTTTAGTTGGAGCTAAATTGCTAAGAGCTCGTAAATCATATTCTCGCTGTTTTAAAAATTTATTAACAGCGTTTGCTGTATATATAGCTTGGAGTTCTAATTCCTGTAAGGTCTTATTATCAATAGTATTTTTTACTTTTTTAGTTATATCATTATCAAGTTGATTGAGAGTGTAAATTGAATAAAGTCCAAAAATAAAAATGGGGATTATTGAAATTAATAAAAACGAAATCAAAAACCGTCTGAAAATTCCAAATTTTGTCTTTGGTAAGTAAATACTATATTTCGGTTCTTTTGATTGTTGCTCTTTATTATTTTGCTTGGTCATCATTTAACCAATATATAGGATAGTGCTGGTGAACTCTATTATTTTTTATAAGCTAACTTAAAAAAAATAATATGCAATCAATAGTATTTTTGCAGTTTGTTTATCCTTCGCAAATTTACAAAACGTAAATTGAAAATAAATTAGGGGAGCAGATTAAAGAGAGAATTACTGAAAGCTGAAATAGTTAGTTTAGTAAAACTAAAGCAAATATATTTTCTTTTTATTACTTCTTTACTAAACTTGAGATATGCGATAAAGTATCTTGAAATTTCCTGAATTCTCTTTCGAGCTTATCAATTTTAAAAGATTCTAACGATTCAGTGCCGCTTAACAACCAATTAATATCGCAGCCGAGTTTTAACAATTTAATTAATATTCTGGACCCGGGTTCTCTTTTTCCACTAATGTATTGCTGAAGTTGTTGCGGAGAAATATTCATTGCGTTTGCCAGTTTTTTTAAAGTGCCGTATTTACGCTTCGCAAATATTCTAATTCTACCGCCAATGCCAATTCTTAATTTCTCATCATCAAATAAATCGTAATTATCATCAAATCTATGATTGAATAATTCTTGTTCATATTGATATGAATTTATAACTTCTTTTATAAGTTTTAAAAGATCCGGATCAATTTTTTTGCTTTCGTTTAGCATGTATGAAAGTGTTTGAGGTTTTACGCCAATTTGATGAGCTAACCAATTCTGACGGATTCCGTATAATCTTAATAAGTATTTTACTTCTTCTTGAGGTGTCAAAATAATATCAGATTAGTAATTAAAACACTGAAACTAAAATTTAAGAAAAAATATTAACTATTAAAAGAGTAATTCTATGAAGTGGTAATTCAGAGTGAAATATTCTTTAACACAGATTATTAATCTATGTTAAGATAATTTTAGCTAATCTTACTGGAAAATTCTTTTGCAATTACTCTATAACTATTGCTCTTGATCGATTTAAAATTAGTTCAGAATAGCTACTAATATAGGGGCGATTTTATAATCCAATTTCCGCAAAGTGTCTAATCTCTATTTGTTTTTCGAGTTTAATCTTGTAAGACAAGATGACATGCTTCTCTAGCAAAATCCTAGAATCTAATCAAATCCGTACGGAGATAAAAAAGTCAACTTAGCAAGTTGACTTACCATTTCGAGAACTGTTTAAATTTTGGCAGGCAAAAGAAAATAAAAAAAGCCGAACAAATAATGCCCGGCTTTTTAGAAATATAAATGCGATTTATTTCAAAAGCATCATTTTCTTAATAGTAACACTATTTCCGGCTTTTAGTCGGTAAATATATGTTCCACTAGCTAGCTGAGAAGCATTAAAGTTAACTACATGAACACCTGCTCTTAATAATTGGTTGTTCATAAGAACTTTAACCTCTTGACCTAATATATCATAAACCCTTAAGTCAACATTAAGATCTGACGGTAAGCCGAATTTAATTGTTGTAGTTGGGTTAAATGGATTAGGATAGTTTTGGTCAACAAAGAATTTAGTAGGAATACTTTGATCTTCAACACCAACCAAAACGTTATTAACTAAAGTAAATGAAGAAGTATCGTTACTTGTAACTGCAGGTTCATTATTATCAGTAGTTAAAACAGTCCATTTAACATCTACGGTAACTGTATCTCCCTTTAATAAATCCAACACCATTGGTGCAGTTAGGACATAAGAAGTGTCTGTAGCATTTAACTTAACTGTTGTGTCAGGAAACATCATAACAACTTGATAAATTAAAGCATCTCCATTCAAATCAACCGGTTTATTCCAGGAAAATGTCCAGGAATCACTTGAGTCATTTAGTGCTATTACAGAACTATCAGCCGGTTCAACCATTGAAAAATAAGGTGAAGGAGCTACAGAAATTCCTTGTGCAATATCAGCATAAAAGCTAGGTGTAATTTGATATCCATCGTTTGGAGGCGTACCGGAAGCAAATTGTGTTGCTATTCCGGTAACATTTATTGGATAACTTGGCTCTGCATTTTCATCCAAGTCAGTATCTTTATCAACTCTCATAGTTACATTCATTGGAGAGCCGTTCCACAACGTAATATTAGCATTGCTGCCGGAAGCCGGCCATGGAACAGATGTTGCTGTAGGTGCAACACCGGTGATAGTGATTTTTTGCCCTTCGTATGTTTCAGGATCGGACATATATTCGTCAACTGTTAATTTAGTTGCAGGAACGGTTACATTGGAATCAAGAACCATTATATCCATTGTGGGATCTGCAACTGCCACTTCGTCTAATCCATGAAATTGATCAACTGTTCCTTTAGCAACAACAAAGTCTCCTACATTTAATGGAACGCCGCTGCTGAAATTGAATAATTGAATTCCGCCGGTAGCATCTTGAATGAAATATTGTAAACCGCTGCCAAAATTTGTAGAGGTCACAACGCCGCTAACTGTAACTGAATCACCCATTCTATCAGGAACAAAATCTCCATTAGCATCAACTCTGGCATTAGCAATTGATTCCGTAGTCAAAACATGATTTAAAACTGTTAATGGAACACGGTAGGGAGGAGTTCCGCTATCGTTTCCTTTCCAGTCACTGGCATATAAAACTTCGTCATTGCCGTCATTATTAACATCTCCGACACCAATTAAGCCATATCGTCCGGCATCAAATCTATCCTGATCAATCACTGAAGCGTAATAATTTGCAGGATCTGTAATATCACCGCCTTTATAGGATAATTGCACCATCATTCCATTTACTTTTGCTCCTCTGGTTCCGGTTACATAATCTAACATACCATCACCATCTGTATCACCTGCGCCACCTCCGTAAAATCTTCCGGAAGCGCCGATAAGATTAGCAGCATTGAAAACAGCATTGGTTGTAATATTAGCGCCATCTACTTGTAAAACATAAATTTGGTTATTACCGGTTGTCCAACCTGCTACCATAATTTCCATTGTTCCATCACCGTCAATATCAACGACCTGAGCTGATTTCCATGATCCTCCTGGGACAGCATCTGTAACTACAGTTGTTGCCCAAGTACCGTTGTTATATGTAACCGCAGTAACATCACCGCCTGAATGGAACAAGTAAATGGTACTATCAACAGTAACCATGTCATAAATAGTTCCGCTACCAAAAGTAAACGTTGAATCGGAAAGTCCGGACTCCATCAAAGTCCATGTCTCAGAACTATCGCCATTGTTCGGGATATCACTTACGTCAATAACTCCGAACCTTCTATCTCCTCTTCTGCTCCCAAAAACCAAATCTTTTTGGCCATCGTTGTCAATGTCGGTTACTTCCCACCGGAAGGGACGTAATTGTTCGCTATTACTACTATCTGGTAATATTGTCCATTTAGCATTTGGTAAATAATGGCCTGTACCATCATCCACTCCCATTGCATTGTCACTTGAATTCCCATCATCTTCATATACCAAAACTCGTGAAGGATTAACACCAGCTGCAAAATTATTAACCGGTCCCCAAATAAGTTCGTATCTGCCATCACCGTCAAGGTCACCATAAGTTAATGCCGGCCAAGTATTTTGTGCAGTTAATGGTGCATCAGCACCCCAAACTGAATCCCACGAAGCACCGTTCCATTCAAATTTGTAGATCCTTGGGATAGCTTCGGCACCACCCAAGTCGTACATATTATTTACAGCATATACTTCCGGCATTCCATCTCCGTCAAGATCAACGCCGGCAATAACATTTCCAAAACCTGCGTTTTCAATTGCAGGTACCGGTATTTCACCTTCTTTTTCAAAAATTGCCTGTTGAGCAATTATAGAACTTGTGAAAATTGTGATTACTGCTAAAGTTGCAGCAATTTTTAGTAGTTTCATTTTACCTCCTAATTAGGTTATGAATGAGTGAGTTA
>CBEVZC010000123.1:0-9012 GCA_965554225.1 uncultured bacterium | reverse complement strand
TATTTTGACTTAACGACTAACTACTTTGGTTACATTTTATTTTGACCTAACACGACTGTAATCCGGTTAATTATAATTAGTTTGGTTCCCTCTTATTTTTTATATTTTCCTACTATAAATTTGCTAATACATTTACCTATTATTATTTTTAGCTAATTTAATTAAGGATTGAAATGAAAATTTATAATACGCTTACAAAGAAAAAAGAAGAATTTAAACCGGTAAATCCACCTAATGTAGGTATTTATGTTTGCGGTCCCACAGTATACGATTATTTCCATATTGGAAATGCGCGCTCTTTTGTAATGGCGGATATAATGCAGAGATATTTGAGGTACAAGGGATATAAAGTAAAATATGTTATGAACTTAACGGATGTTGATGATAAAATAATAAAGAAAGCTAATGAAGAGGGTGTTGAAGCATCGGTTATTGCGGAAAGATTTACAAATGCATTTTTTGAAGACATTGAAAAGTTAAAAATAAAAAGGGCTGATGTTTATCCTCAAGCAACAGGACATATTAAAGAAATTCTTGATCTTATTAAAAAATTAGAAAAAAACGGAATTGCATATAACACCGCCGGAGACGTATTCTACGACGTTCATAAGTTTAAGGAATATGGCAAATTAAGCGGTAAAAAATTAGATGATCTTGAAGCCGGCGCTCGTGTCGAAGTGAACGATAGAAAGCATGATCCTCTCGATTTTGCATTATGGAAAAATGCCAAAGAAGGCGAACCGCATTGGAAAAGCCCGTGGGGAGAGGGAAGACCAGGCTGGCATATTGAATGCTCTGCAATGAGTATGAAGCATTTGGGAGAAACTTTTGATATTCATGCCGGTGGGCACGATCTCATTTTCCCCCATCATGAAAATGAAATTGCTCAAAGTGAAGGCGCTAATCATAAACCGTTTGTGAAATATTGGGTCCATTTTGGATTCCTCAATATTAAGAATGAAAAAATGTCGAAATCGTTGGGAAATTTTTTCACTGCAAGAGATGTGGTGAAACGATTTTCCGCTGAAACTATTCGACTCCTTTTCAGCCAAGCTCATTATGCAAGTCCGTTAAACTTTAGCGATGAGTTATTAGCATCTGCACAAAGAGGACTTGAGAAAATTACTAACTTTGTTCAGACTATAAATAATAAGTTAGATAAATCCGAGCCAGACGGGAACTATCCGGAATTTATAATTCAAACTTATTATGATAAATTTGAACAAGCTATGGATGATGATTTCAATTCTCCAAAAGCCGTTGCAGTGATTTTTGATTTGATTAAAGATGTTAATAAAATTTTAAATGAAGATGAAGAATGGGGAAGTAATTTTTATGAAGATATATTGGACTTTTTGAACAGCACAGCCGAAGCTGTCCTTGGGATTATACAAGAACCTGAAATATCTTCCGAAAAGACAAATGAAACGGTTGATAAATTGCTGGAATTATTGGTGCGGATAAGAGTTAAAGCAAAACAGGAAAAGCTTTACGAACTTGCAGATCAAATAAGAACGGAACTCTCGGAATTAGGATTTATTCTTATCGACACAAAAGATGGAACAGAAATTAAAAAATAATATTTACTATATTTCTATAATGCTCTAAGACTATAGTAGCAAATAATTTTGTTTTCTTGCAGAATTAGTTAAAGACCCATCATTAAATTTTCATGTTTCTTTTCTGTTAAATAGCTTTTTTTTTCTTAACTTTATGTTATAAAAAGAATTATACTATTTAATTAAATTAAAATATGAAATAACATGAAATTTATCTTAAGGATATTCTTTGTCTCATTAATAACCTTTCAATTTTTATCTGCTCAAGGTGTTGCCGGTACAAATGCTAAGTATGAGCTGCGTTCGTTAATTGACATGCCTACTGCCGGAATGCTGGATAAAGGTTTTGTAGGTGCTTCGGTTGATTTATTACCATTCGGTGTACTAATTACCAAAATTGAAATCGGAGTTTTCAGCAACTTTAGTTTTGGCATTTCGTACGGAGCATCAAATTTAATCGGAACCGGAGATCCCAAAGGGTATGACCTTCCGGGTGTGAATGTGAAGTTTAGGATTTTAAATGAACGCCTGCGTTTTCCTGCAATTGCATTGGGTTTTGATTCACAGGGTAAGGGACTTTATTTTAAAAATCTTAACAGGTATGAAATAAAATCACCAGGGTTTTATTTGGTTGCTTCAAAAAACTTTGATCTGCTCGGTTATCTCAGTTTTCACGGGATGGTGAATTATTCGGTTGAAGGAGATGACGGTGATAAAGATATTAACCTGCAAATTGGAGCTGAAAAAACGTTGGGACCACAAGTATCGCTTATTGCAGAATATGATTTGGGAATAAATGATAATACTGGTAGTGCAATTGGTAAAGGGAAAGGATATTTGAATTTCGGTCTGCGCTGGTCGGTCGGAAGCGGGTTTAATGTTGGTCTTGATTTGCGCAACGTCTTAAATAATAAAAATTTAGAAGGTACTCATCCGGTTGATAGAGCAATTTATATTGAATATGTTAAGGGTTTGTTTCAGTAGAACAATAAAATTTCTATCAGATTGTTGAAATAATAAACTACAAATGCAAATAGGATGATTTTTTACCTTTGAATTTTTCCGGTCTGCTCAAAACTTACAATTCTTAATAACTTGAAAGTGTGCATTTCTAAGGAACATAACATTTAAATTTTCTGTATACAATGATGGACAATTAAATAAAATATTATACACAAAGCCGTTTCAAACCTGCAAAAACAGCTTAAAAATGATAATATTTTGGGCATGTATTTTGTCTTATAGTTGTTGAATATTAGAAGCGGGAGGAAGGAAAAATGAAATATATCAGTATGTTATTTGTTATTCTCATAACATTCTCACTTTCGGGATGTTATACACAATTGTCGCGCGATGATTCCGGTGACCAATACGGTAGGCTCGAACGCGGTGATAATGATTATGAATATCAAGATACTTTAGCCGAAGGATATGACGAAGAATATCCTGATACGACAGAGTATGAAGACTCAACCGAATATTACGACAATAATTATCGTGGATTAGGCGGAGATTATTACACAAACCCTCAGGTTGTCAACAATTATTATTACGATAATTATGGAGATTATATTCCTTGGAGAGGTCGTTTCAGTAGAAATTATTACTATTCGGATTTTTACCCGGATTTTTATTTTAATTACGGTTTTTATTATGATCCGTTCTATTGGAATTCATTCTATACACCATATTATTATTCTTTCTACGACCCTTATTACTATGGAAGTTATAATTATTACGGTTACTACAATTATTATCCATATTCGCATGGAATTTATAAGTATAGAACTAACAGATATACAAAACTCAGAAACTCAAATTCCGGAAGACGTTACAAAACAAGAAGGAGTGGGCTATCTAATATTGAAAGAGCCGGGAGATCAGGCACAATTCTAAGAGGAAATTCGCTTTCCAAATCCGGGGTTAGTAAAACGCGAAAAACATATACTAAAAGATCAAAAAGCAGAACTACAAAAACCATTAGAAATCAAGGTCGCCGAAGTTATAACCGAAATTCAAATATAACCGGAAGCAGAAGTAATTCAAAATACAAGAAAAGTCGTACAAGCGTAAAGCGGAATAAAACTTCCAGGCGATCAAGCAGTAAAAGCAGCTATAGAAAATCTTCGAATAATAAACAAAATTATAAACGGAAAAGCCGTACATATAATCGAGCACGTTCTTATACTCAGAAGACGAGATATAAATCGAAAAACAGATCGTATAGAGCGCCGGCAAAAAGACAGCAAAAATCCGGAAGTTATTCCAAACCAAACCATAATTCAAGACCGAGAAGTTATTCCAGACCCAGTACAAGTTCACGCAGTTCGAGAAGTTATACTCCAAGTCATCGATCTTCAAGCAGCTCACGAAGTTACTCAGCTCCAAAGCGTTCAAGCGGGTCCAGTTATTCCGGCAGCAGTTCCAGAAGTGGTGGTTCACGAAGTAGCGGCTCACGTAGCAGTGGCTCAAGAAGCAGCAGTAGGAGAAGATAAAGGTGGTTAAGAAAGTTTTTACTCTCGGAATAATTTTGTTTATAACTTTAGCTTTAAGCGGATGTTATACTTCCTTTCATGTCGCAGATGTAAAGGCTGCAGAAGTTGCTGAGCCGCCGGTACCGGTAATGATTTATCCTGAACCTGTTAATCATCCGATAATAGTTATTTTGCCGGCTCCCAAACCGCCAACAAAATTAAGAAAGCCCGGTTTAATAATAAATAATTTAAATGGCGGAAAATTGAGAAGTTCGGCAGGAACAAATTCCAGAGGTACTCATTCTCGAAATGGTCTTAGAAAAAATAGAAGAAACAGTAGGAGTTAATAATGAAGATTAAACATATTATCGGTATATCAATATTCTTAGGTTTTTTGGTCTATGATTTAGTCAATGCTCAGAACTTCAATGATGCATTAAGATTATCTATACCGGGATTAGGTTCCAGTGCAAGAGCGTTAAGTCTTGGAAACAGTTACAGCGCTTTAAGTAATGATTATTCGGGAGCGTTTTTTAATCCAGCGGGGTTAGGACTCGTTTCAAAACAGCAAGTTTATGGAGGATTAAATTATACTTCTTTGAATAACAATACGTCGTTTTTTAATAATAATTCGGAAGTGACTAATAGTTCAACTGATTTTAGCCAATTCGGCATGGTTTTTCCTGTAGCAACTTTTAAAGGAAGTTTAGTCTTCTCAATTGGATACGGAAGAATGAAAGACTTTTCTAAATCACTTAAATTTGAAGCTGTTAATCCTAATAACTCTTCAATGATTCAAGACCTGACTTCCACTAATGATGATATTGCTTATTTGCTTGGAACGAGTTATCCCGTTAATGATGCTAACGGCGATTACCTTTATGATGATACTATAATCCGCGGCGGACTAAACCAATCCGGTAACATTTTACAGTCAGGCAATATAAATGCATTCGCATTCTCCGGTGCAATAGAAATTGCAAAAGATGTATATCTTGGTGCATCTTTAGATATTCTTAACGGTAACTATAAAAATAACCGTGAATACACGGAAGAAGATGTCAATAACTTGTATACCGGTTTAACAGATCCGGGTGATAGTTCTACGACTGATTTTCAGTCATTCTATTTGAATGATATTTTAAGTTGGGATATAAGCGGATGGGATTTTAAAACGGGTGTTCTCTATAAACTAAATCCTCTAATAAATATTGGTGCAACAATTAAATTTCCCAGTCACTATACTATTAAAGAAAGCTACTTTGTATCCGGTGAAAGTACATTTGGAAGCGGGCAAGTCTTTACGCTTGATCCTCCAATAGATAACAAAACCGAATATGATATTAGTACTCCTTATGAATTTACAACCGGTGCGGCTCTTAATTTACCGTTTGCTGTTTTAACTGGTCAAGTTCAGCTTATTGATTACAAAAGTATGGAATTTACAGACGGACTTGATCAAGGAACACGTGAACAAAATAATAGAGATATAAATAATTTATTCAGAGGAGTAGTTAATTATAATTTAGGATTTGAATACCGTTTCCCATTCATGGACTTAGCTTTAAGAGGCGGTTTTATTTATCAGGAATCACCATTTAAAGACGATCCGCAAGAGTTTGATAAAAAATATTTTACTGCAGGGTTAGGAATCGCACCAAACAGCAACTTTGCCGTAAACTTAGCTTATGCTCACGGATGGTGGAAGAATTTTGGAGATAATTACGGTGTTAATGAATCAAGGACTTTCCAAGATATTAAACGGGATAATTTTATATTAAATTTCGTTTATCAATATTAAAATTTTTGTAAATAGTACTAAAATTGAGGAGAGATAAGTTTTCTTATCTCTCTTTTTTTATAAATTGTTTATTACAAGATATTATATTTGTATTTTCAAGTTTAAAAATGAATAAGAAAAACAAATAGTTATTCGAGGTTGTAATAGAAGGTAGAATAGTTAGAGTTGAAAGCAAGGATTTTTATGTACAGACCTCTTCAGGTAAACAAATCCGGTGTTTTTTAAGAGGAAAATTCAAAAAGCAATTAAATCTTAAAAAGGAAAAACTTTATACATACGATTTTGCCGCAGTGGGTGATTTTGTTGAGTTTACTTTGTCGGATAAGAAGAGTGGAGTAATTGAGGAGATAAAGGAAAGAAAGAATTATCTCTCAAGGAAGGCTCCGAAAATTAAAGGATTAAGCTTTCGTGGACAAAGATTCGAGCAAATAATCGCATCCAATCTCGACACTCTTTTTTTAGTAAGTAGCGTTGATGAACCTAAATTTAATAACAGATTAATAGACCGAATTATAGTTGCAGGGGAAAGTTCCGGAATTGATGTTGTTCTAGTAATTAATAAAGTTGATTTGATTGAGCAAAGCAGTATTGAAGAATGGAAACATCTATACGAGGGAGTTGGATATAAAGTGATTTTAACAAGTGCAACTGAAGGTATTGGGATAAATGAATTACATCCCATTCTAAATAATAAAGTAAATATTTTTTGGGGACAATCTGGTGTTGGAAAGTCTTCATTGTTAAATAAAACATTTCCACAACTGAATTTCAAAATTGGCGATATCAGTAAATTTTCCAACAAGGGGAAGCATACAACAGTAACGAGCAATATGGTTAAAGTTGGCGGAAACACTTTTATAATTGATACACCTGGTATAAGAGAAATTGACCCTTACGGAATAAAAAAAGAGGACTTAGGGCACTATTTCAAGGAGTTTCTACCATTTATTCATGACTGTAGATTTAATTCATGTACGCATTATCATGAACCCGGCTGTGCAGTTCGTAAAGCTGTAGAATATGAAAAAATAAGTTTTGAAAGATATGAAAGTTATCTTAATATACTTGCAACAATTGAAGATGAAATGAATTTTTAGTTAATGTATTTTTCCTGAAAATTGGGATATTTCAAAAAGTTGGTTGGAATATATCATAAATTGCTGCCGATTGTTCATTTCTAAATCTCTTGTTATTAAAATCACTAAATTATATTTTTAATTTTTTAAATACATAGAAAAAAGAGTAAATATATTTAATCACTATTTTAATGAAAAGACTTTAAAAAATGGTTTATAAAAAAATTAACAAAATTAAAAGAACACTAAAATACATTTTAATTTTATTTACACAAATTGGCTGTGCGGCAAGCGCTCAAAATGATATGTCTAATTTAACCGCATATCATGATTCTGTAGCAGCAAAAAAAAATGCACTTTCACATTTCGTTCAAGGTAAAGTGGATGAAATGAAAGATAGATATGCAGAAGCAATTTTGGAATATCAAGATGCGCTCCGGTTGGACCCTTCGGCGGGAATACATTATGCATTAGGTAAGAATTATCTTAGGTTAAATAAACTTGCTCTTGCAAAAAAGCATGCTGAAAAAGCCGTCAATCAAGAACCTAGTAACGCCGACTATTATTTTCTACTCGGTAGGATTTATTTTGTGAGTAATAATCTGGATTCTGCAGAAGCAATTTTTAAAAGAATTATTGCAATGGATTCAACAGATATTGAAGCCTATTTTAATCTTGGTCAAATTTACGAAGCTAATAAACCGTTGGAAGCTTTGGAGGTTTATAAAAAATTATTAAGTGTAACCGGTCCGGAGTGGACAGTATTAATAAAAATTGCAGACCTTAACGAACGATTAGGCAAAGTTGATGAAACAATTAAAACCGTAGAAGACTTACTGGAACTTAATCCTTCAAGCTTAAATCTTCAAAAAATCCTGGCGGAAGCTTACATAAAATCGGGAGAGTACAAAAAAGCATTAAGATTGATTAATGATGCAATGCGTTTATATCCGGATGATTTGAAGATAATTGAATTGAAGGGGAATGTTTTTGTACAACAGGGTGAATGGGCAAAGGGAGCCGGGGAATATGAAAAAATAATTCATGAAAAAAATGTCCCTTTTAAAACTAAACTTAAAATAGCGGGAATGTTTTTAGCCCAAGCTACTAAGGACTCTGCCGATTTACCTTTGGCTAAGAATCTGTTGGAAGAGATTAATAAAGATAGTTCTGATTGGCAAGTTAAAGCATATCTGGGCGAAATATCTTTGACCGAAAAAAATGATTCCGTTGCAATTGAATATTTCAAACAAGCTTCTAAATTGGCAAAATGGAATGCTAATGTTTGGACCAGGCTGGGCGGGCTGCTTTTTGATAAACAAAAGTATAAGGAAGCAGCCGAAGAATTATCCGGAGTGGTAAAAGATTTTCCTGAAAATTTTCCTATAAACTTAATACTTGGTTTATCGCTTTCTCAAATCAACAAAAGTAAACAAGCCTTGCCGTATCTTAAGAAAGCGGTTGAATTAAATCCAAATGACCTAAATGCCAACCTGGCTTATGCTTTTGCTCTTAATCAACTAAAGAAAGAAGACGATGCACTTGTTCATCTTAAAAAAGTAATTACTATTGATTCTACGAATGTTCAGGCGTTAGGGATGATGGGCTTAATTTATGATTCCAAAAAAATGTATCCGGACTGTGACAAAGTTTACGAAAAAGCTCTAGCTATAGATTCTGCTAATGCACTTATTCAAAATAATTATGCTTACTCATTGTCGGAGAGGGGAATACAATTGGAAAGGGCACTAAAGCTGGTGAAGAGTGCGTTAAAGAAGGAGCCGAAAAACTCTTCATATCTCGATACAATCGGTTGGGTATATTATCAGTTGGGGAATTATAAAAAAGCCGAAAAGTTTGTTGCGGAAGCTATTAAAATTGACGATAAAAATTCAACCCAATTTGATCATTTGGGAGATATTTATAATAAATTGAATAAGAAAAGAAAAGCCGTAAAAATGTGGCAGACGGCAATTGAGCTGGACTCAACTAATATAAGTATTTTAAACAAAATTAAAGCGAGCAAATCTTGAAGACAAAATATATTAAATTATTTATAGTTTTAATTATAACTATTGCATTTGTTCAAAGCTGCGTCCCGG
>CBEVZC010000122.1:0-9071 GCA_965554225.1 uncultured bacterium | reverse complement strand
GGAACTACAAGTTCAATCCCACCGTCAATATTAATTCGAACTCTAATATATTTTACTCTATTACTTTTTCTTATTGAATAAGTAAATTGTTTGTTATTTATATGTACTGTTTTATTATTCAATATTACGGAATAGTAAAATAAAAACTTTAAGTTAAATTTATATCATAAAATTTGAAACTTCAAGTAGAAACATTATATTTATATTTTATTTTTAAGTATTTGTGTTGAAAGATTTATTAAGAAAATTTCGCTTATTCAACGATTCTTTTAAAAACCGGACTAATTATGAAGAGAATGCTTCCGGGTATAGAAGTTTTGCGTATAGAATAAAAAACATCAATTTTCCATTCCTGTTAAATAAATTTAATTCGGAAGATTACTTCTATTGGTCCGTTTCAGATAACAACTTATCTATGCTTGGTATCAAATCTGTTTTTGATATAAAAATAAACGGTCTAAATAGAATAGAAAAAACAGATAGTAAAATTCTGCAGATCGAGGAAAATTTTGAAAATAATTGGCATGAAGCGGGATTAAAATTTCCTCCGATGTTTTTAGGCGGTATGAAGTTTGTTCCCAATGAACAAGGAAATGTATGGAGTGATTTTAATGATTCGGACTGGATGCTTCCAAAGTTCTTATTCTATAAAAATAGATCGGATTATTTTTTAATTATAAATTTCAGAGCATCTACTTTTAATAATCTTACTTTGGAAAATGAGATTCTTGATATTATTAATTTACTAATTAGGAATTCAGCTCCTGTTGAACAGGAGAATATACAAATCACTTCTACAATTGCTCATAACGGTTGGAACGATAAAGTATTAAATGCTCTTAAAAGGATTCATGAAGGAACAATTCAAAAGATCGTTTTGTCCCGAGAAGTTGAATGGGACCTTTCGGATACACCGGATATTTCTTCCTTGATACAAAAATTGAGTGACCGTTATCCTAAATGTTACGTTTTTGCCTTTCATAGAAATAACTCTGTATTTTTCGGCGCGTCCCCGGAAAAATTAGCAAAAATTCAAGACGGTTGGATAGAAACCGACGCCTTGGCCGGTTCAATTTCCAGAGGTCAAAATCATGAAGAAGACCTTAAGCTGGAAAGAGAACTGCTCTCTAGCGGAAAAAACCTTAATGAGCAAGATGCAGTTGTACAATTTATTACCGGCTCCCTTTCAAAGATTTCTAATAATATAGAATTTAACGAAAAGCCGATAATTAGAAAATTACCAAACATTCAACATTTGTGGACACCTATCAGAGCAAAATTAAGTAAAGAGTTAAAACTTTTTTCCATTCTAAAAAATTTACATCCTACTCCCGCAATTTGCGGTGCACCATGGATAAACGCACTTCAATCAATCACTCAAATGGAAGAACACGACCGCGGTTTATACGCAGGAATTATCGGTTGGTTTTCTTTGGAAAACAAAGCGGAATTTGCCGTTGCCATCCGCTCTGCTTTGCTAAAAAACAAAAAAGTATATGGATATGCAGGCTGTGGAATTGTTGAAGGTTCAGACCCTGATGCAGAATTCGAGGAAACCGAACTTAAATTAAAGCCAATAAAAAATCTGTTTGTTAATGAAGAAAAATGTCAATCGTAATTTTCTATGGGCACAAATATTTGTCGAACAACTGAGTAAATCCGGCGTTAAATACGCAAGCATTTCCCCAGGTTCGAGAAGCACTCCTTTAACCCTGGCATTCTCCGAAAACAGCAAAATAAAAACCTATGTAAATATTGATGAGCGGACAAGCGGATTTTTTGCTCTGGGTTTAGCAAATCGATCCAATTCTCCTGTGGCGGTAGTTACAACTTCCGGGACAGCAACATCTAATCTTTATCCCGCTATTATCGAAGCTTTTCAACAACGAATACCATTAATTATTTGCACAGCTGATAGACCTCCCGAAATGCAAAACTGTGGAGCAAATCAAACTATAAATCAACAGAATATTTATGCTAACCATATAAGAAGTTTTGTTAATATCGGTTTACCTGGATTGTCGCTTAGTAAAATAAATCGCCTTAAGAAGATTGCGTATAATGCTGTACAAGATAGCTTAAACTTAAAACGCGGTCCTGTCCATTTAAACTTTCCTTTTAGGAAACCGTTTGAACCGAACACTTTTACGAATAATGTTAGTGAAGACTTCCTTAAAAAAACAAAAGTCCTCATTTCAAATAAATCAAAAATTAACAGGGGCATCTCACTTAGCAAAAATAAGTTTACTGAATTTACAGGGGCAGTTAAAAAACATAGAAAAGGAATTATTATTTGCGGTAAATATAATTATGCTGATAATTTCCCGAGGTTATGTTCATCCTTAGCATCTAAATTGGGCTATCCGATATTAGCTGAAGGAAACTCCGGACTCCGATTTAGTAATTCTTCAAAAAAGTTTATCATCAGCAATTCAACTGCTTTTCTCAAATCGGATGCATTCTACGACTTAATTGATGCAGAAATAATAATTCAGTTTGGAAATACTCCTGTTTCTAATATCGTACAGAAATTTATAAAAGAATCTAAAGCCAATAAATTTTTAATCAATACTTTTGGAGATTATCAGGACCCGTCTCGAACAGTACAAAATGTCTTCACAATTGCACCAGAAAAATTTTGTAAAAGTTTTCTTGATAGTACAAAAAACTTAAATTTTGCAAAATCAAAAAAATGGATAAATATATTAACCACGTATGAAAAAATTTCTGAACTTATTAAAAAAGAAAAGATTGAGAATGCAAAATTCCCTTTTGAAGGAAGAATAGTAACAGAGATTTTTAAACTGGTTCCAAATAATTCTAATTTAATGTTCTCCAATAGTATGCCAGTTAGGGATTTAGACTTTTTTGCTTCCTCAAGTGAAAAACATATTAATATTTTTTCTAACAGAGGTGCAAGCGGGATTGACGGAATTATTTCAACAGCCGCCGGAATTGCCGTTGAATCCGATAACCCGACAGTTCTTCTTATTGGCGATTTGGCGTTTTATCATGATATGAACAGTTTGTTGATTTTACGAAAACAGAAAATACCGTTGATAATAATTCTAATTGATAACAATGGCGGTGGTATTTTTAATATGCTTCCAATTTCGAGTTACAGAAAATCTTTCACTTATTTTTTCCGTACGCCTTTAAATATTGATTTACTAAGTTTTGCCAAAAGCTACGGTGGGAATACATACGAAATTGAAAATTGGAAAGATTTGAATACTCATTTTCTATCTTCATTAAAGAGAAAAAAATTTACGGTTTTAAGAATAAAAACTAATGCTAAAAATTCACTTAAAATAAGAGAAGCTTATTGGCAAAGGGTCCAAAAAGAAATAAAACTCTATAATGATAATCGAAACCAATGATATAGAAATAAATGTAGTAACAAAAAATGTAAATGCCCTTCAAAAAAAAATTCCGATTTTATTTTTGCACGGGTTTACGGGATGTGCAGAAGACTGGCTTTTTATATTTGATAAACTAAACCCGGAATTTGAACCTTTTGCAATTGATTTAATTGGGCACGGCAAAACCAGCTCACCGAAAATCTCAAGTTTTTATTCGACCTACAATATCATAAAAAATATAAATTCTATCTTGGATTATCTTAAAATTAAAAGCGTAATATTAGTCGGTTATTCAATGGGCGGCAGGGCGGCGTTGGCTTACACAATTAATTACCCCGGAAGAGTTAATAAACTTATTTTAGAAAGCTCAACCGCAGGAATTACAAACGAAATTGAGAGAAAACGAAGAATAAAACAAGATAATGATTTAGCAAATTTTATTGAGCAAAATAGTATAGAAAATTTTATAAACCATTGGTTTAGCGTACCTTTATTCCAATCACTAAAAAAACTTCCGTTAAACACATATAACAAAATAGTTGAAGGACGGAAATTCAACAACAAGACAGGCTTGGCTAATTCCTTACGAGGTTTCGGTACAGGCAAAATGCCGAATTACTGGGGAAAACTGCATAACCTAAAAACTAATACATTACTTATTTCAGGCGATTTGGATAATAAGTTTACAACAATAAATAAAAAGCTCTCTTCGGAACTTCCAAATGCAAAACATGTTATTGTTAAAAATACCGGGCATAATCTACACTTAGAAAAACCGCAAGAATTTATTATTTTTCTTAACCGATTTTTAAACAATTAAGATATAATGTGTTTCTTTTATTTGTAATCATTAAATTTAATTAGAGCATTGTAAAAAGCTTAATTTAACTGTGTTTAATTTTAAGGAATATCATGAACTTCAATTGGATTAAAGCAAAAGAGTACCAAGATATTATTTATGAAAAATTGGATGGTATTGCCAAAGTTACAATAAATCGACCGGAAGTAAGAAATGCTTTCAGACCTGAAACCGTACTGGAAATGTACGATGCTTTTTCCGATGCACGGGAAGACTCTGAAATAGGAGTTATTCTTTTAACAGGTAAAGGTCCGGCAAAAGATGGGAAATACGCTTTCTGTTCAGGAGGCGACCAAAGAATTAGAGGAGATAAAGGTTATGTGGGAACAGATGGAGTTCCCAGACTAAATGTTTTAGACCTTCAGAAATTAATCAGAAGCATTCCGAAACCGGTAATAGCTCTTGTTGCCGGCTATGCAATTGGCGGCGGACATGTTTTGCATGTTGTTTGTGATTTAACAATTGCTGCCGATAATGCGGTCTTCGGTCAAACCGGACCAAAAGTAGGCAGCTTCGACGGAGGATTCGGAGCAAGTTATTTAGCAAGAATGGTCGGGCAAAAAAGAGCAAGGGAAATTTGGTATCTGTGCAGACAGTATAGCGCCGAAGAAGCTTACGAAATGGGAATGGTAAATAAAGTTGTTCCACTTAACGAATTGGAAAAAGAAGGCGTTAAATGGGCGCAAGAAATCTTAGGAAATAGTCCTCTCTCAATAAGATTATTAAAATCGGCATTTAATGCCGAATTAGACGGACAAGCCGGGATACAAGAGTTAGCAGGCAATGCAACCTTACTTTATTATATGAGCGAGGAAGCACAAGAAGGAAAGAAAGCATATAATGAAAAACGAAAACCGGACTTTAAGAAATTTCCAAGAGTGCCTTAAAACCGACACTTTCATTTAAGATAGTTAATTACTTTACAATAAAAATTGTAAAAAATGTTAGAAACAACAATAGAAAAATATTCTAAATTTGAAAGCTGGATACTTGCAAGCAGACCCAAAACTTTACCTGCTGCAATTGTACCTGTTCTTATCGGTTCATCTATTGCACTTTACGACAATAAATTTAAATTCCTCGCTACTCTGGTTGCTTTAATTTGTGCTTTGTTAATTCAGATAGGAACGAACTTTGTAAACGACTTATACGATTATCTTTCCGGTACAGATAAAGAAGAAAGAGTTGGGCCGCTAAGGGTTTTAGCATCGGGATTAATCTCCGTAAAAGAAATGAAAATTGGAATTGTTTTAATTTTTGCATTAACCTTTTTACTCGGGCTTTATCTGGTTTATATTTCGACGTGGGTTACATTACTAATCGGTATTATGTCAATCTTAGCGGGAATAGCATACACTGCCGGTCCGTATCCACTTGCATACAATGGTTTAGGAGATATATTCGTATTCATTTTCTTTGGTTTCGTTGGTACTGTCGGGACATATTACGTACAAACTGTGGAAATCACACCTTTAGTACTTTGGGCATCGATTCCCGTTGGAGCCTTAATTACGAACATATTAGTAGTAAACAACTACCGGGATATTGAAGAAGATGCTTCCACCGGTAAAATTACTCTTGCCGTAAAATTGGGCAAACGTTTAACTCGAATTCAATACTTAACTTTTACAGTTGTTTCCTACTTAATCCTTTTTGTTGTTTATTTTACATATAAAGAAAGTTTATTTGTTTTTCTTCCACTGCTATCACTGCCTTTAGCAGTTCGGCTTGTAAGTATGATTTACAAGTATAAAGGAGCTGAACTAAATCAAACACTTGCTTTAACGGCAATGCTTTCTGCCGTTTACGGACTATTATTTGCAATCGGCATTTCTTTATGAAAATTAGGGAATTTAAATACTTCCCCTATAGTTTAGATTTGAAATCAAAATTTATTACCTCAGACAAGACTTTTAAGATAAGAGAAATTATTATTCTACAACTTATAGATGATGAAGGAAATAAATTTTACGGTGAAGCAGCTCCCATCCAAAACTTCGGTTCTGAAAGTTTAAGTGATATTGGCAATTTACTTAACGAAAAGATTACTGAATTTTCCGGTTTAGAAATCGAAGATGCGATTTCAATTTTGAATGCCCCGATATTCAACCAATATCCCGTAGCAAAATTTGCTTTGGAACAAGCAATACTAAATTTTGCAATACATTCAAATTATCAACCTATAATTGATTTAGTAGCCACTGGAATGAAAAACGAAATCCAGGTTAATGCTGTTGTAGGTAAATTACCATTGAAAGAAACGGTTAAAGAAATTGAAGATATTGCAGAAAAGAATTATTCAACTGTGAAAATAAAAATCGGCAGGGAAAATTTTTATGATGATTTGCATATCATAGATGCTGTAAATAAATCCATTGGGACAAAATTAAAACTCCGGTTAGATTTAAATGGTTCCTGGTCATTTGATGAAACAAAGAAGTATATATCACAATTAACTAAATACAATATTGAATTTATTGAACAACCCGTAAAAACTATTGAAGAACTTATAAACATATCCGGATCAAGTCCCATTAAAATTGCTCCGGATGAATCCGCAAATAATTTAGATAACATAATTAACATAATAAATTCGGATTCCTTTGATTTTATCGTTATTAAACCAATGCTGAACGGTGGAATTTTTAACACACTAAAAATTGTTGAATATGCTAATTCAAAAGGAATAAACATAATAATATCTTCTGCCTTGGAAAGCGCTGTCGGACGAAGCATCCTTCCATTACTGGCTTTAGGTAATGACCACAAATTTGCACATGGATTGGCAACAACTGAATTTTATAAAAATGATTTAACCTCAGATTCTTACAAAATTATTAATGGTTTTGTTAAATTCGATTTTAACAAGTATAAAGGATTCATAACTAAACTTTCCGGTGACGAACAATTTGAAAAAAAACTTTACATGGCTTAAGTACGGAAAACTTACTCCGGATAAAACTGCCATTCTTGGAACCGGTGTTAAATTATCTTATTCGCAATTAGCAGAAAAAGTTGAAACTTTGGCCCATCGATTAATTTATCTCGGCATACAACAAGGAGATAATGTTGCGCTGATTTGTCCAAATAATAAAGATTTTATAATTGCTTTATTGAGCATCTGGAAAATTTGCGCAATTGCAGTTCCAATTAACTTTAATTTGCTCAACAATGAAATCGAAAAATTACTTACGACTGCTAACGCTAAATTCACTTTAGTTCACAAAACTTTTAAAAATAAGATAAGTAAAGATTTTAATCCCGAATTTTTTCCGTTCCCCGGCACTATTAAACTAAAACACCCTCACCCACTTCCTTCTTGTAAGCAAAAAGATACATTGATATTGTTTACTTCAGGAACTACCGAAAGGTCAAAAGGTGTTCTTTTTGAACGTAAAAATCTAAGAGCAAGTTTTGTATCTATCAATAGTATATTTAACTTTTCAGCGAATGATAAAATGCTTGCAAGTCTTCCGTTTTTTCATATTGGCGGTTTATCGGTAATTACAAGGGCGCTTCTTTCCGGTGCGGCAATTATTTTACCGCAATCACTAAAAACCCGGGAATTAGCTAAAGCACTCAAAAAATTTAATCCTTCGGTTATTTCACTTGTGCCGACAATGTTAAAACGGTTATTAGAAATAGAGATAGAGCCAAATAGCAAATTGAGAATAGCATTTATCGGCGGTGGTCCCGCGCATACGGAATTAATTCGTTCAGCTATCAGCAAAGGTTTGCCGATTGTAAAAGTTTACGGTTCTACCGAAACATCTTCGATGATAACTTATTTAGACTACAAGGAATTTCAAAAGAGACCGAACTCTGTAGGCAAACCGTTTCCCGGAAACGTTATAAAAACAATTGATACTGCTGGTAATGTTATGGGAACTAATTTGAATGGCGAAATCCAAGTTACCGGCAACTCGGTTGCCAGCGGATATTTTATGAACGAAAGAGATTCTATAGATCAATTCGCAAACAATTCTTTTTTGATGAGTGATGTTGGATACTTAGATAATGAAGGATATTTATTTTTGCAAAATCGCAAAGATAATTTAATTATTTCCGGTGGGGAAAACATCAATCCTCTTGAAGTTGAAAACGTAATATCCGAAATACCCGGAGTTAAGGAAACTTGCGTTATCGGTTTAGATGATAATGAATGGGGCAAAATCGTAGTCGGTGTAATAGTTAAAGAAAATAATTCCGCTATAAATGGAGATGATGTAAAAACATTCCTCAGAAAAAACCTACCGGGATTTAAAATTCCCAAAAGGATTTATTTTGTAGACGAACTGCCAAAAACTTCTTTAGGGAAAATACAAACAAGGAAAGTTTATGAAATAATCAGTAAACTATAAACTACTAATGTCATTTCAATTGTTTGATTTATTTGGTGGAGTATAATTCATTTAGTTTATTCCTCAATCCTGTGGGTAGTTCCGTTTTGGCAAAACCTTTCTTCTTTACAAATACATGAACTGTTTTTACTTTTACCAAAATATTACCAATAATATCCTGAATTTCAAATTCAAGGGAAAAGGAAGAAGTTTTTAATTCCGAGACAACAATTTTCGTAATGATTTCATCGCCGAATTTAACCGGTTTTAAGTAATCAGCTTCACTATGAATAATTGGGATAGCAAATTCAGAGTGTTCGAAATAATTTATATCGAGGTCAAAACTATTAAGCATTTCTTCATAAGCATTATGAACAATGTTAAAAACCTCCCCGTAAAAAAGAATTCCGCCGGGATCAACTTGGTTAAAATATATTCGACTCTTGTTTAAAAACATAATCTAAGAATTAATGTAAAAATAATTACCTTTTTAAATATTGGTTTTTTATA
>CBEVZC010000121.1:0-9326 GCA_965554225.1 uncultured bacterium | reverse complement strand
ATAGTATCAATCGGTACAAAGTTAACATCCAACTCTGCCTCAGGTGCAAATTCTTTTAATATGTCTATACAGAATGAGTGAATAGTTGATATATTTGACGATACTAAACTCCTTCTCAGATATAAAAGTCTTTTAATATTAGAATTTTTACTTTCTTTTTTTATTCTATTATCAATCTCTTTGGCAATTCTTGAATATAATTCTCCTGCAGCCTTATCCGTAAAAGTAATTGCAACTATATTATTTATATCAATTTTTTCGTTCATTGCAATTTCAACAAATCTTTTTGAAAGAACATAAGTTTTGCCGGAACCGGCATTTGCGGTCAATGATATGTGTTTATCATACTTAAGCGCTTTAAGCTGATATGGAGTTAATGACGACATACTTATTTTTTATTAAACCGTATTACAATTAATGTACCCTTTTCTCCGGTACGTTCAATTTCAATTGAAGAATTAATTGACTCGAGATATTTTTTAGCTAAGCTCAATCCAATTCCAGTACCGCTTTCTTTGGTTGTAAAATTAAATTCAAAAACTTTATCTAGAATATTTGGGGGTATTCCGCTGCCGTTATCTTTAACTTTTAAGAGATATTGATTTTCGCTAAGCTCTAGTGATATTCTTACTTCTGTAGAATTCGCTTGTAAAGAATTCCTAATTAGATTTATTATCGTTCTTTTCAGCTGGTCTTCATCCGCAAGAATTACAACACTTTCAAATTCGCTTTCAAAAATAATTTTTGCTTTCTCGTCTACAAACAAATTTATTGCTTCTTTAATTGTTCCTATTAAATTAGTTTCTTCAATCTTTAAGCTTGGCATTTTTGCAAAATTAGAAAATTCAGTTGCAATATTTCCAAGTGTTTCTATTTGATTAATTATTGTACTTGTAACTTTTTCGAAGATAAGAGCAAATTTATCGGATTTATCTTTGTAAGCTGCAATAAGTTGTTGTGTAGCCAGTTTCATTGGAGTAAGCGGATTTTTAATTTCATGCGCCACCTGTTTTGCCATTTCTTTCCATGCGGCTTCCCTTTCAACTTCCGCAAGCTGTATTTGATTGAGTTTCAATTCTTTTACCATATAATTGAATCCGTCAACCAAATCTTTAACTTCACCTTTTGTCTTATCGGTTAGTTTAACATTTAAATCACCGCTTGCTACTGATTTTGTTGCTTTTGTAAGGCGTCTTATTGGTTTTGAAATTTGATTTGCAAGGATAGTACTTAAAATTATAACCAATAGCACAGCAATTGAATAAGTACCGACGAGAAAAGCATCTACCTCATTCCCCGACATAGGAAGCAGTATTTTGTTAAAGGCATCATTTACATTTATTGTATAACTTTTATCCCAGATGTTTGCTACATAATAAAATGAATTAAACTTATACTTTTCAATTGTTTCTTGTGTAACAAAATCTTGAGTGCCTAGGTTTTTTATTTTGCTGAAAGCCTGTGGATTAATAACGCTTGGAATTAAACCTATTTCGTAGAACAAGCTTTCCGTGCTATAAAATACTGAATAATTCTTATAAACCGTAAAATTAATGTTTAAATCTATGCTTGCTCTATCAAAAATTTCCGTAAGCTCTAAACTATTTGCCGTTGCATGAGAATTTACATACGTTTCAATTCGGTATGCTCTTTTGCCAAGTTTATATAAGATCGCATCTCTATTTTTTTGTTCCGTTAAATTTCTAAAATAAAACGCGAGAAGGACTAAAGGTATTATGGAAATAATTAAAAACGCAATTAATAATTTTGTTCTAAGACCAACAACTAACTTTGAACCTTTTTGAAAACTAAAAATGAAATATAAAATCATGAAGCCCAATATTAGTAAAGCATGGAAAAAGAAAGTTTTGAAAAAGTCGAACAACCTGAAAGAAAAATCTTCATGCTTTAACCCAAGAGCTAATATTCTTTCCTGTTTATTTATTTTTCTTTTTGACAAGTAGAATAAATAGCTCTCTCCATTAAACTTTATATTTAACCACGCTTCATTGTTTCCGGAAAACTTAACGGTTTTTAATTTTTGAATATCTTTTAAGGATATCCTTATATCACCGACGACATTTTTAAGTTTACCGTTAATAAATTCAAGCAGCTTTATTTGCCCGGTTTTAATGGTAAGTTTTTTATGAACCTGCGGGGCCGACAAAAACTTGGGCGGTTCATCAAAACCAAAATTTGTTACATCGTAAATAACGGAAGTTTCAAGATAACCGAGCAATGCATAATGATTTTTTATAGGAAAAATTCCTCTTACTACTTTTGCGTTAGTGTTTGGAATTTGTTCGCTATATATTTGTATATCGTCAAATGAACTTGCGAGTTTCGACCACTCAATAGGAGGGATTTCATTTACTCTAAACCCAAAACCTCCTAAAAATTTTCTATTATAATCGTATATACTTAGTTCCGAAATAAAAGATTCTTTTTGCAGTGCACTTTTACTCCAAATTTTAAAAGCATAGGCATCATAATTAGCATGCTGATTTGTATAAGCCGCAATTGCCTCCTTTCTACTAAACGACTTTAATAAAGATTCTTTAACTAAAAATTCGAGCCAGTTTTCATTCGGTCGGTTTAAATCGGCAGCATACAATTTTAAAGATTCTTTCTCCAAATTAAAATTATAGTGAATCATCAAAGCAATTGATAGAAATGAGGCAGCAAATAGAGAATAAATAATATATTTAATTCCACCGCTTTGCTTAATAAATATTGCATATGCAAGCAAAAGAGTTAGCAAAATAAAAATAGCTCTTATTAGTGTTGTACCCTGCGGTTCACGTTGTAATAGGTCAAATAAAAAGCCTATTATTTGGAGGACAACAAAGATGATTAAGATTTGATTTATGTCTATTCTTAATTTTAGTCTTTTAAGATAATAAAGAATTGCCAGCAGCAATATACCCGAAAGCAAGAAAAAACTAAACCCTATTAATAAAACATTGGCATACATTAAAGATGTTGTTGCATTTGGAATTAATACTTCGTCTTTGAAATATGCTAGCGTAGAGTCATAAATAGTACTTCTTATAGATGCTCCAAACGCTCTGTATAGTAAGAAATAAGCTGCTAACGAGAATAAAACGACAAAAGCCCAAATAAGTTTTGTAACTAGAGTTCCCGGATTTTTGTCTTTTCTTATAAACTCTATAATTTCTTTATATGCAACTAGAATAATTGCAACTATAAATAAACAGGTTATAAAAAGTTCCAGTGGCGATTTTACAATACCAAAAGCAAAAACAGAGGAAAAATAAGCGGGATTTGTCAGTTGACTATCAAAATTGTTAGAAACTAATCCGGATATAAATAATAGAGTTCTTAATGCTCCAAGATACAATAAATATACTGTAATTCTAAATAGTTTAAATTTAATATTTTTAATATTTTCGAACAAAATGGGAAATATCAGTAAAAGAATAACAATCAGTAAGATAAATTCAATTGAGTTGATTTGAAATGTTAATTTTGATAGCTGCAAATCAAGTGTGGGTTTTTTAACACTTACAGTGCCTATATTTTTATTTAAATTATTTTTAATATAAAAAGAAAAAAATCTTCCGTCAGTCTGAGTAATTTTTTTAGTATCATACTCTATTTCCACTTCCGTATCAAATTTTGATTTCAATTCATCTGTAAAACTAATTTTATCAAAATATTTGTTTTCCAAAGTATAATCTTTCTCAATAGGCAATGCTATTTGTATAGTAAAAACTGCGCTAGGAGTGTTGAGGGTATCTTGTACAAAAAGAAATGTTATTAAATCTGATGATATGAACAGTGTTTTATTGTTTTGAGTTTTAAATAAATCTATATCCGGTTTTAAAAATACTTTTTGCGACCATGCATATTCTTTATTTAATTTGGATGAAATATTAATAGAAAACTTGGTGAATTTATTTTGGCAAATAAAATTAATAAGCTCATTTTGAGTTAGACCTTTTATCTTAAGATGGTTTTCGACCAATTGTTTAACTTCAAACAGCGAATCTTGTTTTTCTTGAATTCTTTTCCGGGTAAAATTTTTTATAGATGAAATTTTTTCTTCAAGTTCAACCTTCCACTTTGTTTTACTTTTCTTAATAATTGTGGGTTTAATTAAATATACAGTAATAGCTACGGCAACTAAAAACGCAAGAAGAATTATCAGATTTCTTTTCTTACTTTTAGAATTGTTCATATACTAACTAACGGTTAATTGTGCAATAATCCAACCCGTGCGGGTTTTTCTGAGAGAAATAAAAACTTGAGCATTACCACTGACTCCGCTCTTTTTATAGATTAGTTTACCGGAAGCGTAGGAGTATTTATTTTTAATTTTAATGTTGTCAAGTTTAACATTTATGATATGATAAGTTTTAAAGAAATCCTTTAATACGTAATATGCTTGACTTGAACTAAAATAATCCGATATACCGTTTTTCAGATTTATAAA
This sequence comes from uncultured bacterium, assembly GCA_965554225.1. Classification (GTDB taxonomy): domain Bacteria; phylum Bacteroidota; class Ignavibacteria; order Ignavibacteriales; family Melioribacteraceae; genus BMS3ABIN04. The sequence continues at coordinate 4,870 of CBEVZC010000121.1, read as the reverse complement.
AGTATCGTCCTTTATAAATTTTGCAATTTTAGATATATTGTTTGAGTTAAAGCCCTTTTCCATTTCTTTAAAAATAATATCCGGATTTTCTTTTTGCTGAAATCCTTTTATACTTTTTGCAAAAGTGATTTGAGCACTCAACTCCAAAATACTAAAGACTAAAAGTATTACAATTTTAACATTTACTGTTTTCATATCAAATTCTCTTAGCAAAATTTTTCTAAATGAAATTAATCAAAAGATAATAAAAAAGCATACCGTTTTTTGATATGCTTTTTTATCGGGAGATCTACATGGAACATGACTTATTTATTTCTAAAAACATTTTTGGGTAACTTACTTCTTTTCCCAATCCCTCTTGCACTTGTTTTTAATTGAGGCTCTCCTTCCATTAACTGATATGCCCAATCAAATACCATTCTTTCAGGTGTTATACTTTTTATTCTAAATTTTGCAAAGTGATTATCCCACGTCCAAACAACATACGTATGACCAACTATTGCTTCTGCATATTTAATATTTTCACCGTCTTGTTTAGGGATCCATCCGTCAATCGGTGCTTCAACCACATCTAAAATATCGGTTGTTGGTCCCATATCTTGAATATCCGTATCATCCCAAACATCTACATAAAAAGTATCGTTATAGTTTTCAAAAAACATATCAGCCGAATTATTATCCGCACTTGCATCAAAAGCCGTTACTAAATATTCGCTAAAATCATATCCGGAAATGTCGGGATAATTGATGTAGTCAAAAATTGTCTGATTCATACCTTCAGGTCTCGCTACACCATAAGCTTCGTCATAACTAAGTTCACTTTCATTTCCGTTTATATCATAAGCTGCTACTCCGTAATAATATTTTACTCCGTTACTTGCATCGAAATCGACATAAGAATTATTTTCAGTATTGCCTAACAATGTATATTTTCCATAATAACTATCTGAATAATAAACGTTATATCCTGCAACATCTTGCTCCGTGTTGTAATCCCAATCAATTTCAACTTCATTATCTCCGGCATAAGCTCTTACATTATTCGGTGGATTAGGTGGAACATTGTCGTAATATTCTTTATTAAAATTATCGCAAGCAGATAAAATTGCAAGCGAAAGTATAAATATGGCTATTTTCGCGGTTGTCAATTTTAGATGTTTCATTTTAAGCCTCACTTTATTGCTTTACCTTTCTTATTCAAACTAAATGCCAAGATTTTTTGGCTTAAAAATGACCTTTTTAAGCTAAAATTAAGTGTATAAAACTTTGCAGAATTAAAACTGTAGTCTACTTCAACAGCAATGTTTAATAAAATGGACATTGTTTTTTATGGAAGGAGGAAGATGGATTGAGACAATTTAGTGTTTTATAAACATTTATAACAATCCGACTTTTGTTAATAATTACACTAAACTAAAATACTGATCCTCATAAAACATTTTATTATTGTTTATTATTGCAATCGACTTACCTGTTAATAGTCTTTTATCAAAGGGAGAATTATTCGATTTTGATTTGAATTTATTTACATCAACCGTCCAAATTAAATCAGGATCAAATATCGTAAAGTTTGCTTTTTCACCGACTTTAATTCTCGGAATTGGAATATTGAGTATTTTTCTCGGATTAAAAGACAATTTTTCAATTATATCAAATAAAGAAAGATGTTTTTTGTGAACTAATTCTGTAATTGCCAACCCTAACTGAGTTTCAAGACCAAGAATACCATTTGGCGCATTAGTGAATTCCATATCTTTTTCTTCAGCAGAATGCGGAGCGTGATCACTAGCAATGCAATCTATTGTTCCATCTTTTAAGCCTTCAATAATGGCATTAACATCTTCCTTGGTTCTTAACGGAGGATTCATTTTATAATTTGTATCGAACATTTTTAATGCTTCTTCGGTAAGTGTAAAATGATGCGGTGTAACCTCTGCCGTAACACTTAATCCTTTTGCCTTAGCTTGCCTTACCAGCTCCACACTTTTCTTAGAGCTAATGTGAGCTATATGAACTCTGCCTCCAACATACTCCGCCATTAAGATATCCCGCATCACAATTAAATCCTCAGCAACAGTAGGAACCGGGGGCAACCCAAGTTGAGTTGAGATTAAACCTTCATTCATAGAACCGCCGGCAAGTGATTTATCTTCACAATGTTCAATGATTAAACTATTATACATTTTTACATATTCCAATGCACGTCTTAAGATGGAAGCGTCTTTAACAGCCACACCGTCATCGGAAAATGCAATTGCTCCTGCATCAATTAATTCCGCTATCGGTGCAAGACTTTTCCCTTCCCTTCCTGATGTAACAGCGCCAATCGGGAAAACATCAACTAAATGTGTTTTAGATTTTTGCAAAATATAGTTTACTACCTCTGCCGAGTCTATAGCAGGTTCAGTATTCGGCATGCAGGCAATACCGGTAAAACCGCCGGAAGCTGCAGCATCACTTCCCGTTTCTACCGTTTCTTCATCTTCTCTACCTGGTTCTCTTAAATGTACATGCATATCAAATAGACCGGGAGCTGCATATTTATCACTAAAATCATAAAACTTCGCCGATTTATAATCGGAAGCATTGAGCGAACCAATTTTTTCAATAGTTCCATTGTTGACTAATATATCCGCTTTTACTTCTTCTTTTTTTTCGATATCTAATATTTTCAAACCGCTTAATAAAATCTGCATTACCCACCTAATATTCTTTTTAAATATAAATCGTCTAAATTAATTTAAAGGTCTAATTCATTGTTCCCAGCAAATATAAAACTGCCATTCTAACTGCGACCCCATTTGTAACTTGCTCCAAAATTACTTGATAAGGTCCATCAGCTACTTCGGAAGTCAATTCAACTCCCCGATTTATTGGTCCCGGATGTAGAATTAAAACATCCGTATTATTTTTTTCAATTCGATCCGCCGTAATACCAAAGTAATTATGATATTCCCGCAAAGAAGGTATTGCTGTACCGGCTTCTCTTTCAAGCTGAATTCTTAACACATTTAACACATCATTTTCAGCAATTGCTTTGTTAATATCTGTTATTACTTTTACACCCAGAGATTCAATTTTTCGTGGAATCATTGTGAATGGGGCACAAACACTAACAACCGCGCCCATTTGTTTTAGTCCGTATATGTTAGAAAGAGCAACCCTGCTGTGAGCAATATCTCCAATTATACATACTTTTAATCCTTCAATTCTTCCTAATCTTTCTTTAATAGAATACATATCCAATAGAGCTTGAGTCGGATGCTCATGCCTTCCATCCCCGGCATTAATAATATTTGCATTCGTAATTCTTGTAAGGTATTGCGGAACGCCGGCTGAGCTATGTCTAACAACTACCATATCAACTTTCATTGCTTCTATATTTCTAACTGTATCTTTAAAAGTTTCTCCTTTTTTTACGCTGCTGTTTCCTTGTGAAAAATTTAGTGTATCTGCGGACAAACGCTTTTGTGCAAGTTCGAAAGACATCCGCGTTCGTGTTGAGTTTTCATAAAAAAGATTAAGAATTGTTTTGCCCTGTAATGTTGGAACTTTCTTAATTGGTCTTTCTAATACTTCTCTGAATGTTACTGCAGTATCAAGGATTAACTGAATATCTTCTTTGGGAACTCCGTAAAGTCCAAGAAGATGTCGACTTGAAAGAGACATAAATTACCTTTAATCTATTCTGTTTCCGAAACGTCAATTAAATAAACCGCATCTTCGCCGTCTATTTCTTTCATTTTAACTTTTATTTCTTCATTTATAGAAGTAGGAATATTCTTCCCGACAAAATCAGCTTTGATTGGCATTGCACGGTGTCCTCTATCTACCAAAACACAAAACTGAATCGTATTAGGTCTGCCAAGATCCATCAAAGCATCTAAAGCCGCTCGAGCTGTTCTACCGGAAAAAAGGACATCGTCAATGAGGATAATATCTTTTCCATTCACATCAAAAGTAATATTTGTTACCGTTACTTGAGGTTGTTTCAATCTTGTTCTAAAATCATCCCGGTACAATGTTACATCAAGAACTCCTAATGGCGGATTAGATTTATCAATCTCTTGAATTTTTTTGTGAATTCGATTTGCAATAAATTCGCCTCTAGTTCGCATACCAATTAAAACGATATTCTCAGAACCTCTATTTCTTTCCAGAATTTCATGACTAAGTCGCGTTATTGTGCGATTTAATCCTTCTTCATCGATTATTTGCGCTTTAATTTTCATAAGAATTTAAAAAAAATCCTCATTGACTTTCGTCGCTGAGGTATCTTCTATTTTTATTTGTATTTTTGTTCATTTTCCTTCTTTACCTCGCGGATAAAATTAAAGGTGATTTTTGAACTTTAATTTAGATAAAATTGATAAAACATGAAAGCTATTTTACGATAAAATATGGTTTCTCAAAAAAATTATTTTCTTTTTATCTGGAGAAACCACTTTAAAATTGAAAGGAAATTAATAAGAGCAAAAATTATAAACCCTATAGAAGATATAACAATTTCTTTCAAAGAAACATTAAAAACTACGGAACTGGTAAGTGCATAGACTAAAATTTTAACTATAATAAGAAAGGTAAAGAAAAATGCGAAACCTAGAATACCTCCGCGTAAAGTACCCAAGAAAAACAAGTTAAACACTTTTCTCGTATCATTTGATTTTTTATAAATCGCTATTAAATCATCCGACGTAAAAATATTCTTAACTTCCGGCATTATAAAACCTCAATAAAGCTAAAAAATCAACAAAATAATTAAATAAACTAAAATAAATAAATAACCTAAACCCAATATTAGTTTAATATCATTTATGTTATAATTAGTCATATAAAGTAATTTCTATGTAAGAAAAGTTAACTTATTATA
>CBEVZC010000120.1:0-9385 GCA_965554225.1 uncultured bacterium | reverse complement strand
ATTATTTTAAGTTGTAAGGAAATGTATTCAAATGATTAGGGTATTTAGAAAAGGAAATTTTGCAACAAGCCACGAAAGAAGTGCACTTCGAAGCATATGCAACTTGCTTGATGATGAACTTGATAATGAAGAAGTTTATTTATTAGCAAATATTGATATTCCCCCTGTTATATATAAGTTTCAATCACAAGGGGATCATAGAGAAAGAAAAATTGACTCAAGTTCACCAGACTTAATAATTATTAAAAAAGATTCTATTGCCGTCGTTGAAATGAAAGGTTATCCTGGATTAATAAAATTCCCTCTAACTATTGATAATGTTTTTAAGGGTGAATGGACTTCAAAATTCAAGGATTTCCCAGAACAAATAATTAACGAAGGAAGTTATAACCCGTATAGTCAGGTAAATACAAACAGGCAAGCGTTTGTAGCATATTTAATAGAGAATGAGAAGAAATTTAGTTCAAAAGACTTGCAAGGATCTGATTGGGACAAAGCAATTGCATTTATTTTATTTACAAATGATACGGTAGAGTTTGAGCATTCCACCAATGAACGAAATCAAAAAGGTAATTGGTTCCATTTATTCCATTTAGGGGCTTTGCACAAAACTAAAAATGGTGAGTTTTTCCCTGAATTCATAAAAGATATGACGACTGGTCCCAGAGTTTATAAAAAAGACGATAGAAGTAAAATTTCATTGTCAAAAGATTGTGTAGAAAAACTTTGTAAATTATTAGAGTGCGAAGATGTGTCAGATGAATATTTAGGTGTTGAAATAGAAGAAACCGAAGATACATCTTTAACAACAGGCATTGGCTTTGCTCCAACATTAGTTAGGGGTATCACCTTAAAAAAAGATGAAGAACTTGAAAAATCATTTCGACCATCTGCTGATGTGTTAAAGTTACCACGGGAACTTAGGATTTTATCCTACTACCGAAGATGTTTGATTGAGGAATCAAAATATGTTATGAAGATTTTTTTAAACACAAGACGAGCTGATGAAAAGCGATTTGTTTTAGGCAGAATTAGAGAAACAATATTTTCAAATAATAAACCAATGAAAGTACCAGATGACGTTCAGCATTTATTGCACGTTAATTTGCGTCAACAGAATCCAAGTCTTTCATACGGATTTTCTATTATTGTTGATCAGGTAAATTTTGGTAACAAGCGTTATTGGACAGGTGAACCTCTTTTTAGCACGAGAGTTTCATATAAAAATGGCACATATCATATTGCATATGAAAATGATATAAACATAAATCCAGGAGTTCTATCAAGGATTCCACCATTTTCAAATTTGCATCGTAGTGAATTAGAAGAAAAGATTGACCATATTTACCAAGAAAATCCCAATCCAAAATCAATAATAAAGAGAATATTTGACGAAATGGGTTTCTTAAAAAAAATAGATTTTGAGAATTTAATGGTTCTGCGGGAGCTTAATTTTAACAATCTTGAAAAAGGTTTTAAACCAAGTTGTGGCTTAATCTATTTATCAGAAAGCGGGATTTATAGCTCTTTATTAAAAGAATTAAGAATAATTGAAAAAAATTGGCGAAACAAATTAAAAAGTGGTGACCCTATCAATGATTTGGCATATTTGTTTATAAAAGGCTTTAATTTCCCACAACACAATAATTGGAATATTCCTCTTTATAATGTTGTAAACTCTAATTATGAGCAAAGCGTCGCCATAGGGAGTGCAATAAATAATGATATTCCATTAACTGTTGTTTCTGGCCCACCCGGTACAGGTAAAACACAATTGGGAATTAATCTAATTGCAGAAATGAACAGAAAAAACCAAAAGATAATTTTTTCCAGCAGGAACAATAAAGCTGTTGATGTAATTACTGATAGATATAACTCACTTTTCACAAATAAAGAAGCTATCAAGCGCATTTCACCTTATAATTCAAGAAATACGGTTTCTACCACATCTAAATTTGATAAAATTCAGTTAAATGATAAAGACAGAACTATCGCAAATTCGAGAGTAATTGACAATAATAACAAATTAAACAAGATTAGAAAAAAGATTGAAGATTACGAAGAAGCATTAGATGGTATTGACGCAGTAAATGGTGAATTACAACAAATTCTACAAGAAAATCCAAATTTACAAATTATTGATTGGCATATAGATGATCCCAAGAAACTTAAATTACGTTTTTGGGAAGAAAAAATTGAAGAACTACAAAAGAAGAAAAGGAGGTCTAAATCAATTATTAGTAGAGTTGTTGATACTTTAATTGAAGGTGAAATTTCTTGGGAAGAAATATTTTCACAAGAATCATTTGTTAAAAAATATAAAACAAAAATCTTCAATGAGTTAAAAAATAGTTTGCCGAGGGATATTGTTGAAAATATTGGTAATTATAATCTACTAAAGTTTGCAGAAGATTATATACCACTTCTAATCCAAGTTGAAGCAACCAGTAATCTTTATAAAAAATATAATTCAATAATTGTCAATTATAATTTGGTTGACCTTTATGACGAGTGGAATATTCAGTGTGAACAGAATATTGAAAATTCAATAAAATTACTTGATGATAAATTGTTTACTACTCCAGGGAAAACTCCAATTTTTAATACCGCCGTAACTACACTTTCTGCATCAAAAATTAATGGTAATCTTGAAGAAGGTTTTTATGATCTTGCAGTAATGGACGAAGCATCTCAAACTGATGTTATAAGTGCAATCCCTATTTTATATAGGGCTAAACGTGTAATTATTATTGGTGATGAAAAGCAACTTTTTCCAATTGTATCTCTTGATGACGAAAGAGATTTTAACACATTTTTAGCATACAATTTAGATGAGAAAGATTATTATAATTATGGTTATTCCCATTCTTCTCTTCTGTCTGTAGCTGATAAACATATAAAAAGAAATAATAGAAAACGTACTATGTTAAAAGAACATTTTAGGTGTCATCCAAATATTATTCAATTTAGTAATAGATATTTTTACAATAATGACTTGAGAATAAAAACAGTCGCACAAAATCATAATGGCATTAGATGGATTGAGCATACTGAAGATTGTAAACCTCGATGGAGTAATCAAGCTGAAGTACAAATAATTATAAAATGTATTAAAGAATACATAAACAATAAAGGTTATAAACCATATCAAATTGGTGTTGTTACTCCCTTCAGAGAACAAGCAAATATTATTACTAATCTGATAAGTAAATATTTAGGTAGTAAAGTCGGAGAAAGTATCATTGCAGATACCGCACATAGATTCCAAGGTGATGAAAGAGAGATTATGTTTTTTTCATTGGTTGTGGGTCCGACGATGCCAGCAAGTACATTTAAATGGGTTCAAGAAGGTAAATCAAGGAATTTGATAAATGTCGCAATAACCCGTGCAAAAAATGAACTAATAATTACAGGTAATAGAAAAAACATCATCAATCGTGGGGGTTTGTTGAAAGAATTAAGTGATTGGGTAGAGTATTGTAATGAATAGATTGTGCCAGTTAAAAATCATTCTAACCCAGCGTTCCACCCGAATTTGCCAGCCCTTGGATTTTGGGATTTTTAAAGCGGTTTGGTTAATATTTTTGTGCGATTTTGAAGTTTATCTCCAGCTGTCAAATCGGGAGAACTTTAGTCGTTAGGTGTGGGAATTAATTATGCAAATTTCAGAAATCACAAGAAGAGATTTAATTGACTATCTACTCCTTCGGAAACCACCATTTAATGGGAGACTAGATGAAATCTCTTTTTTAAAAAGAATTTGGAATTTATCCTCGATGCCCTCAACGGATTCAAGGTTTAGTAACGCGGAGGGCGATATTTGGCAACATATGGTTAATAACTATGATTGGGATAATAGTTACTTACTTAAGGAATATTTGGAATTGTTGAATTGTGATGATAATACTTTTCTTAAATTTATTGAAAATACAATTCATCCTGTAGTTTTATCCGACGAAAAAGTATTAGATGAAAGTGTTGCTGAATTTAATAAACGATTAAATCCAGACGGTTTTAGTTTAGAAATTAATTCGTACATTTCTAGTCATCCTATTTATTTAGCAAAAAAAATATCTAGCAATAAAATTCTGCAAAGTGGGCATAGTTATGAGGTTGTACTTTCCTTCGCTGGTGAAGATCGTGAATATGTTGAAAAGGTTTCGGCGTTTTTAAAGGCAAATGGTGTAAAATTCTTTTATGACAAATACGAAGAAGTCTCACTATGGGGAAAAGATTTAGCTGAACATTTAGATAAGGTTTACCGTGGAAGTGCTCGCTATTGTGTGATGTTTATTTCGAAGCATTATGCTGAAAAAGTTTGGACAAACCACGAAAGGAAAAGCGCATTGGCTAGAGCGATAGAAGAAAAAGAGGAATATATTTTGCCAGTTAGGTTTGATGATACTGAAATCCCTGGCGTTCGTCCGACACTTGGCTATATTAAATTAGATAATATAGCACCTGAAAAATTAGGTGAACTTATATTACAGAAACTTGGAAGAATAGTATGAGAATCCACAGCTAACTAGTTATTCCGGTTAAAGTCAACAAAAAGTTGATTGTAAAAGTATTTATAAACGGGTCATAGTAATGCCCAGCCAACAAACGGTTGTTATGTTAAAACTTCGGCGGGTAAATTTGTGGAGCCGGTTATTTGCGGCGCCGCTATATTACTGATAAAATTTTAGAGAATTGATTTATAATCTCTTGCATTATGAAGTATTCTGTGAATGTATAATGTTTTATTCTCGATCATATAGAAAATTATATAGTTTTGAACTATTACGTATCGATATCTGAGTTTTCTTATTTCTTCATCTCTTGGTTTTCTTCCAAGTAAAGGATTCTCAGATAGCAGTTCCAAGTTCTTTTCAATTTTGGTTGTAATTGCATTAGCTGCTTTGGGATTATCTGCTGCAATATATGAGACAATTTCCGTTAAGTCATCTTCGGCTATTTTTAAGAACCGAATTTGATATTTATTTTTCGGCATTTATATTCTCTCTAATGTTTTTCATTACTTGTTTTAGTGTTCTCCCTTTGTCGCCGTTAATTCTTTGATTTTGTGCAACAGATAATTTACTTAGCAATTCTATTTTCAATTGCATTTGGGAGTAATGAGACATTGACATAACAACTAAATCACCTTCGCCGTTTTTTGTTATGAATATTGGCTCATTTGAGATTCGTGCTAATTTTGATATCTCGTTAGATTTATTTCGTAAATCTGATATTGGTTTTATAATTGGCATTTTATACTCCAAATTGTTATCATTTATTTATCATAATTATGATAGATGTAATATATAAAAAAGTAATAAAACCGGCAAATAAACCCGTCCGCAGAACCGGCGCGGATTTATTAGTGTTTTTGGTTTTATGTTGCCGTGATAAATTTTTAATAATCCGCCGCCGCGGATTGGCATTAGCTTTTTCCCAAGGGAATCCCTATGGGACAGTTCGGTTTTGTAGTTCGCCAAAAAGACGGCCGATAAATTCGGGGCGGATCCGTCTGAGCCGGACAGGCTAGGTGAAAAGCCACGCCGTTATACACCTTCAAGGTTTTAAAATATATGAAAGAATTCTTTAGTCGAAAGATTATTTTGTTTTACATAATAGCAATAGTTTTCTCTTGGTCACTATTTTTTATTACAGATGCTTGGCTTATTCCAAAATTTACAAATTCTAATTTTTTATTATTGATTGCGTTATACGGCCATATGCTTGCAATGTTGGGACCAATGATTGCGAGTACTATAATGTTAAAATATTTCCAAAGAAGCAACTTATTACCTCTGATTCCGACTAAAAAGAAATATTATTTTTATACAATTTATGTCGTTCTAATAATATGGATATTACCAGCTTTATTGTTCTTGTTATTTGATGCAAAATTAACATTAAAAATGGTTTTAAATAATTATGAAATTGTTTTTGTTGTATCCTATTTAGTATTTGGGTGGTTTGCTGGTATTGGAGAAGAATATGGCTGGAGCGGGTACATTCTAAGCGAGTTATCTAAAAAGGTTAGCAAAAGTAAGTCTGTGATTATTTCGGGCATATTGCGTGGATTATGGCATCTGCCTGTATTACTAATTCCGGTTATACTATCAGTGAGTGCGGGCACAAAATCATTTATTGAATTATTCCTAATGACAATTATATTTGCAATTCAGTTAATTGTATCGAATATATTTATGAGTGCATTGTTTGGTTATATTTGGTATAAGACAAATAGCATTCTGTTACTTGGTTGGTTCCATTTTATATTAGATTTAGGACGTGATTTGGCAATATTATTCATTGTAGGTTTTAGTAATTGTTTATGGTTCAAATTTGGATGGGGAATTCCATTTTACTTTCTTGCTTATTTAGCATTCAATAAAATTTCTAAGGACGATGGTTATTCTAATTATTTAGAAATATTTTACAAAAAAAGTTATCGTGGTTATTAATAAATCTGTGTATAACAAGTTATTCCGGTTAAAGTCAACAAAAAGTTGATGATAAAATAAATATAAAATAGGCATAGTGATGCCCGTAGTATCAAAAATGTTCTACGCCAAAGGCGCACAGGTTTGACATATTGATAATAATTTTGTTTTTTTAATTTCGAAAAGTGGTTGCGAATAAAATTAACCAAATTTTGCAAAAATTTAGTTGTGGACAAGTTGATGTAGGTTTGTATTTATGGGCGTCGGGTTATCAGCAACTCAGTTAGGTAGTTAAACAAATAGGAAAAAAAATGCGATTGAACAATATTTTGTTTTTAGTCCTTGTATCATTTTTTCAAAACGGGGTTATCTTTCCACAAGATTCATTTCATTTGCCCAGAATTGTTGAAAATGTCTGCCCCTTTGAAGGTTGCCAATTTGGACAATGGATTATTCAGGACACTATTAAAGTGTTTGAAAATGAAGGTGACACAACAATTACAAAGTTTGTTCTGACACCCGATGATACCATTTCCTCAATAACTGGTAATATTCATTATATCAATTTTGGTAAAGTTTTAATTACTGAAACATTTGGTGATTTCAAGGCGAATGATACCTTAATCATTCTAAGATGTTCCGAAGGAGAATTTCAAGCTTATTATAAAGGCAAATATGTTTTCACTGATATTTTTTGGCCGATGAAATATTATGGATATGGGGAAGAAACCTATGATAAATCTAGACATAAAGGGGTTTTGTTAAAACGACCAAATTTCGATTGGTGGGTTAAAGTTATTTTTAAAAAGGATGTGGGTTGGTTAAAGTTAAAAAACTTAACACCCTATTGCTTTAGAATAAAAGAAAGAATTAGGCATATGGATTCATTAGAATAAACACCTAACCCACTCTTCAGCCGTTAAGTGCCAGTAAGTTTTTAGAATTATTTAATTTATAGGAGGCGAGAATATGAAAATCATAAAATTTGTGCTAGGCTTATTCACATTCTTCTTTTTCATCTCTTGTAATAGTTGCACAGAACCTAATTACTTTAGCAGTCAAGACTTTTATATGGGCATCATCAATATTGATCAAAAGCTAACTGCTGCTGAGGCAAATAAATTATTATCTGATTTATTTCCCAAAACTTCTTCTAATGATCCGTATGGTCATAGGGAAAATATTTCAACTTTTATAAATCGGATTAACTCAGAATGCGATAATATATCAGCAGAGCTAATTTGTTATGCTTGCATTTTAACTTATCCACCACAATCTGAAATATTATTAACAGCAGATTCTGCTGGCGTTTCAGTTAATAGGACTATTGATATTTTAACATCTTCAGAAGATAAATTATCATTTGTTAGAATACACGAATAAAAGTTATATGTAAATAATAATAAGCACATAATATATAGTTATGTGCTAAAATAAATATGAAGGATTAAATAATTGAATCCATTTCTCAGAATAACAGAAATTCTAGTTTTAGTTGTTCTTCCATTATTAATTGTTTATTTGAGAAGCAGTTGGACAAACAAAGAAATTTATATAAATGTTATTATACTTCCATTACTATGGTATTTATTTTATGCTCCAATTCACGAAATGGGTCATATGTTAGGTTGTATTATTGTTGGTGCCAATATAACAGATTATCGCTTATTTGCACATTTTTGGGAAGGTAGTTTTGGATTTGCCTATATTGATGTTAAAGGTGGGCTTGATGTAAATATGAACTCTTTTATCATTCTAATTCTACCATATATACTTGACTTAATTTCGATAGCGATAGGATATTATTTATTAACAAGATATAAATTCAAGAACTCATTTTTGTTTGGATTAGTTTTTCTAAGTTTTAGTGTACGTCCACTTTATGATTTAGTTGATAATTCTATTGGATATTTTCTTAATCATTCAGATTTTGTTTTAGCAAGTCTAATAGTAGGTAGCTTATTAATATTCACTTTTGTGATCATATCAATAATAATTGGCATAGCGTTAATTTTATTATTACTGAAGAAGTATAAACAATATCCTGACCTGGTATTAGAATAAAAAGTTTAAAAAAAAACGCACATAACCTGCCTTACCACCTGTCTGCCGAGGCGGAGCGAAAACGGTGCGGATTCCGTCTCCGTCCCGGAAAAACATCGGGACTACGCCGGACAGGTTTTGTGGTATTTTTAGGTTTGCATTGTTCGTTTGAAATAGTAATTTAACAGTAGTGCAGTTACATAAATTTTTAATAATCCGCCGCGGCGTATTGGCAGTAGTTTTTTATCCAACATTGTAGTCCGCCAAAAAGACGGCGGATAAATTCGGGGCGGATCCGTCTGAGCCGGACAGGCTAGGTGAAAAGCAACGCTGTTATGTGTTAAACAAAATTTAGGTATTCATGAAAATAATCAGAGAATTTATACAAAAAGAATCATCAAGTGGAATCTTATTAATATTTACAACTATTTTGGCACTTGTATTAAGTAATACATTCATGTCACCACTGTATGAATCTTTTTTACATATCCCTGTAGAAATAAAAATTGGTTCATTGCACCTTGATAAGTCACTTTACCATTGGGTAAATGATGGACTGATGGCAATTTTCTTTTTATTGATTGGGCTTGAAGTAAAGAGAGAAATATTGGAAGGTCACTTATCATCTTTAAGTCAAATCGCACTGCCCGGATTTGCTGCTTTTGGCGGAATGGTAGTTCCAGCAGGAATCTATTTAATATTCAATCACAATAACCCAATCGCACTGAACGGATGGGCAATCCCAACAGCAACAGATATTGCCTTTGCGTTAGGTATTCTTTCTTTGCTAGGTAAACGTGTACCCATTTCACTTAAAATTTTCCTAATGGCATTGGCTATTATTGATGACTTAGGGGCAATAGTTATTATTGCTATTTTTTATACAACTAATTTATCTTTACTTTCTA
>CBEVZC010000119.1:0-9485 GCA_965554225.1 uncultured bacterium | reverse complement strand
TAATACCGGCTTTGAGAAGAGACAAAGTAATACAAGTTCCAGCTCCAGGTTCTTGCCTAAAAATAATTATAAATCAATTGCCATAGGTATTTCCACGGGCGGACCTTTATCATTACAGAAAGTCATTCCCAATTTTTCCGGTAGATTAAATGTTCCTATTTTTATTGTTCAGCATATGCCGCCTAAGTTTACTCAGTCGCTTGCTAATAGATTAAATAGTATGAGTAAGTTAGACGTTAAAGAAGCTGCGGAAGGAGAAATTGTTAAAAAGGGAACCGTATACATTGCTCCTGGCGGGTATCAATTAAAGGTGAAAAAAAATAATATAGGCAATGTAGTTGTGCATATATCGGAAAATCCATCTAATGTTTTGCATAAACCATCAGTTGATGTCATGTTGGAATCTGTTCTTTCTATTTACGGTAAAGATACTTTGGGTATAATAATGACTGGCATGGGACATGATGGATTAAACGGTATAAAACAATTAAAAAGCCTTGGTGGTCATTGTATTGCACAAGATGAAGAGTCTTGTGTTGTTTATGGAATGCCCAAAGCAGTTGTAGATGAAAATTTAGCAGACGTAGTAGCGTCATTAGAAAAAATTCCCGAAATTGTAAATATGGCAATCTAACATGGAAAACAAATTTAAAGAATCAGTTTTTAGAGAAATTTCTTACAGAGATATTAATATTTCCGGTAATGTTATTAAATCAAAAGATGTAAACGTTATAGGTACGGCAAAAGTAGATGTTGAAGAAGATAGCCATAGCGGAGTAAAAGTTATTCTTAAGAAAGATGCTTCAGACAACATTAAAGAAATAAAGTTTGTTTGTTCATGTGGCGAAACTAAATCCGTTTTACTCGATTATAGTGATGAATAATTTTCATGTGTCTATATTTAGCCAACTCTCTTTTTAAAAACACTTCAATTCAAGCGATTTACCAATCATTTAACTGGCATTAGTTTTGAGTAAACCTTAATAAAAAATAAGGTTTACT
The DNA here is from genome assembly GCA_965554225.1 of uncultured bacterium. Classification (GTDB taxonomy): domain Bacteria; phylum Bacteroidota; class Ignavibacteria; order Ignavibacteriales; family Melioribacteraceae; genus BMS3ABIN04. The sequence continues at coordinate 8,483 of CBEVZC010000119.1, read as the reverse complement.
AATGGCAATACCTACAAATAAACTATTAGAAAAAGTTTTGGATTATACAACTCTTAGGCAAAGAGTTATTAGTGAAAATATAGCAAATATTGGAACGGCTAATTATAAAAGAAAAGATGTAAAATTTAAAAGTGAATTAAATAGTGCTTTAAATGCACAACTACATTTTGATAATTCAAACTCAATTGAAAACGCTGATTTTAAGATAGTTACGGATGATAATCGTGATATGGTCTCGGGTATTAATAATGTTGATATAAATAACGAAATGGCGGATATGGCTCAAAATACATTGATGTTCAAATTTGCTGCTCGTAAACTCAACGGTTATTTCAGAACATTACAAGGTGTAATTAGAGGAGATATGAAATGAAAATAGTTCCCAATTTTTTGGCATTTAAGATAAGTTCGAGAGGAATGAGCATCCAGAAGAAAAAAATGGAACTTATCACGGAAAATATTGCCAATACAAGTACAACTAAAACTAAAGATGGAACGCCATATAAAAGGAAGTTCCTTGCTGTTGCTGAAAAGGAGGGGTTTCAGAGTTTGGTACCTGCTAATTTCAATACCTTAAAGCTTAAAGGAGGCGGCAAATTCCATCTTGAAGCTTCGCAACCCGGCAGGTTACAAGAGAAGAATAATTTGGTTTCGCAAGTAAAACAAGATAGCTCGGAAGGAGAGCTTGTTTATATGCCGGATCATCCGGATGCCAATGAGGATGGTTATGTACAAATGCCTAACGTTAACGTTGTAACAGAAATGGTTGATATGATAGCAGCTTCACGCAGTTTTGAAGCTAATTTAACTGCTTTTAATGCTTCAAAGCAAATTGCTAAAAGTTCACTGGAGATTTAGTAATGAAAATATCTACAAATAGTATTGGCAATTACAACCCCTATAAAATTAACAATCAAAAGCTCAGGTTAAATAAAACTACCGATGTAAAAGATCTTCAAAAAGTTGCGGATCTTTCAAAAAGCGAAAAGAATTTCTTTAAGTCGGTTTATCCGGATAATACCAAAGAAATTTTAGATTATCATTTTTATAAATCATCCGGTAAAATGTCGGGTGTTTCAGTAGGTTCATTATTTGATAAGAGAGGTTAAAATGAAAATTGGAGACGTAAGCGGATCGTTGCCAAAATTTCCTAAGAGTATTGAATTAAACAATGTCGGTAATCCCAGTTTCGGGCAAATGTTTTCCGGTTTAGTAAAAGACGTAAATGGAGATCAGCTAACATCCAAACAAATGATAAGTGATTTTGTTGAAGGGAAGGATGTAGAACTTCACGAAGTTATGATAGCCGGAGAAAAGGCTAAAACAAGTTTGCAGCTTTTAATGGAAATCAGAAACAAAGCAATCGATATGTATAAAGAATTAACAAGGATGCAATAATTGTGGATAAAAGTAAAAATCTTTACGGATCCCTTTTAGGGATATTTAACAAGTTGTCGATGCAACAAAGATTAATGATTGCGGGAATTGCCGTTGTAACTTTTGTTTTACTCGGGTTTATATTTTTTATTTTCAACGAGCCAACTTACTCAACGCTTTATTCGAATCTTTCTCAAGAGGATGCTTCACAAGTCGTTAATTATTTATCTGCTGAAAAAGTACCCTATAAAATTATTGGAAATGGTACAACCATTACGGTTCCAAAAGATAAAATTTATAAAGTAAGATTGGATTTAGCAAGTAAAGGTGTTCCAAGCTCGGGTGTTGTGGGATATGAAATATTCGACCATAACACAATGGGTATGTCTGAGTTTATGCAGAAAATAAATTATAAAAGAGCGCTTGAAGGGGAATTATCCCGAACTATAACCGAACAAGACGGAATTAAATCAGCGAGGGTTCATATTGTTATCCCTACTAAGTCAATATTTAAAGATGAAGAAAAGAAGCCTACTGCTTCGGTTGTATTAAAATTGACTTCTAGAAACACTCCATCGAAAAGCAGCATCACGGCAATTGAAAATTTGGTAGCAGGTAGTGTTGAAGGATTAACACCTGAAAATGTTACAATTGTTGATACACGAGGACGAATGCTGTCAAAACCGGTTGACCAAGATCCGCTAGCAAGCAGCGGTTCAAAACAGTATGAAGTAAAGACGAATATTGAGAAATATTTAACACAAAAAGCTCAGAGGATATTAAATAAAATAGTTGGCTACGGAAATTCCGACATTCAAGTAAACGTTGACTTAAATTTTAAGCAAGTTGAAAAAACTATGGAATCTTACGATCCCGAGTCTCAAGTAGTGGTTAGTGAACAAACCAGCAAATCGCAAAGTAACGGCGTTACGACCAGGGATTCCAGCGCGCTTGTTTCGGAAAACACAACAACCAATTATGAGATAAGTAAAACGATAGAAAAGATGATAGACGGCGCAGGGAATATAAAAAGGATTACCCTTGCTGCAGTAGTAAACGGTGTTCCCAAAGAAGTGAAAAACGGTAGTAAAGTTGAGACTGTATATGAACCAAGAACAGATGCACAATTAAAAAAGATTGAGCAATTGTTAAGACAAGCTGTAGGAATTGATGACAGTCGTAAAGATAAAATTTCTATTGTAAGTATTCCCTTCGAAGCGCCTACGGAAATACAGGATGACGGTACGGCATCACCGCTTGATGATATTGGTAAATGGATAAATTACTTGTTAATGATTTTGGCTATTGCCGGCGCCGGCTTTGTGTTAAAAAGCTTAATGAAAAAGTTGAAAGACGAAAAAATAATGATTGGCACCGGCGCGCCAACTTATGAAGATCGGGCATTTAATAGTTTGGCAACCGCACCTGCAGGCAACCCTGCAGGTCTACCGCCTTCAACATTCCAACCGAAATTGCAAAAAAAGAAACAATTCCTGGAAATAGGTGATATTGAAGATGAAATTACAGATGAGGCAGCTCATAGACAAATGAAGCAGGAAAAGATTGTTAACTATGTTGCCAAAAATCCAACTGAAGCAGCAAAACTAATAAATTCATGGTTGAGGGAAGATGAGTACGAATAATAACGATATAAGCGAACTAAATGGTTTGCAAAAATCCGCATTACTTTTTATTGCACTCAATGTCGATGTTGCATCTCAAGTATTTAAGTATTTGGAGCCGACCGATGTTGAAGCAATTTCAGCAGAAATTACAAAAGTAAAGAATATACCTTCGCATGTTGTTGAACAGGTTATTGATGAATATTATGAACTTGTTACAGCGAGAGAATATTTGTTAGAAGGAGGACTTGAATTTGCTCAGCAAGTTTTGGAGAAATCTTTTGGTTACTCTAAAGCTTTAGAAGTTATTGAAAAGGTTAAAAACATTACAACGCTTCATGGCTTTGATGTACTAAAAAAAGCAGACTCGGCACAATTAGTAAACTTCTTAAGCAAAGAACATCCGCAGACTATAGCGTTGATATTGGCGAACTTGAATCCCGATCAAACTGCCGAGGCTCTTGCAGAATTGCCGGATGACTTAAAAATTGAAGTGGTTTACAGAATTGCTACACTTGGTAAAATATCTCCGCAAACACTTAAACAAATTGAAAAAGTAGTTGATGAGTTAGCCGGTTTTTCCATTAATCAAACTATGGGACAGTTGGGCGGTGCAAAAACAGTTGCGACAATATTAAATAGAGTAAAGGTGAGCTTGAATAAAGAAATTATTTCAAAATTGGAAGAAAAAGATCAAGATGTAGCTTTTGAAATAAAGAGATTGATGTTTCTATTTGATGATATTATTCACTTACAGGATAGAGATATACAGAGAATACTTAAAGAGGTTGATAGAAAGGATTTGGGTCTTTCACTGAAAGTTGCGGATGATAAAGTAAAAGACAAGGTTTTCTCGAATATGTCTGAGCGTGCGGCAGACTTGCTTAAGGAAGAGCTTCAATTCATGGGTCCTGTTAAATTAAAAGAAGTTGAAGAAGCACAAGCCAGAGTTGTTGATGTTATTAAAAACTTAGAAGAACAAGAAGAAATAACAATCAGTTTTAGAGGCGGAAGCGAAGAAGTCTATGTCTGATACATTAAGAATTTCAATTAAGTCGAAAAAACTAAAAGCGGTAGTTGCCGATAAAATGGTGGAGATAATAGAACGTGAAGAAGTATCTAAGAAAGAAGATATTATCACTGAACAGCTTGAAATACAATATCAAAAAGGATTTCAAGAAGGTTATGAAGAAGCGAAAAAGGAGCTTGAGAAAGATCTCACTGATAAATTAGCATCGCAATCGGAAGAATACTATAAAATACTTTCGAGCTTCGAGAATAAAATAACCAATTACGAAACCGAATTTGATGAAATTGTTTCAAAGGTTTCAATAAAAGCTGCCAAACAAATATTGCATCGCGAGCTAAAAGAGAAAACAACAATAGAATCGGTTTTGAAAGCCAGCCTCAGTAAGGTGTTGGGCGCTAATAAAATACTGATTAAGGTTAATTCACAAGATTTTAAATTATTGAATACTAATGATACAGTTAAAAAGTTGAATACAGGTTTAGCGAAAATTAAAATTGAAGCGGATGATAATATCGGAATAGGCGGATGCGTAATTGAAACTGAAATTGGAAATGTTGACGGTAGAATATCGACCCAAATAAATGAGATTAAGAAACAGTTTGAGAACATGTTAAATAATAATGAATAGGAAATGGAATTAGCTGATTTATATATTGATAGATTTTCCAGAGCAATAGAAAAAGCTGAGCTAATAAAAATTAATGGAAAGGTTACTGACGTAATTGGTCTGGTTATAGTTTCCATTGGCCCGAATGTATCTTTAGGTGAAATTTGCACTATTGTAGATAAATCTGGAAATGAAGTTTGTAAATCGGAAGTTGTTGGATTTAAGAATGGTAAAGTCCTTTCAATTGCGCTTGATGAAGTTGAAGATATTTCCCCGTCTTGTGAAATAGTTGCTACCGGTAAAACATTTTCGGTCGGTGTGGGTGAAGAGCTGCTTGGGAGAGTAATTGATGGTTTGGGAAACCCGATTGATGGGAAGGGCGAAATAAATTATGCAGCTACAAAAAAAGTTTTTAGAGAACCGCCAAATCCCCTGGAGCGGGCAAGAATTACAAAGCCGTTGCAAACCGGAATACGTGCAATTGACGGATTGCTATCTTGCGGAAGGGGACAGCGACTTGGAATATTTGCCGGCAGCGGCGTTGGTAAAAGTGTGATGCTTGGAATGATGGCAAGAAATACCGATGCAGATGTTAGTGTAATAGTATTGGTTGGTGAACGGGGAAGAGAAGTTAGAGAATTTATTGAAAAAGATTTAGGTGAAGAAGGACTTAAAAGATCGGTTGTGGTTGTAGCAACAAGCGATAAACCCGCATTAATGCGTATTAAAGCGGCATTTATAGGTACAACCATAGCGGAATATTTCAGGGATAAAGGGAAAGATGTAGTATTGATGATGGATTCGGTAACTCGTTTTGCAATGGCACAAAGGGAGGTCGGTCTTACGGTTGGCGAACCTCCAACAACAAAAGGTTATACGCCATCTGTGTTTGCAATATTACCGAAATTATTGGAAAGAGCCGGTACTTCAAACAAGGGAACAATAACAGGTTTTTACAGCGTCTTAGTAGATGGTGATGATATGACCGAACCGATTGCAGATGCTGTCCGTTCAATACTTGACGGTCACTTTGTATTATCCAGAAAGCTGGCTAATAAAGGACAATTTCCCGCAATTGATCCGCTGCAGAGCGTAAGTAGAGTAATGCCGGATATTGTTTCCGATGACCATAGAATGAGAGCAATAGAATTTAACGAAATATTAGCGACTTACAATGAGGCGGAAGATTTGATAAACATAGGCGCATACGTTAAAGGAAGCAATCCCCAAATAGATCATGCTTTATCAAAAATACATTTACTGCGAGCATATTTGAAACAGGATATGAAGGAAATGTCTACTTACGAAAATTCTAAAGAAAAGTTAGAAGCTATAATTGAAAAACCTTTGGTTGAATAATGGCAAAGTTTTTATACAGATTTGAAAATATTAAACGAATTAAAAAGACTTTTGAAAAGGAAGTTCAACGCCAGTTAAGTGTGCTGAACTTAAAGATAAGAAAATTGAAAGATTACATTGAAGAACTTCTGTTAGAAAGGGAAGAAGAGAAAGCAAAAGTATTGAGTAAACAATATCTCAGCAGTTCTGAACTTCATTTCTATTCTGATTTTGAAAAATTGATTGACAAAAAGATTGATGTTGCAAAAGGAAAGATAAAAACGCTTGAAAAAGAAAAAGAAGAAAAGATTATAGAACTAACACAAAAAGCGAAAGAGAGAAAAATATTAGAAAAACTTGAAGAACATCATCTTAATGATTTTAAATTTAAGCAGAATAAACTTGAACAAATAAATATCGATGATATGGCAAGCAAAAAATATTCTAAGAATTAGCAATGAAAAGCATGATTATTTACATATTGATTTTTACAATCGTTTTTCTCGCGGTTACAGTTGGCATTTTCATAATGAATCAAAAGTATAATAATATTTTTGCTTTAGATTTTTCTCCACCTCAATCACAGTTAGAAAATGTTGCAGACTCGACGTTAGCTGCTAAGGATTCATTAGTTGATACAAAAGCGGACAGTTTAGTAATGGCTGAAGATAAATCGGATTCATTACAGAATGAAATAAAAAAACTGCAAGGAGAATTGCAAACTGCTAAGGGACAGATAGAGCAACAAGATTCGAGAATAGAGCAATTAAAAAAACGATTGGTAACTAAGCGAGACAGTTCTTATCAAGCATGGTTAAAATCTACAAAAAAATTATATGAAACAATGAGTTCATCTAAAGCAGCTAAATTATTATCACACATCTCCGATAATCAAGCGAGGGATCTCCTATATTCAATGAACCAGAAGAAGGCTGCTGCAATATTACAAAATTTAACAATTGATAAAGTTAAAAAATTAACAAGGCCAAGATAATGCAATTCAATCCGATGTTTTTAGAAAATAATGAAATAGCAAATAATATTATGTTAACCCAACCGGGAAAGCTTAAGAATAATAAATATTTATTTAAAGATATTATTAAAGTTATTATGAACAAAGGCAAAATCAATATTGTAGGAACTAAAAGTTCTAATATTGGTGAAGGTAAGAATGCCGGTAATATTAAATTAGAGTTTGTAAAAAGTGAGAATGTAAACCTCAAAAGAAAAGCTGAAGACAAATCCGATCTGCAAAACCTGGCAGCGTTTTTACCTCCTTCCATCGTAGAAAAACTTGAAATATTGGGTTTAGGGAAAAATAGTAAAAATGGAACTCAAGCATTTGATACTGATTTATCGTGGAATAAGTTAAAGCAATTAGTGAGTGATATTATCCCTAAGGATGCCTTAAAGCAAAACTTATCTCAAGGTAAAGGTCTTGTATTAAGCTTACAAAAAGGTGACGCACAAATTAACATCGATATAAAAAAAGGAAGTACTGCAAAAGCATCAGACGCTAAACATAATGTGAATATAACCCTAATAAATGATGTTGGGAGTTTGCTCAGTGAAATAAGCGGGAAAGATGATTCTGAAAACACAAAACCGCCTTTTATACAGATAAAAAATGTTTCTAATACCAGTGATAAAGTTATTGATACTAGCGTAGAAGTTAATGATTCACTAAAAAACAAATCAGCTAAAAATATTAAAGGAATCATAAACAAACCTATAGCAACAGAAAATAAAGTAGCGAACGGAAACAGTCCGGTAGAAGTGGATAAAGGAAATAAGAATATCAGTCAAAATTTATCTTTTCAAATTACGCGTGGTAGAAATTTAAACTTGCCTGATACAAAAAGTGAAAATAGATCTCTGGGAAATTCAAAACCCAATGCAAACACAAAGAATATTTTAAAGAATGAAATTAAACTATTGTTATTTTCATATTCAAACTCGGATAAGAAATCGAACAAAGGTCTGGCTAAACAGCAAATAGTTGTTAATCAGCAAAATGGAAATAAGGATTCTGAGCTAATTCAAATTAAGGTGCAAAATCAAAACAAAGATAATTTATTAAATAATAAACTATTAAAAAACATTGTATTTAAAAATGAAATAACATCGAATTTGAAAAACGCTTCTGGTGTATTGAGACCGGAAAGTATAAACACTAAGAATAAGACAAAAACAGCAACCTTCCAAGTCTCAAGCGAAACAGCGGCAGAACATACTGGTAAACAAAAGAATGTTATTCAAGAATCGGTAAATAAAGCGAAAATTATTTCCTCTATGAATAGAAAATAATATCCAGATTGATAAAACAGCGGCGAAGGTTACAGCTGAAGTAGAGGAGAATACTATTGTTGAACAAAAAAGTATTACTCCAAAACCGGTTGTGGATAATAAAGCAAAAGTTACTATTGAAAAGGAAAGTGTAAATATTAACAAAGTGAAGAACAATACTGATTATTCGAATGAGAAATTAATTAAATCAAATAATGTAGTG
>CBEVZC010000118.1:0-9695 GCA_965554225.1 uncultured bacterium | reverse complement strand
AAGTATTCATCCAAGTATTTTCTTGAATTAGGTCAAGACTTCATTCAAGCCCACCCTTCTTTCAACAAAAACATTAAAATTCCTTGGAACGAAATTAATCAAATTCATATAAAACCTATTTCGTTCGAATTTATTCTAAAGAACGGATCAACAGAATCTATTTCCCTTGGTAATGTTGCATATAAAGATGTAATTGAAACAAAGGAAAAGTTAAAAGAATTTGCTCAACATCATAACATAAAAATATATTAAGGGAAAAATATGCAGAAATCTATTTCCAGAACTATTTCCGAATTTGCAGTAAACTTAAAGTTTGAAAATTTACCAGATGGAGTAGTTGAAACCGCAAAACATTTTTTATACGACTCAATTGCGTGTGCGTTTGGAGGATACAAAACAAAAGATGTTAATATTCTTAGAGATATTTACAATGGAATGGCTGGAGCAAAAGAGTCCACCATTGTTGCTTTTGGTGATCGTATACCGGCTGTTAATGCTACTTTGGTTAATTCGTTGATGATTCGTGCGCTTGATTATAATGATATATATTGGAAAGAAGATCCATCGCATCCATCCGATTTGATACCAGCCGCATTAAGCACGGCAGAACTTGAAGGTTCCCCGATGGAAGATGTGATAGTTGCAATAGTATTAGGATATGAATTTGAACAACGGTTATGTGAATTTGCCGTTCCGGGAATTCGCGAACGCAAATGGCATCATGCTACTTTAACTCAATTTGTATCGCCGATTGTTGCCGGTAAATTACTTGGTTTAACAGTCGATCAAATGGTTAATGCGATTGGAATAAACGGCTCTCACAATCATACAATCGGCTGCCCCACTGCTGGTAAACTAACAATGATGAAAAACACCGTCGATCCGATGGCTGTGCAATCCGGAGTGTTTGCTGCACTGATGGCTCAAAAAGGTTATACCGGAACCGAAGAGGTTTTTGAAGGCAAAGAAGGATTTATGGATACATTTTTCGGTTGGAATGTTAAGGAAAAGAAACCCGAACCGGTTAAAATGCAAGGACGGGAATCTTTAGGCGAGTGGAGCTGGGATGTGGAAAAACTTGTCGTAGGTTTGGGAGAAAGTTATAAAATTATGGAATGCGGAATGAAGGCTTTCCCTACCGAAGCTTTAACACATACACACATTACCGCCGCTCTAAAAGTTGTAACTAAAAATAATATCGACTATGACCAGATAGAAAAAATTAATATTACGGCAATTGCCCGAGCAGTAGATATTTTATTCGATCCGCATAAATATAGACCGGAATCGCGTGAAACTGCCGATCATTCGCTTCCCTATTGTATTGCAGCAGCAGTAGTTGATAAGAAAATTACTACTGCAACATTTTCCGATGAAAAATTAAAAGATCCGAGAATTTGGGAAGTGATCGATAAAATTAAAGGTGAAGCTTCGGAAGAGTTTGATAAAATGTTTCCCGAGAAACAACCTTCAAAAGTAACCATAACAACGAAAGACGGAAAAACTTATTCCGAGTATCTCGAATATCCGAAAGGTGATCCGAGAGAACCTATGACAATTGAAGATCTGGATATTAAATTCAGCGGTTTGGCTGAAGGAATTTTAAGTCCCGAACGTCAAAAACAAATTAAAGATATGGTATTTAACTGTGAAGATATGTGCACGCGGGATTTTATGAACAAACTAATTTTGTAGTCATATAATAATGAAATTTTATTTACCTATTTTTGAAAAATAAATAATTACTAATAAGCAAATAAGTTATGATTAAAACAGTAAAATCCATAGCAGGTAAACAAGGCAAATCAAACCGGTCGGATTGTTATATAGAATTTACGCTTGAAAATTCCGGCGGACTAAATATTGAGCTTAAAAGCAAAGTTGAATCTATGTACGGCGATTCAATCCGTAGAGTATTAAAAGATATGTGCAGGTTTTACAAAATTAAAAATGCGGAAATCTATGTTGAAGATTACGGAGCTTTACCAGGGACTTTAATGGCACGGTTTGAACTTGCTATTAAAAGGGCAAAGCCTGAATTGCAAAAAGAATACTTACCGGAATTTAATAAGCATAATCTTTATAAAACAAGGAAAGATAAATTTAGAAGAAGCCGACTGTATTTGCCGGGAAATTCTCCTAAACTTTTTCCTAATGCGGGGCTTCATAAACCCGATGGAATTATTCTCGATCTTGAAGACAGCGTTCCCCCTTCTGAAAAAGATGCCGCACAGTTATTAGTCAGAAACACTTTACGAACCATCGATTTCTACGGTGCTGAAAGGATGGTGCGCATCAATCAGCTTCCCAAAGGATTAGATGATTTGAAATTCGTAGTTCCTCATAATGTTCATGTAATTCTTATCCCGAAATGCGAGTCCGGGAATGATGTTTTGCAAGTTGAGAAAAAAGTAAATGAATTGAAGAAAAAATTTAATATAACAAATGATATTTATTTTATGCCGATATTAGAAAGTGCATTGGGAATACTAAATGCTTATGAAATTGCTTCCTCATCAAAGTATAATTGCGCGCTTGCAATTGGATTGGAAGATTACACTGCGGATATCGGAACACAGCGTACAAACGAAGGGAAAGAAAGTTTCTTTGCAAGATCAATGATTGTAAATGCTGCTAAAGCCGCAGGTATACAACCGATAGACACTGTATTTTCCGATGTAAACGATATGGAAGGATTACGGGAGAGTGTTCTCGAAGCCAAATCACTTGGATTTGAAGGAAAAGGTTGTATTCATCCAAGACAAATTAAAATTGTGCACGAAGCATTTGCACCAACAGAAGAGGAAACAAAAAAAGCAAAGAAAATCGTAGATGCATTTAAAGAGGCAAAAAAGCAAGGTTTAGGAGTTGTTTCGATTGGGAGCAAAATGATTGACGCGCCAGTGGTAAAAAGAGCGGAGAATGTGTTAAAGTTAGCAAACAAAAATAAGTAAAAGGAAGAGTTGTCCATTGATAAAATTAAATGGGAAGTTCTATGAAATATTTGAAATTGAATGATATTGAATCTTATAATATTTCATCTAATTATAAATAATGCAGTTTAGGAAATAATCTTAAAACTTGATTGGAATCAAAAAGCCAACAAGAGAAACTTAATAACTGCGGAACAATACAAACACATTTTTAATGAATTAAAGGAACTACCCAAGTCTTTACATCATTTAATAAATTTTACAAATGCAAAACTAAAAATATGAACTTGGTTATCTATTTTACTAACAACAATAAAACATTACAACAATAAAACAATTTGGCAATAACACAGTCTTTAATATGAAAATGATAAAAAATGCAGCAGGTCGATTAGTTCCAGAAATTGTAAATGGGAAAAAACAAATCCCATACAAAGGAGGCGGGAAATTTAAACCAAGCGGTAAAAAACACGGACCTCCAATTCGCAGTTGTACCGATTATCCTGAAGATGGAAATAAAGTTGTTAATAATTTGAGGGAAGCATTAAAAAAAGCCGGACTCAAAAACGGGATGACAATTTCTACACATCATCATTTGAGAAACGGTGATGTACTTACAAATATGCTTTTTGATACAATAAAATCAATGGGAATTAAAAATATTCGTTGGTTTCCCAGCGCTTCTTTCCCCGTTCATGAACATTTAATAAAATACTTGAAGGACGGAACAATTCACCATATTGAAGGAAGTATGAACGGACCTTTAGGCAGATATGCATCGGAAGGTAAAATGAAAGGGCTCGGAGTTCTACGTTCTCATGGTGGAAGATGGCAGGCAATTCAAGACGGCGAAGTTCACATCGATATTGCTGTAATAGCAGCTCCTACAGCCGATCCGTTTGGAAACGCAACCGGAGACCGTGGACCAACAGCTTGCGGTTTACTTGGATTTGCATTAGCCGATTCAATTTATGCCGACAATGTAATAGTAGCAACAGATAACTTAGTTCCCTTCCCTTGCACACCTTGGCAAATACAAGGAAACAATGTGGATTATGTAGTTGAAGTAGATTCTTTGGGTGATCCAAGCAAAATAGTTTCGGGCACAACGCAAGTTACTAAAAGTCCCGACCGTCTATTAATTGCGGAATACATTGCTCAATTTTTCGAAGATGCCGGAATTATGAAAGAAGGATTCTCATTCCAAGCCGGCGCCGGAGGAATTAATTTGGCCTTCGCAGTTTATCTAAGAGAACGAATGAAGAAAAAAGGAGTTAAAGCTAGATTTATTAGAGGTGGTAGTACAAAATATTTAGTGGAAATGCTTGAAGAAGGTTTAACAGATTATATTCTTGACGGACAAACTTTTGATTTAGAAGGAGTTCGTTCTATGCGGGAAAATCCGAATCATTTAAATACAAGTCCGTTTACAAGTTATAATTATCACGGTAAAGGAAATTTTGCATCACTTGTAGATGCTGCAGTTCTCGGCGCTACCGAAGTAGACATAAGTTTTAATGCAAACGTTGTTACACACTCAGATGGTTATCTTTTGCACGGAATTGGCGGTTGGCAAAATGCACTATTTGGCAAAACAACTATTTTAGCTATTCCATCTTTCAGAGACCGTATTCCTGTAATTGTTGATGAAGTTACTACGTTAGTAGGACCCGGTGAACTAATTGATGTAATTGTAACCGAAAGAGGGATTGCAATAAATCCCGGAAGAAAAGATTTGCTAAAAGCAACAAAAGGATCTACGTTACCAATTCGTTCGATAGAAGATATTTATGAGGAGGTTAATTCCATTTGCGGAGGGAAACCGGCAAAACCGAAGCTAAACAAGAAAAAAGTAATTGCCGTTATCAAATGGGTTGACGGAACCGTAATCGATTCTGTTTATCAAATAAAAAAATAACTTTGTCTAGTTTTAAATTATAAAAAGTTATTGTAGATTATTACCGGATTTTTAATAAAATGTTTATATGGAAAAGTTAATACATAAACTTAAAAACACAGGTTTAATAACATTTATAATCGGGATACTTTCATTAACTTGGTTGTTCCTGGATTATTTGGCATTAAAAGACGTCTGGGTTGAAACCGGAGCTGAGTTTTCATACAGATGGATAATGATAATAGTCAGTGGTATTATTCTTATTTTATTTCACTTATTCGTTTTTCTTACGCTTTACTATATTTTCAGGCTAAAAATAAAATACAAGTCTGAGCAGAAAGCTTTGCAAAAAGCTAAAGCAAAAGAGAAAAATTCAGTTATTCAATCACAAGAAAAAGAATCTCACAATAAATGAAAATCGGTTTAGCACTTGGTTCAGGCGGCGCAAGAGGATTAGCACATATTCTTATACTCGAAGCTTTTGAAGAAATTGGACTTCAGCCAACTATCATTAGCGGCTGCAGCGTTGGAGCAGTAATCGGCTCTGCATTTGCTGCTGGATTAACAGCAAAAGAATTAAGAGAAATTGTTGACGAAGTAGTTTTCCAAAAAAAATCTAAATTTTGGGAAATTCACCGTCGTTCAGACCTTGTAAAACTATTGGATTTTATTGATCCCAGTTTAATTAAACCCGGCGGTATTATAAAGGGTGATAAGTTCATCAACTTTATCAACGACAAACTAAAGGTTGATAAATTTGAAGATCTAAAAATTCCGATGAAAATTGTAGCTACGGATTATTGGAACAAAGATCAAGTTATATTAGAGAAAGGCAAATTGCTGCCTGCCATAAAAGCAAGCTACTCAATTCCCGGTTTGTTTATGCCTGTAAGATTAAATAAAAGATTGTTGATAGATGGTGGAATGGTTAATCCCCTTCCTTATGATATTATTCAAGATGATTCCGATATTACAATTGCTATCGATGTTACAGCCCCAAAATCAAAAATGGAAGAAATGATTCCGCCTGCACACGAATTATTATTTTCTACTTATCAAATAATGCAGAAATCCATAATTGCAGGGAAACTAAAATTTTCCAAACCCGATATTTTGATTAGTACAAATATTAAAGGAATTAGAGTTCATGATTTTATGAAAGCCGAATTAATTTATAAACAAGCAAAGCCTTGCAAAGATAAATTAAAAAGGAAATTAGATCATATTTTAAATAAGGCTGAGATACAAAACTAAAAAGTTTTGCTTATATTCTACTCTTGGGATTTATAACCGAATGACTCAATATAATTCTTTTCTAAAATAACCGGAATGCTTCTTTTTTTATAGGCTCCAAACAGACCAAGCCCGCCATTAATATTAGTAACAACCGGTTCATATAATTTAACCGTAAACCCATCTTCGAAAGTATTAATTGATGAATAATATTGGTTCAAATTAACATCAAGAATATAAACTTCGAATTCCCCGCCTTTAATTGTGTAGTGACTCTTATTTGTATCTGCAACAGATATTTCAGCTAATGCTCTATCAATTGCACTTTTTTGATATAAAATAACCTTTTCTTTTGATGCCGGTGGAAATACCGGGAAATATTCTCCTTGAAGGACGTAATTCTTCGGAACTACTTTAATCATTTCCTTATGGTCATTTCCATTATTATATTCATAATTAATTACTAATCTTGGTAAAAAGGATATGTCTGTTGTAGACCCTTTAACATTCCATTTTATTAAAACATAGTTCTTTTCCATCTTTTTGAATATACTGACTTCCTCATGTTCAAATACAAATAAACTAAAATACGGTATATCAAGAATAGAACTTAATTCTTTTCCATTCTTAAGTTTAGCATTTAACTTAATTGTACCTGTTGTTAAATCGGGCAAATTATGAACTACATAAAAGTGCATTGGTTCTGAGAAACGCTTATTATTGAATTGATTGCTTAAGGTATCTTGAAATACATAACTTTCTCCATTGATAATAAAACTTACTTCTGCATCACCTATAGATTGGTCATTAGTATTTGAAAAGGGATCAAATCCGTTTACATCATAACTTTCTCCCAAAAACACAGTTTGATTGCTGCTTTCGCCATTAACTATCGAGTACATTACATATTCTTTATCTAACGGAGCTTTAAACGAAACCGTATCATCACAAGATGTAGATAATATTAAATACACAAGCATTAAAATATATTTTAATTTATTTATCATAATTCAACTTTAATTGTTGCGGTCGGTAAAAAAGGCAGCATATTTATTCTTTTTCCATTTTCTCTATCAAAATAGAATATGTTTTTTCTGTTATATAGATTTATTAAACTTAAATCCAAATAAATTTTAAATCTACTAATATCAAATTTCTTTGATAACCCAATATCAAGTCTATGATAGAACGGCAACCGGGAAACATTTCTTCCTTCTAATAATTGAGAAGGAATTTGAGAACCGAAAATAGAGAATAAATTGGGACTACTATCAAGATAAAGTTTATCATAATAACCGGCAAACCTCGTAAATGGTAAACCTGAGTTAAATAACCAAGTTGCACTTGCTTTTATTCCCCATGGTAGTTTGTACAGAAAGAGAAATTTAAGTGAATGACGAATATCAAATCGAGGTCGGTACTTATTACCGTTTACTTCCTTACTTGCCCATGCTAAAGAGTATGAAGATGAAAAATTAAAAAGTCGATGACTATACCTCAATAAAAAATCAACTCCATAAGAAATACTTTTACCCACAACAAGGTCAGGATCATCCGGAAAGATTTTTTTATCATTTAATGTAGGAATGTTCTTTTCTATTTTATAGTATCCTTCTAAGTCAATCAGTAAACTATTATTTAAATTCATCTCAATTCCGGCGATATAATGTATAGCCCTGGATGGAGTTAAATATAATGGTGTAATAAACCAAGGTTCAAAAAATGTTATCACATCATCTTCGTCCGTCAGTGTTGTAATTTCTTGCTGATATAATCCCCATGCAAGTTTGATAGCAAATTGTTTTACCGGTTGATAAGATAAACTTGCACGAGGTTCAAAATATCTTGTGTTTCCTCCGCGGGAAAGTCCAGCCAAATTTATTCTAGACCCGATGTTTGCCATAAATTTTTCAAATCTTAATATTTTATATTGTGTATAGACACTCAAATTAGCATTTGCGAATTCCGATTGTCCAATATCTGAAGTTATTCCTAGACTGTTTTTTAATATCAAGCTTGTTGTTACTTCCTTTATTTTCATTCCAACCTTCAATTCATCCTTACTATCGTATACATAAGAAAGATCGACTTTAGCTGTGTAATCAATCAGATTATTTTTTAAGGGTTTAACTTTACTTAATTTTGGATTTATTTCACCGAAAAAATTTGTTACGGAAAATAATACTGTGTAGAACATAGGTAATTTTGTTACTTGAAACCATTTAAAACCTATTGCACTATTTGCCCATTTAACATCTGCCAATGTAGGATTATTACTAATTTTATCTCCACTAAAAAAGCCAATAACGCTGAACTTTCCACCCGGCATAAATGCTGAATCAACTAAAGTTCCCTTAAAAAACATATCGTAAAAATTGATAGGGACATTTTTATCATTCAAAAACTTTCCTAATATTTTATTGTTATTACTTTTTCTAGCAGAGAGGATGAATGATCCCTTAGAATAAGGTCCTTGTAAAGAACCTTTAAAAGAAAGTAAACTGGCAGCAAGTGTAGCATTGTATCTTCTATTATTCCCGTCTTTAGCATTCATCTTAACAACGGATGAAAGTCTACCTGCATACTCAGACGAAAACCCACCTAAATGTATTTCCACATTATTAATAACTTCGGGGTCAATAGCGCCAAATAAGCCTAATGCATGATAAGGATTATAAATCGGGATATCATCTAACAAAAATAAATTTTGATTACTTGCTCCGCCTCTTACAAACAACCTAGCAGATATATCACTGGTACTTTGTACACCCGGTAAATATTGAATGGCTCTAAATATATCTAGTTCAACACTTTTGGGCAAGGCTTCCAATTGTCTTATAGGAATCCTTTGAACACCAATGTTGGTAACATTCTCCTCACTTATTTTCTCTGCTGTTTTTTCAACGGTACCTATTTCAATACTGACCGGACTTAGGAATGCTTCGGTTTCCGTTATTTTATTTTTCTTTATTGCAATTATTATTTTTTTACTTCTATATCCTACATAAGAAATTATTACAGTATATCTATTCCTAGAAGGAACTTTAGGAATGATAAAATATCCTCTAAAATCGGAAGTTGTACCTCTATCGAGTTCTTTGATTAGTATATTTGCAAAAGCTAATGCTTCACCATTTGAAGAATCTTTTACGAAACCTCTGAATGTACCTGTGTTTTGCGCTATTGAGACATTTGATAAAATAACATAGAGAAAAAAGATAAACATCTTTAATATTCTGAAAGATAGTAACGTTTTAACCATTGATAATCATAAAATTTTTCCGTTTTCTTTTACTTATAATTTTAACTATAATCATTTGTGATTTCAAGAGAATAATTTGGTACTTATAAATTGGACAAAAGAATAAGGTTATTCGAGCGAAAGTGAAAAATCATATTTCAACTTAAGATAAAAATCTTTATATTTTCAGTTCATTTTTATTGATTCTTGTCTCAAAAAAGAATGTACAAGTTCTTTGGTATCTCTAATTTTTATAAGCTTTAACCAAGTCTTGAAATTCTTTTCACAAACTTTTTTTTGGAGAGGTGGGAGAGTGGCTTAATCCAGCAGTTTGCTAAACTGCCGTACCTGTAACGGGTACCGCGGGTTCGAATCCCGCCCTCTCCGCTCT
>CBEVZC010000117.1:0-9759 GCA_965554225.1 uncultured bacterium | reverse complement strand
TCGAGATTAAAAAACATATTTTATTCTTAGAATTAATTTTTACTTTGAAGTACCCGGGTGTATATAGATTCTCATTATAATCCAATCCTCTTTCTCTTTCATTCGGGAATTCATAGTTATAATAAATGTCAGGTGCTGAAATAAAATCTCCGTCGACAGTTTTTATAAATACCCGTTCTTTATCACACGCTCTTTTTAATCTTAGTATTTTATCAAAATAATCAATTGAATAATCAGAAGAGGGAACAGCATTTTTTAATGAATGATAATGCCTTGGTGATAAAAAAGGTTTAATTTCAATCTCAATGGGTTTAATATTATCGAATACCTCATAGGATACTATTACAGTATTTTCTCCATAAATACTTGCAATAGTTTTTTTAACTGTGATCCCTTCAACTATATAGTAAAATTCAGGAAATAATTTTTTTTCAAATTTATAAAAATTTAGATACCCTTCAGGGTTTATTGCATTAGGATAAATATTTGTTGAAAGACTATGAGTTCTGTCCTCAATAATTATTTTCTCGTCAAATCTGGAGACCATAGCATATCTATCAACCGGAGATTTTCTTGCAGACATTAATAATGCATGATATCTTCGAGTATTGGTTCCAATAATTGTTGAACTACTCCAGCCACCAAGCCCATTTGTTTCTAACCATTCATAATTTAGAAGTTCCTCTAGGCTTTTATTCTCATTAATTACTTGATTTTGCATAATCCACCTATTTTTAAAATTCGATTAATTCTTATCCGCCCGTAGCAAATCCCGGATACAAAGTCATTCCACCATCAATATACAAGCTTGTCCCGTTGATATAATCTGCATAATCTGATGCCAGCCAAGCTGCAGCTCTGCCGATATCTTCGACTTCACCAATTCTATTGTAAGGGATAAGCTTCATCAAATCATCATAAGCTTCCGGGGTTTCCCATGCGGAAGTGTTAATTGGAGTTTTTATTGCTCCTGGAGAAATACTATTTACACGAATTCTATATTTGGCAACTTCTTGCGCTATACTTTTCATCATTAGCATTATTCCCCCTTTTGAAGTTGCATAATTTGCATGTCCGGCCCAGGGTATTACTTCATGAACTGAACTAATATGAATTATTTTACCAGCAGAACAAGAAACATTTGGAACAACTCCTCTTTTTTTAAATTCTTTAACTGCTTCTCTTGCACAAAGAAACTGACCCGTAAGATTAACACTGATTACAGTATTCCATTGCTCTAGAGTCATTTCGTCAATTGGTGCATCTTTTTGAAGACCGGCATTATTTACTAAAATATCAATTGTACCAAATTCATTGATCATTTTTTCAAACATTGCTTTCACATCATTTTCATTTGAGACATCAGCATAACAGGCAAATGAATTAACACCACAATTTTTTTTAATTTGATCAACCAGATCTAACGCAGCTTGTTCATTTCCCCGATAATTAATAACTACATCTGCCCCGGCTTTTGCAAGTTCAATTGCAACGCCCTTGCCAATTCCGGAATTTGCTCCTGTAACTAATGCCTTTTGTCCCCTTAACATTTTAATTTCCGAGCAAGCCGGCATTGTTACTGGTGGAATATTTTCTAAATTTTTACTCATTTTTTTACCCATTTTTTGGTTGTAAAATTTTTGCTATTAAACCCGTCCATCCGGTTTGGTGTGATGCACCAACACCTCTTCCATTATCTCCATGGAAGTATTCATGGAATAAGATATAATCTTTAAAATGTTGGTCATTTTGCATCATTTTATTATATCCGTAAGCTGCTCTTAAGCCGTTTTCATCTTTTAGAAATATATTGGAAAGTCTTTTTGCAAGTTCATCAGCTGCATCCTTTATTGTAACATAATTTCCGGAATTGGTCGGACATTCAATTTTAAATTCATCACCATAGTAATGATGAAACTTGTAAAGAGATTCGAGTATTAAAAAATTTACGGGAAACCATATTGGACCACGCCAATTTGAATTACCGCCAAATAATCCACTATCTGATTCTGCTGGCATATATTTTACTTCGAGCTTACTGCCATCTATAAAAAATTCATAAGGCTGTTGTTCATGATATTTAGATAGAGCACGAATTCCATATTCTGAAAGAAACTCAGTTTCATCCAGCATTCTATTTAACAACTTCTTCATGCGGTGACCTCGAAGTAAGGAAAGCAGACTTCTTTCACCGAAGCCTTTTTCATTCCAACGTGAAATTAATTTTGCCATTTCAGGTTTGTTTTTAAGAAACCAATTAAGTCTTGCTTCAAATTCTGGTAGTTGTTTTAATAAATCCGGTTCTAAAACCTCAACCGCAAAAAGGGGGATTAAACCTACCATGGATCTAATATTTAAATGAGATATTTTATCATCCACATGAAGAGCATCATAATAAAAACCATCTTTATCATCCCACAGCCCAACGCCTTTGCATCCCATATTGGTCATTGATTGTGCTATATATAAAAAATGCTCGAAAAACTTTGTTGCAAGATCTTGATATATAGGTTTAGTTTTTGAGAGCTCAAGTGAAATTCTTAACATATTTAAAGAAAACAAAGCCATCCAACTTGTTCCGTCAGCTTGATCTAAATGCCCGCCGGTTGGAAGATCGGCACTTCGATCGAATACTCCAATATTATCTAATCCAAGAAAACCACCTTGAAAAATATTATTACCATCGTGATCCTTTTTATTTACCCACCATGTAAAGTTTAAAAGTAATTTGTGGAAAACTCTTTCAAGAAAATCATTATCATATTTGCCATTTAGTTTTTGATCAATTTTATAAACACGCCAAGTCGCCCAAGCATGTACAGGAGGATTAACATCGGAAAAATTCCATTCATATGCCGGCAGCTGTCCATTTGGATGCATATACCATTCGCGTGTAAATAATATCAGTTGTTCTTTAGCAAATTCAGAATCAATCATTGAAAGTGGAATACAATGAAATGCTAGATCCCAAGTAGCATACCAAGGATATTCCCATTTATCGGGCATTGAAATAATATCTGCATTATTTAAATGAAGCCAATCTTTATTGCGACCATCTTTTCTATTTTCTGGGGGTTTGGGCTGACTCTTATCACCATCGATCCATTCTTCAACATCGAAGTAATAAAATTGTTTACTCCAAAGCATACCCGCGAATGCTTGTCTTTGAACATTTTTAGCATCTTCACTTTTTAAGTCTTTTTGAATTTCACCGTAAAAGTCATCGGCTTCTTTTTTTCTGGTTAAGAATATTTTTTCAAAATTATCAAATGGTTTTGATAACGATCTTTTAGTTAACTTTAAGTTAACAATTGCAGAAGATTCTCCCTCAATTTCTAGATCGTAATTACATGCAGCCTTAGTACCGGTTTTTTGTGGATTTACAGAATTTTCATTATTATTTGTAATGAAGTCATTAATTCCATCCTTTACAAAAGGAGAGATATTTTCTGAACTATACAATTTTTTATAATTAGTTTCGTTTTCACAGAATAATGTATCCGGATTATTTTTAAAATAGAGATTGTACTCCCCTAGTTCATGATGGATTATTCTTATTGAATTATTTTCACTTAAAAACAGTTCTGGTTTTCTATTATCTTTTCCCCAACTCCAAGTGTTTCTGAACCAAATTTGCGGTAAAATATTAATTTTAGCTTTTTCAGCTCCTCTATTATGAGCAGTTATTTTTATTAATATATCTTCATCAGATTTTTTTGAGTATTCAACAAATACATCGAAATATTTATTCTCATTAAAGATTCCTGTGTCTATTAGTTCGTATTCATGGTCTGCTTTACCGCGTTTATTGTTTTCTTCAATCAACTTTGAATATGGGAATTGCGATTGAGGATATTTATACAACATTTTCATATATGAGTGGGTTGGAGTATTATCTAAATAGTAATAATATTCTTTTACATCCTCGCCATGGTTCCCTTGATTTCCGGTTAATCCAAAATATCTTTCTTTAATAATTGGATCTTTTTTATTCCAAAGTGCAACTGAAAAACAAATCAATTGGCGATCATCACTAATACCAGCAATACCTTCTTCTCCCCAACGGTAAGCTTTACTTCTAGCATCATTGTGCGAAACATATTCCCAAGCTGTTCCGTTTTCACTATAATCTTCACGCACCGTTCCCCATTGCCTATCACTTACATAAGGACCCCATTTTTTCCATTTCTTTTTATTTTCTACATTTTCTATTATTCTATTTTTCTCAGTTTTCATTTACGCTCTCGTTTATAGAATTGTATATAGTTGATTTCAAGTATTGCGGATCATCAACTATAAATTTATCTGCAATTATTCGACTTTGATGAACAGATTTTTTTGTTATACTATTGGTAACGGCAAACACATTCGTCCCTGCCTTTTGAGCTGCTTTAAATCCAGTAACAGAATCTTCCACAACAATACATTCTCCAGGTTTAACATTAAGTTTGTCTGTCATTTTTAGATATATTTCGGGATCGGGTTTGCCCTTGCTGACCTCTTCTCTTGTAATTACATATTTGAACTTATGTTTAGCGCTCATTGTGTCAAGCACTTTTTCAACTTGTGCGCAGTGCGACATTGTAGCTAATCCGGTTAGGTAATTGTCTTCATAAACCGAATTTAGAAGACCAATATTATATTTGCAAAAGTATCCTATCAAAACTTCGGGGTTAGAAATCATTCCCTCGTAAATTGTCATACGCGTTTTTATAAGCAGCTCAATCAGTTCATCATTTATTTTTACTTCAGAGGATTTCTTAATTTCAGCACCAAAAAGTGTAATTAGTCCACTAGCAACTTCACTCCTCGATAATCCGACATAATCTTGAAAAATATTCAGCACAGATTCCTTTTCAACAATTCCGCTTGTTAATTGAAATACAGCTTTAGCGTAAGAGTCTGCTTTAAGTATTTCTGTTTGCACAAGTGTCCCATCTAAATCGAAGATTATTGCTTTAATCATTTTTGTCCTCAACTTTTTTTATTGTTGCTGCGGAATAGACTGAAACAGCGAATGGAACAAAAAATGTAATAATAGTTTTTAAATAATTTATTTTCCCGAATTGCAAATTTAATATTAGCTCAAACTGATTTATGAGATTCAATATTATCCCTACGAGCAAGGCAATTTTCAAATGACTAAATAGATTTATTCTATTCAATATCTGCAAATAACAGTTTTTAAATACTCTATTAATAATTGACTATTCCGTATTAAGAATAATGTTGAAAAAGGTTCAACAGTTTTTCAACTACTGTTTTGCTATCATTCTCATCAAATACAAATGATAATACTTTCCGATTAAAATCTATTAATGCTAATCCTAAATCAGTACCGTTTGAAGATATTGGTTCATCACCAATAATGGAATGTTTGCCATTTGTAATTATACTCTGATAACCTTCAGTTAAATTTTTTATTTTTATTTCAGTAGCTATTTTTATCTCTACTAGTCTAATTTTGTTTGCCCAAATTTAGTTAGAGTTTAAGACTTGGATTGTCAATTATTGGACAAAAAGGAAGAATTGTTTTAGATAGCTATTAAAAATTGGGTTAATAAACTAATCTTGTTTGCTGTGTTTTATTTTCTAAAAATTTACTTGAATTAGTATTTAAAATCTATTCAACCATACATTTGTTTGGATTTATAAGTGATACCAGAAAATACTTAGTTGTTCCTCAAGAAAACAGTTTTGGGGATAAAACTTAAAAAATCTACTGTGATAATATCGGGATATGAAATATTTGAAAAGTCAAAACATTTTTGCTTTCATTTTTTTTTGCTAGATTTTTGGGTTCCATCCGTCTGCTGCTGATAATATTTTGATTTTTGGTGAACTTTCTCCGTTTAGATAGTTTTCTTGTTAATTCCGGTTAAAAACCGACCAGTTTTCCAGTAGAAAACGAGCTGTCAAATTAGCCAAAAATAAGCATCCTTTCCCTTTTCAAGTGAGCCTATTCTATCCTCAAGTTCAAGCATTTTAGCACCTTCGATGGTTAACGACTTAACAGCATCTTCTTCTGTTAGACCGGCACTCATTTCGTTTGTTTGGAATGACATCTCTCTGTCATGCTGAACTTGTTTCTCCAAGGAGTCCTTCGGACAGCATCTTACTTTTGACGAATTTGATTCCGAAATAAACCTGTCCTCAACTTGATTAGGGATTCGGAATGACAGATTCTCACTTAACTTTAATTACCACAAAAGTTACATTCCTCCTTCGTCCCAATGCAAATCTTACAATGTAATCTAATTCGGGACTACGGCGGACAGGCATCATTTTACTCAGTTCACCTTTATTACTACAAACGTAACGTCATCATCAGGGTCTTTACCATTTACCCATTCTGCTCCGAAGTTCTTGAAATATTCAATTATTTCTTCCGGTCTATCATTTGATATTTTCAATAATTGATTTTGTAATCTCTCATATCCAAGCTGCTCATTCTCAGAATTTGATAATTCAGGATAGCCATCGCTGAGAAGTAAAACACAGTCACCTTCTATTAACTCCGTTTCATACAGGTTATATTTAAAGTTCCTCATTGCTCCAAGCGGCATCCCCTGCACGTCTATTTCTTCAACTCTTTTTGTACTATATCTATAAATATACATTGGCGGTAAACCCGCACTTGAAAATTGAAGCCGGTTCCCTTTTATTTTTAAAAGTGAGAACGCCATTAAGAGTCTACCTAGATTTATTTCTTTAATGGTTTTACTAGCATCATTAAAAAAGTCAATTATTTCCTTATTACTTACCTCTGATGTAAATAGACCCTTTATGAGTGTTACAAGTGTACCGGCTTGCATACCATGACCGGTTGCATCACCAAGGGCTACATTTAATGTACTATCATCACTAACTTGGAAGTCATAATAATCTCCGCCTACTTCTGTAGCGGTTTGCATATAAACAGCAATATCCAGATTATCAATATTCGGTAATTCCTTTGGTAGCATAGATAATTGCAATTGACGGGCTTCTTCAAGTTCCTTTGTCTTGCGTTCATTCTCCGCTTGAATCACTCTCGATTGTGCTTCTGCTCCTTGGGCTTGCAGTTCTGCTGCTTCAGCTCTTAGTTTACTTTCTTTAATAGCTGCATTTTTTCGTTGACGCTTTAATTCAAAAGACCTAATAGAATAGAGGAATGCTAATCCAATTAGAACATAGAATAAATAAGCCCACCATGTAAGCCACCAAGGTGGAGTAATAATAATAGTATAAGTAATAGGTTTATCAGTCCAAACTCCAAAAGCACTTGCCCCTTTTGCCTTCAATATATATTTACCCGGATCAAGATTAGTGTAGTTTACACTCCTAACTGATGCAAGTGAGCGCCAATTATTATCATACCCTTCAAGGAAAACACTTAATTTATTTTTTGATGCATTACTGTAGTGAGCAACTGTAAATTCAATGTCAAAATTATTTTGAAAATACTTTAGCTCAATATTTCCGTTTTTAGTAAGTATATACTTTATTGAATCATTATTTATTTTAGATGCTTTCTCTGAATTAATATAAAATTTAGATAATGAAACGATAGGCGGGTAAGAATTATATTTTATTTTGTTAGCATCAAAAACTAGTATTCCACGAGGACCACTAAAAATTATATTTCCATTGGGGAATTTATTTACTTTATAATTATCCGGTAGATCAATCAAATAATCATAAGTCTCTGTAATTGGCTAAAACCTAGCAATGCCTCGAGCTGTGGAAACCCAAATAAAACCTTTATCGTCTTCAGCTAAACAATATATAGTATTGTTTGATATATTATTTTTTTGAGATGTATATCTTTTAAATATTATTTTATCATAATCAAACTTATTTAATCCACCGCCATAAGTAGCAACCCATAATGTGCCATTTTTACTTTTTAATATATATGAAATCTGTTCGCTGCTTATACTAGATGTATCATTTGCATCATAATGATAAGTTTTAAATGTTTCATTATTTTTATTAAATAATGATAAACCACCATTTGTACCTACCCAAAGTTCGTTTTCATTTTCTTCGAGTAATGCATAAACTGAGTTCTGTGGTAGTGATTCTAAATCACCGGGAATATTATTGTACCTCTTAATAATATTTGTTCTAGGATCAATTCGATCAAGACCACCATCTCTGCTGCCTGACCATACAATCCCCTCATTATCCTTTATTAAAGTATTTACATAATTAGAACTCAGACTATTTTTATTATTAGAATTTTGGTTAATATAGGAGAGTTTTTCTGAAGTTAAACTATATTTAACAATACCCCTTTCACGAGAAGGAAACCATACTTCGTTATTTACTAAAATTGAATTACCATTTAATAGACTTTGTGAATTTCCCTTCACTCTGACATGCTTTTGAACACCATGATCTAAGTCGTATAAAATCACTCCATCAAATGTACTTGCCCAAAGTCTAGTATTAGATATTGGGTTTATTCCATATATTCGATTGACTATATTTTCATTCCCAGAATTGTCAATTAAATACTGCTTATAATTTGGTGATAAAGGATCAAAATATTTAATTCCGTTTAAGCTTCTTGCAATCCATATAATCCCGGTTTTATCAGAAACAATCTCATTAACAGAACTGCCAAATATTCTTTGATTTTCACTTGCAACATTATATTTCTCAACAATACCGGTTTCGAGATCAATTTTATTAAGTGCATCTGCCCCTCTTCCACTTCCAATCCATAATTTATTATTATCAAAAAGGATTGACCTAACAAAATTACTGCTTATACTGTTATCAGAATTATTATGTTGATACTCTGTAAATTCTCTTGTGTCAGGGTTGAACCTTATTATACCTGAGTTTTCAGTGCCAATCCATATATCTCCATTTGTTCCCTCCTTTATGGAAGAAATACTATTTATTTGGACAACTTTATTATTTTCTTTTTTAAGAATGATTTGTTCAAATAATTGTTTCTTTTGATCAAATGTGTTTAATCCTTTGTCGGTGGCAATCCAAAGGATATCATTAGATGCATAAAATATTCTGCATCTATTACTGAGAATACTATTCTTATCATTTTTAGAATGTGTATATTGAACCGATTTATTAAAGATTGGATTGTAAGAAATTAACCCTCTATCCAAAGTTGCAATCCATATCAATCCATTCTTGCTAGACTCTATTCCTTGGACGTATGGATAAATAATTTTGTCATTTATTTTAATATTTATTCTTACCGGTCGCCCCAACTTTTCATCAAAGCGGCATAATCCGTTGATTGTTCCTATCCAAAGAATACCCTCCTTATCAATATGCAATCCTACAATATTATTTCCACTTAAACCATCCGGCAAGTCAGGATCATATGTATAATTTTGAAAGTTTATTCCATCAAATCGAACCAATCCGGACCTTGTTCCAAACCACATATAACCGTGCTTATCTTGAACTATTGACATTACAACATCATCAAGCACTCCTTCTTTTGTAGTTATTTCCTTAAACCTAATTTCATTGCGTTGAGCCAATAGAGTTTTACCCATACTAAACACTGACCATATTCCTAATACAGCCAAGAAGTAATATTTAATTAACCATTTTTCTTTTTGCATATCTAAATTATTTCCTATTTTACTTTTATAACCACAAATGTTACATCATCATCCGGGGCTTTGCCGTTTGCCCATTGCGATGCTGATTTTTTAAGTGAATTAATCATTTCCTTTGGAGATTTCTCAGCGATTGATCGGAATTTATTTTTAACTCTTTGATAACCAAACATCC
>CBEVZC010000116.1:0-9803 GCA_965554225.1 uncultured bacterium | reverse complement strand
AAATAATTCTTTTAAGATTAGAGATATTTGGACCTTTATTAATTTCAAATTTGTTACGACCTGCTCTTTTCCCTGACAAATAAGCGCCGAGAATTAATCCTAATACCTCAGGAATCATGAAATTACCGAGCGGTGTGTGCCCGTGGTGGAAATAATGTGACCAATATACATTAGCATGTGTATATCCGGGAGCAATCAAATTCCAAATATAGGTTCCCGTTCTTGAAAGAAAACTCGAAGCACCTAATCCTCTTCCGAAAATAAAGTAGGTAAAAAGGAAAAGAAGACCAAGCATAACACCAGCAAAGTAAGGGTTCCAAAATTTTTGTCTTTCTAATTCAACCTGTTTCGGTTCTTCCGGTTGTTTTTTTACTTCTTCCAATTTATCATCAATTTCGGCAGCTAATCTGTCCGGTAATAGATTGTGAAGATTAATATCACCCTCGGTTTTCCTTCGCCATTCATATTGTTTTAATATTCTTTCTTTCCAAAAGTTAAAATGATGTTTATAAAGGAATAATTCACTTGTGCTGCCTGTTACCATTGAAAAAAATGAAGGTTTTTCTTCGGGCAAAACTGCACCCATGTAAACATGAATTATCATACCTGATACTACTAAACCAACTGCCGTAAAATGGATAGGAATTGCCCACTGAATTAAAAAAATTGGTCCTAAATGGAATGCCATTATTAAACCCGTTAACATAATTATAGGTGTCATTAAAGCAACTAGAAGACCATACAACTTTTGACCGCCATTAAATGAACCTTGCGGTGGAAGCGGTTGTTCGGATTTACCAAGTATTCTTAGAACCCTAATTTTTAACCAAATCAAATCCATTTTGTCTATGCACAAGGAGGGATTTCCAAAAAGCATACATTGGATGTTTTTAAATTTATCCCAAATGTCACCTTTCCTCAAATCTACTTTCGATAGTCCTTTCTTGCGAAGATATTTTCTATAACCGAAAACAGTGTAAGCTCCAAAAACTATTATCCAGAAAACACCGAGCCATATATGAAACTCCAGCATATTTCCTGCGGTTCCAAATAAAGAACGCATAATTTTAATGTAAAAATCGGGAGCCATTTTGTAAAAAGAAGAAATAATTAAGGCTCCGCCCGTTGCCAACATAAACAGCCATGTTAATGCATTGAACCAATGAACAAGCATTATGGCAACATCATGTTTTTTCATTTTCCTCTGTCTCAGCTTGTCCTTTTCAACAGCTGTAAGCGGGGGCGGGTAATCAAAATAATCGAAGGCTTTTTTAAGTTGCGACACTTCAATATTAGTATTAGTCATCTATCGGTTCCTCCCCTTTTCTTAATTGATTAAAGAAGGCAACTGCTTGTCCGGCAAAAGTTGCCCCGATTGCTGCAAAAACAACCGGTTTAAGTATATTTTTCCAAGCTTGTGCCGGAGCTACTAAATGAGACTTTCTCGGTCCGAATTTTTCCTGTACAATTTTTAATTGTTCAGGTGTTCCCAAATAATAAACATTCGGTCCGATTGATGCATTATCGTTTTCATTTCGCCAAGCACCTTCTTCATAAACTTTTTTGTAAACTTCACTGTTTCTGTCATCCAAATCGCCGAAGAATTTTGCATTGGTCGTGCAAGTTGTAACACAAGCAGGAAGCAAACCTTCCGAAAGTCTCGCCTCACAAAAATCGCATTTATCAACTTTATTTATTTCAGGATTAATAAATCTCGCATCGTAAGGGCAAGCTTCAACACAAATTCCGCAGCCTATGCAAAGGTCTCTGTCCACTTTAACAATGCCGCTTTCTAATTGGAATGTTGCACCGGTCGGGCATGGTTCAATGCACGAAGGTTCATCGCAATGATTACACTGAGCAACCCAAGGTGTACCTGAAACATTTGGGAATTCACCAACAATCGTGGATTGTTCAACCCAAGTTCTTGAGTGTCCTATTGGTACATCCCATTCGGTACGGCAGGCTACAGTACAAGCATCGCATCCAACACATTTACGTAAATCGATTACCATGGCATATCGAGCCATTTTTTCCTCCGTTAATTTTTAATTACATTCTTAAAAAAGAATACGTTATTTTATTAAAATTATGTGTGTCTCTGTGTTTCACAATTAACATCCTTCTTCCGAAGCTTCGGATTCTTCATGAATTTGGGGGACTATTATATGTTTTTTCGGTAAATCGCTGCTTCGATTTTTCTTAAATTTGGCAACAACACTTGTACCACCGGCAGCCATAATCGGCTGTCCGTTTTTAACAATTCTCACAAAATTAACTCTCATTCCGGTACCACCGGAAAGCGGATCAACTTTTACACGACTCATCAAATATGTATCGGAAGCACCATGTTTATAAGCTAATTCCAAAAATGGAGATTTCTGGTCAAATCCATGAACCATAAAAACAGATTCCGGATGAATTCCCGGAGTTACATTTAGCTTTATTTCAGAGCTTAATATTCCGTCTTGATTTTCAAGATTAACATATTCACCGTTGTACAAACCAAGCTGATTTGCAACCGCTTCGTTAATCCAAAGTTCGTTTTCCGGTTGATAGCCGTGAAGGATTTCATTGTTTTCCGAGCGTGCAAAAGAATGAACGGGAGAACGGCCGTAAGCTAATCTAAAATACCCAGTAGGAACTTCATCTAACGGTTCATAAACCGGCATCGGATCGAAACCATAATCTTTTAGTAATTGTGAATACAATTCAATTTTACCGCTGCGAGTTTTGAATTTTATCGGTTTTGTGAAATCGTAATATGGAGTACCTTTATCGTATTCTACAATTCCTTTTTTCTTCATTTGATCCAGTGAAACTCCCAATCCGGAAAGCCTGTATTCCATATAATCTTCAATAGTATCCCATTGAAAATGTTCTTCGAGACCAAGGCGTTTAGCAGTTTCTCTTGCAATCCACCATCCCGGTTTGGATTCATATAAAGGATCTATAACCGGCTGACGCAAAGCAGCAAAGGGCTTCATTGCATTTTTAACAGTATAAAGATCGTCATATCTTTCAAGGTATGTTGCCTCGGGAAGTACCAAATCGGCATATAAAAATTGTTCCATAGGCATAACATCAACAACGACCATTAAATCTAATTTTTTAATAGCTTCTTTTGTTTTCCAAGGATTCGGAATACTCTGCAATACGTTCTGGCTGTAAACTATCCATGCTTTAATCTTATACGGGTCCTCATTTAAAGTTGCATCTACCAACCCGTTTGTAACTCCAAGCCCTCGTGAACCAAACGGATAAATAGAACCGGCTCCATCTGCTCTTGGACCGGGTTTAGGATTTTTCCCCGATGGATATTTCGGTGCAGGTATTTTACTGGATAAGTAAATTCCACCTTTCCTTCCGTAACTTCCCAAAAGTGCAGTAAGTATTGCCATTGCACGTGCGCGCTGACTATCATTTCCGTACCAGGCAACGTGTCTTCCCGGATGCAGCCCTACTTTAGGAATCAGCTTGCCCATTTCATGAGCAGTCTCTGCAATTAAATCAGCAGGTAAACCTGTTATTTTTGCTGCCCATTCCGGTGTAAAGTTTTTAACATGATTTTTTAATTCATTAAAACCAATTGCATATTTTCTGATATATTCTTTATCATAAAGATTTTCGTAAATCATTACATGAATCCAAGCTAATAATAAAGCAGTATCAGTTCCGGGTTTTAACGGCAGCCAATAATCAGCTTTTGCTGCTGCTACTGAAAATCTTGGGTCAACAACAATAAGTTTTGCACCACGACTAATTGCTTCTCCAAATGCAAGATTCTGCCCTGTAAATACATTTTCACCAATATGTGTACCTATAAACACCATTAAGTCAGTGTTACCAAAATCCAAAGGTTCAGGAGAACCGATTGAATTTCCAAACGTTAATTTGTAGCCAACATCACGGGAACCGCGACATTGTGCAAAAGCAGGTTCAACGATATTCGGCGTTCCAAAACCTTTCATAACATGTTCAAAAAATCTGGCTTGAATTCCGTGCGGGAAAAATCCGACTGATTCAGCACCATGTTCAGCTTTAATTTTCTTCAGCTTTTCGGCCATAAAATCCAACGCTTCATCCCAGCTTACACGTTTAAATTTACCTTCGCCTCTTTCACCGACACGCATCAAAGGATATTTAAGTCTGTCAGGATCGTAAGCTAATTTGTGTCCGGCATTTCCTCTTGCACACAAACGACCGTGTGTTAACGGGTGAATCGGGTTTCCGTCAATTTTTAACAACTTGCCGTGTTTATCTACATTGCCGAGTATTCCGCAGCGCCAGAAACACATTTCACAAATTGAAGGAATTTCCTGTACCCGCTCACCTCCTTTCCATCCTCTTGGATAGTTGGTCAATCCTTTTATTTTTGTAGTAGAAAGTAATGAGATTGCGCCGGCTGCAATAGTTCCACGCTTGAGAAATTCTCGTCTGGTAATACTCATAATTTAGCTCCCGCTAATTTAATCTCGTTTTGAGTTACATCACTTTTGAGATAGTTAATGATTGTGTTAATTATTAATGGATAAAAAGGTATTTCAGAATTAGAATTTATTTTCTGTCCCAACTTTTCAATCCAACTTAAAATTTCATTCTTGATAAAAAATATCTGATCTTCGTAAGAATTTTCCAATTCAGTTAATCTATAAACAAATTCGAGCAATATTGCTAAGTGGTCTGCCGGTTCTTTCATTTCTTCTGAAACACGAAAACCAAACTTGTCATATATATCCATGATTTTTTCTGTACTTTCCCCCAAAATTTCTTTTTCATAGTAAAAGGATTTAAACATTGGGGCATGAATAGAAGGAAAGCTTGTTATAAAAAGATGAGTATATTCAACTTGAAGTGTCTCTAATAATTCTTCCTTCGACTTGAATGTTTTAAGCCACGAGGCTAACTGATTTATATTACTATTCTCAATTTCCAGAGCAGTTAAAAACTGAGTAATTACATCATCGAATAATAAACTAACCAATTTGCTATCCGGATAGTAGCACAATTTTGCAAACGTTTTAAAACTAATACTTCTTATGTCCTCTTGCATTTTAATCTCATTAATTTATAATCAAATAGCTTGTCTTTGTTTTTTTATCTTTTTTAAAAATTCTTTTACGTCTTTGCAGTCAATTAATCCTTTGTAAACTTCACAATCATAGCAGTTTCTACTTTCGCAGATTCTTCCGCTGTGGTCATACGTCCAACATGGTTGAGCGCTTTCTGTGTAAGCAGGACAGTTTTGTCTATCTTCTTCGGAACACTTAACAATATCCCAACAGGGAATAAGGGCGTACAAGGATTTAATACCGTTTATACTAATCTTTTTTTCATTTATTGTTGAGCGAATACATTTTATTCGTTTAATATCATTTTGTGAGTATAGTCGTTGGTTGGATTTTTTTCGGAAAGGGATAATCAAACCTTCTTTTTCATATATTCGTAAAGTAGGTATTGAAATTCCTAGCAGCTTAGCAGCAGTACTGATTGAAAAAATCGGTTCATCTATAGATATATTTAATTCTTTTTCCATAATCCGAAAAGTTGATAGCTACAGTTAGCAACTTTCTTGCCAATTGCAATTATGTGTTTACGATCTAATAAAAGAATTAATAACTGGGATTATTTTCATGAATGAGAATTATTTATAATTATATTTTTAATTTATAGATTAAAAAGATATACTGTCTATTTTTTTGCGAATATTATTCTTCTCATTTTTTAATATTGTATTCTATCATATTTATCTTTTCTGTTTTTATCTCGGGGAAATTTTTTAGTAAATATTGATAGAATGAACTATTTTCTAAACTTTGCCTAATCTTCTCAGTTTTACTTTGACGTAGATGGGGAACGAATATGAATAGAGTTGAGTAGGGTTTGATCCTTTAAAAAGTTAACATCAAATAATGGCAAGAAAGTTGATACTATTCAATGCAAAGGATGAGGAAAAATGAAAACAAAAAGCAATGAACCAATCTATACAATAAGTACCGCTGCAAAATTACTAAGCAGTTCGGTTTATACATTGAGAATGTATGAACGAGAAGGACTAATAATTCCATTTCGTAAAGAGAGTAATCAAAGATTGTATTCTGAGCAGGATTTGGAAAGAGTAAGATGTATTCAAAAAACAATAAACAAAGATAAAATAAATATAGAAGGAATGAGAAGAAATTTGGCTCTGCTGCCATGTTGGGCAATAGTAAACTGTAGTATTGAAGATAGGAATAATTGTAAATTCTATAACGGACACACAAAACCCTGCTGGATGGAAAATCATAAAAATAATTATTGTACAGGAAGAGACTGCAGGGAATGTGAAGTCTACCGAAGCTTCGGAAGCTGTGAATCAATCAAAAATAAACTAAAAGAACTATTACCATAATTAAGGGAAACAACTATGCGGAAATTAGTTATTCTAGGTGCCGGAACTGCAGGCACAATGATGTTAAACAAATTATCAGGAATTCTTGACAAAGACGATTGGCAGATTAGTATTGTTGATCAATTTGAAACTCACTATTATCAACCGGGATTTTTATTTATTCCATTCGGTATCTACAACAGAAAAGACGTTATAAAACCCAAAAGAGATTTTTTCCCTGCCGGAACAGAAGTAATTATGTCTGAAATAGAAAAAATTGAACCGGAAAACAATAGAGTTCTTTTAAAAAATAAAGCTGTTCTCAACTACGATTATTTAATTATTGCTACAGGCACTAAAATACGACCGGATGAGATAGAAGGAATGACAGGAGAACTATGGCATAAGAGTATTTTTGACTTTTATACTATTGAAGGTGCAACGGAGCTAGCAAATTTCTTTAAATATTGGGAAGGTGGTAAGTTAGTCCTGAATATTGCAGAAATGCCGATTAAATGTCCTGTTGCTCCCTTGGAATTTATATTCCTTGCCGATTGGTATTTTACCGAAAGAGGTATAAGAGATAAAGTTGATATCCATTTTGTAACACCTCTGTCGGGAGCCTTTACAAAACCGAGAGCCTCATCAATCTTAGGTAATTTCTTAGAAAAGAAAAATATTAATCTTATACCGGACTTCAATATAGGAAGAGTTGATAATGAAAATAAAAAAATTGTTTCGTGGGATGAAAACAAAATTGAATTTGATGTTTTAATTACAATTCCAACAAATATGGGTGATGATGTAATTGAAAGAAGTAAAATGGGAGATGAACTTAATTATGTACCAACCGATAAACATACGTTGCGTTCAGAAAAGTTCGAGAACATTTTTGTTATTGGAGATGCTACAAATCTTCCAAGTTCAAAAGCGGGTTCTGTTGCACATTTTGAATCTGAAATTTTAACCGAGAATTTTTTAAGCGCTATTGACGGTAAAGATTTAAGAGCTAAATTTGACGGGCATGCCAACTGTTATATTGAATCCGGATTTGGAAAGGGGATTTTAATTGATTTTAATTATGATACCGAACCGCTTCCCGGTAAATTTCCCCTTCCGGGTGTAGGACCATTTTCACTTTTAGAAGAGACAAAAATGAATCACTACGGAAAAATAATGTTCCGCTGGATTTACTGGAATCTTCTGCTTAAAGGATTAGAGCTGCCGGTAGAATCACAAATGTCAATGGCCGGAAAGAGGTTATAATTATGGAAAACAATTATCAGACTCAGATTGACAAATTAGATAAAAAGCTTGACTTAATTCTCCATGAAATTGATCTACAGCGTCAGCATAGACATGAAATGGAAGACTTAAAAGACGATTTAATGCGAATAGGAACTGATGTTTATCAAACTGCAATTGTTGAACTGGAAGGCATGCATGAGAGTGTAAACTCAGCGGATATTTTATTCCTTGTAAAAAAACTTTATCGTAATATAAACAACATTACAAATACTTTTGAATTGCTTGAAAATGCAAAAGGATTTCTAGAAGACTTTAGCCCGGTTTCTCGCGAAATATTTTTGGATTGGCTGAAAAATCTGGATGAATTTGACAGAAAGGGATATTTCGATTTTGCAAAGGAATTAAAAACAGTAATGGACAAAATAGTTACATCATTTTCAATTGAAGATGTAAAAGCTTTGGGAGATAATGTTGTTACAATTCTGAATACAGTTCGCAGTCTAACCCAGCCGAATATGCTGAATGCAATAAATAATGCAGTTTCGGTATATGAAAAACTGGATATTGAGGTTGCGGAAAATGTTTCACTTCTAACAATCGTCAAAAGGTTAAATAAACCTGAGGTTAGACGTGGAATGGCATTCGGATTAAAATTTTTGTCAAACTTGGCAAATGAAAATTATAAAGAAAATGAAGATCAAATAAATCAATTATCAAATTAAATAGGAGGAATAAATGGGTACTTTAGAAATTTCAGGAAAAACTTTAGAACTGGATTCAGACGGATATTTAGTAGATGCTACTCAATGGAATGAAGAAATAGCAAATGAAATTGCTAAAGAAGAAGGGATAATGGAATTGAATGAAGATCACTGGAAAGTAATTAATTTTATGCGCAAAGAATATGAAGAAAAAGGAACCGGTCCAACAATAAGAAGGTTAACAAAAGAGAGTGGAGTTCCTACAAAAGAGCTATACCAATTGTTTCCAAAAGGACCTGCTAAAAAAGCAGCAAGAATTGCTGGAATTCCCAAACCAAAAGGATGTATATAAAGCTAAATTTAGCAAAAATTTATAAATATTAATCATTTAATAAACAGGGAAATAAAATGGCAGATCAAATTGAAAAAGTATCAATAATAATTTCTCGCGGTTCATTGGAAGGTGTATATCCGGGATTAATAATGGCAAACGGAGCAAGAATGGAGGGAATTGACGTAACTCTTTTCTTTACGTTTTTTGGTTTAGATGCTGTTATCGAAAAACGTATGAATCATCTAAAAGTTGCAACTGTCGGAAACCCTGCAATGCATATTCCAACAATGGTCGGCGGCTTACCTGGCATGTCAGCATTTGCTACTTCCAAAATGAAACAGGAAATGGAAAAGTTAGATATTCCACCGGTTGGCGAATTTATCGAAATGATTCATGATACCGGCGCTGAAATTTATGCATGCAAAGCAACGGTTGATATGTTTCATCTAAAAAAAGAAGATTTTTGTTCCCAAGTTGATGATATTATTACTGTTGGCGATTTTTATGAAAAATCTGCCGGAGCAAGCATAATTTTTACATAAGTATATTATAAAATTATAATTGCATGATTTTTACAGGTATTGTTTTTCTTTAAAGCAATCCCTTTTTTGTGAATCCGGAGAGATTACTATACTATTATATTTTGAGATTTCAAATTTATTTTTAAATATCGGCAATAACTCTAAAATTTCATCATTTAGTTGTTATGAACAATTAAATAAAAACGTGGGAATGATACTCTAAAAAATATTGCGGAAGGGGAGGGATTCTCCCAAAGGTCCGAAGGACTCCTTTGGAGGATGCCTTCGGCAGAACCCTCGGAACTTAAATTATGGAATTAGACTTCAACCATTTATATCCATCAATAGTTTTGAAGAATTTTTCACGCCTAACAGCTTCAGAACGAGTTTGAAATTCCTCATAGTAATGCAGCGCCCATGGCTTATGAGCTTTGGTATATTTTACCTTCCCGGAATTATGAATTTTAAGACGTGAATTTAGTTTTGCGGTACTGCCGTAGTAATGAGTACCATCTTTCAAACTTTTTAAGATATAAGCAAAATACATAGCGGAAGGGGAGGGATTCTCCCAAAGGGATGCCTTCGGCAGAACCCTCGGAACTTAAATTATGGAATTAGACTTCAACCAT
>CBEVZC010000115.1:0-9972 GCA_965554225.1 uncultured bacterium | reverse complement strand
TTTGAAGTTAAATGAAAAAAATAATATACGATCCTGTTGGTAAATTCAGTTTATCCTTTATTGCCCTTGTAATTTTATTTATTGTTTTAAAAGAATTACAAATTATTTTTATTCCGCTGGTTATAGCTTATTTCTTGTTCTTCATTTTTGAGCCGTTCAATAATTATCTGGAAAAGAAAAAATTCCCGCAAAGCATTACTACTATTATAGATTTGATTATAATAATATTATTAATTTGGGGTATTTCAAGATTTATTATTGAATCGTTTTCTCAATTCGGTGATACTATGCCTGTTTATGAACAGAAGCTAAACAGCATAGTAAGTAATGCTGCAAAATCTTTTGGAATTACGGAACCTCTTTTAGCAAATTTTAATATTAAATCTATTTTAGCGGATATTGATTATGGCGGAATAGCAAGCGGATTATTTTCATCAACGCTTTCTATTTTTTCATCTAGCTTTTTTGTGCTCTTCTTTTTCATTTTTGTTAGCAGCGGACATAAAAAAATTATTGAAGCAATAAAAAAACGTTTTATCCAAACGCACGCTACTGAATCAGTTAATAATTTATTAAATGATGCGGATGAGAACGACGACAGTTTTGTGGAAGCTGTGGAGGTACAGATTGAAGCCGAGAAGGGTAAAGAGATTGAGCAAACCTTTAAAGATATAACTCATCAAGTGCAGCAATATATAACGACTAAAACATTGATAAGTTTAATAACGGGACTATTAGTCGCATTAGTTTTGTGGCTGTTTGATGTTGACTTTTTAATTGTTTGGGCAGTATTAGCGTTTGTTCTAAATTTTATTCCTAATATCGGATCTGCAATTGCCGTTCT
This sequence comes from uncultured bacterium, assembly GCA_965554225.1. Taxonomy (GTDB): domain Bacteria; phylum Bacteroidota; class Ignavibacteria; order Ignavibacteriales; family Melioribacteraceae; genus BMS3ABIN04. Next base: position 9,128 of record CBEVZC010000115.1, on the reverse strand, counting down.
TCTACCTTCTATTATGGCGCTAATTCAATATGAGTCGTTTACATATGCACTAATTATTGCCGGTATAATAACTGTTTTACAAAATATTATGGGTAATATAGTTGAACCTAAAATATACGGGAATAAACTTGGACTTAATCCACTCGTTATATTACTTGCGTTATTATTGTGGGGCTATATTTGGGGAATTGTAGGAATGTTTATTTCAGTTCCGTTAACGGCAGTTCTAAAAATTATTATTTCAAACTCCAAGTCGAAGAATTTACAATTTATCAGCGAATTAATGGGGAATTAGTTTAATTAAGGATGTTTTTAATAACTAAAAATCAATTACATTCTTCCCAAGTCGAATTTTCTTTTTGTAAGATTGCTTTCATAGAGTCTATTCTTATTTTCATTTCAGAAATCAGGTTTTGAAATTGGAATTCGCTTTTGACCGAATCTAAATAAGGATAGACTAAATTTTGTCGATATTCAACCCAGCCTTTTTCCACAGCTCTATTAAGCCAATCTAATGACCTTTTCTTATCACCAAGAATAGCATACATATCAGCTAAGCTTTTTTCACCAATGTTTGATTCATCCGGTTCCTCCTCGACTGCCTTTACATAACTTGCAATTTCGTTCATTACAATCTTTTTCCCTTCTGCTACTTTGTTTAGTTTAATTAGAGTGTATCCGTAATCATACTCTTTTTTACCATTTGTAATAGCAAGTGACTTATCTAAATAACTTAAAGCGCTTTTGTATTGTTTTTTCAGCATTTTCAATTTTCCACCCAGTGACAATCCGAAAGCCCATTTGGGTGAGTAATTAATTAATTTGTTAAAATATGTTTCAGCTTTATTAAAATTCTTCATTAGAATATATTGATCGATTAAATAAACATGTGCCAGTAAATTTTTAGGTTCTAATTCAAGCGCTTTATTAAACCACATTAATGCTAAATTATTACAATCAAACTTTTGGTAAATTGCACCCAAAACTATATATCCGAACACATTATCCGGTTCTAAAGTTATTGATTTTCTTAATAATTGATAAGCTTTGTCTAAATTTCCTTCATTAAAATGTACTACTCCTAAATTATAGATTGCAGCATAATAACTTGGGTTTAGTTTAATTGCTTCTTCGTAATGATACTTTGCTAATTTATAATTTCCCTTTGCTTCATAACTTTTTGCGAGTGAAGAGTGACCTTCGGCTAAATCGGGATTCAACGATAATGCTTTCCTGCTCATTGTAATAGCCGAATCTCTCCATGTATCGGGGTAATAATATCTTCTTACTTTTTGATCGTATGCCGAAGCCAAACCTGCATAAGCTAATGCATAGTTTGGATCGATAACCAAAGCCTTTTTGTAAAATTCTATAGCTTTATTATTATCTTTATCTGTGTATTTTGTGGCATAATCATGACCTTTTAAGTAAAATGCGTATGCTTCAATATTTCCGGTTGGTTTTGTTTTTATTAATAATTTTTCTTTGGGGGCTAACTTAACTTCTAAATTTTCAGCTATCAATTCTGCAATTTCGGATTGAACTTCGAAAACATCATTAATATTTCTATCAAAAGTTTCTGCCCAGATATGTTCATCATTACCGGCATTAATTAATTGAGCGGTAATTCTTATTTTTTTCCCTTCTCTTCTTACGCTTCCTTCCAAAATTGATCCGGCACCAAGCTCTTTCCCAATCTCCGGAATAGTTGATTCGGTATTTTTATATTTCATTACCGAAGTTCTCGAAATTACTTGTAATTTGGAAATTTTTGACAATTGTGTTAAGATATCATCTGTTAGCCCATCGCTAAAATATTCATCTTCTTTTGAAGAGCTCATATTGTTAAAAGGTAATACGGCAACAGTTTTTGCATTCAGCGGCAATATCTTAAAAGGTCCGCGATGTGCGAACAAATAAGCAGCGACAATTGCAATGATCAAAATTCCGCTATGGAGAAAATATTCCCGGATTTTTACCTTTTGTTTTCCTTCTTTGCCATGATACCAAGCGAATAAAAATATATTAACAAATCCGAAAATGAGTAAAACAAGGAGAGTATCAAAAATATAACTAGGCAGGTAGTATCTAAAGCTAAATAAATGAACAAGTCCTAAAGTAGTAATACATGCGCTGATATAAATTGCCAGATATTTCCTGACTTTACGATCTTTTATTTCGTTAAAGAAAGACATTAAGATGTTTTTTTGTTATGAACCAAGATAATAATGTTTTGCAGAACTTCAAGTAAACAAAAGATTTTATTATTCTAAACTAATAATATTTTGCATCAGACGAAGCCGAATAATATAACAATTCTTCTAAACCAAGTTACTAAAGGAGACAATATTGCTTTAGATGAAATTTTTCCCATTGTTTATAATGAACTTAGAAAAATATCCTCTAAATATTTGAGAAACGAATACAGAAAGCATACATTACAGACTACAGAACTTGTTCACGAAGCTTACTTAAAACTAATTGGTTCTAATCAACTTTCTTGGGAGAGTAGATATCACTTCTTTCGAATAGCAGCAAAGTCAATGCGTCAAATTTTAGTGGATTATGCCAGGGGGAAAAAATCATTAAAACGAGGAAAAGGAAAAACCCAACTTCCATTAGAAGAAGCCAACATTATTGTAGGTGAATCGGAAGAACAGATCTTAAATTTAAATGATGCCTTAAACAAACTTGAAGCTTTGGGAGAGAGATCCTCAAAAGTAGTAGAGCTAAGATTTTTCTCCGGTCTTTCATTAGAAGAAACAGCAGAAGTTTTAGACGTTTCAGTAGCAACAGTTAAGCGCGATTGGAAGTTTGCCAAACCCTGGCTTTATCGCGAAATGGGATAATATTCTACAAATTTAATCCTTTTCATTTTTTCTCCATTTTTTATTTGTGAATTTCTCTTTTAATAAATATCAAGTTAAATATATTAAAAATGTTATTAAAAATAATCACATACATCCGAAAGTTTATTCCAGATAATTCAGATACAAGTAAAATTGTAATCAATTATTAAATAAAAGCAAACCAGCATTTGGCACTACTATACTAAAAGCAAAAGATACTATCAGAGTGAAGTAGAAAAAAGTACGTATAAAATTAACGGAAATAAAATATAAACATTTTTTAAAGATTTACATTTTTATTTGAACGCACAATGTATTAGATAAATTTTCCAAGCACATTTCGCACAAATTCTTTTGAATTCGAATTATGATAAATTACATTTTTAATTTTCCAATAGAACTTAGCATAGTATACTGCTTTGTATGATAATCATATTGAGCCTGGATAAAATTATTTTGTGCCTGGAGATAATTATTATATGTTTGCTGTAAATCAATATATGTAACATTACCTAACAAATAGCTTTCCTTTTTTATATCCCAGCTTTCCTTTGAAGCTTTTAATGCTTTTTTTGAAACATTTAATTGTAATTTACTTGTCCGCAGATCGAGTACTGCATTGGTTACGTCGGACTGTATTTGCCTTTGCAAAGCATGTAAATCTTCATTACTATTTTCTAATGAAACCTTTGCGGATTGTATAGAAGTTTCAGTACTCCAATTTGAAAATATCGGAACATTCAAAGATAATCCCAAAGAGTAATTTTTTCGTCCGAACAGATTATTTATATCTGTAGCACTTGTCGAAGCTCTATAATTACCACTAAGTTTAGGGTAAAATCCAGAACGTGCAATATTCAATTGGTTTTCGTTGCTTTGAATTTTATACTTTTGACTTTGATAGTCTGATCTGTTTTCCAAAGCAACATTATATAAGTATTTAATATCTTGATAATCCAACCTTGTATCGTAAACACTCTCAACCGGTAAGCTGTAACTATATTTAGTGCTTATATCAATTGAAAGAAAGTTTAATAATGATATTTTTGATTTTTCCAGATTATTCTTTGCCTGTAAAAATGACAATTCTGCATTAGCGGTTTGGGCTTCTTGAGAATAAACATCTGCAAGTGTTACCATTTTTAATTTTTGTTTTTCTCTAATTTCTTCTAAAAGTTCCTGATTATATTTTAAGTTTTTGTCCTGATAGTTTACTAAGGAATCGTTACTAATAATTACAAAATATAATTGTACCGTTTGAAGTATAATATCTTCTTTAAGTTTTTGTAAATCATAGTGTGCAGATTTATAATTATTTTCTTTTTGTTTGATGTTGTTAATATTTGATAAACCATCAAACAAAGTTACATTACCGCTGGCAGATATCGAATAATTTCTAGTATCAATCTGTGAAGGCGGTAAAGTTGTTTCTCCTCCAAAAAAATCCACCTGCTTTTCACCGCCTTTATCACTAACTCTTTGCCAGTTCCATCCGCTGCTTAAACTTAACTTAGGCAGCAAATTTCCGTATGCATTTTTAATTTGTGATTTAAAAGTTTCTATATTATTAGTGTTTTTAACAAGGGTTGAATTATTGTTTAGCGCAATTTTAATTGCATCATTTAAAGATAAAGCTTTACTTTGTGAGAAGAGAATTGATGAAAATAATAAGAAATAAATTGCTGCATAATAAATTGATTTCATTTTATTACCCGGGTTATATTTACATTAATTTCATTCATACCTTAATGCATCAATTGGATTCAAATTTGCTGCTTTACGCGCAGGATAAAAACCAAAGAAGATGCCTATAATTCCTGCAAAACTTACGGCAATAATTAGTATTTCAGGTCTTATATAAGCCAATTGACTTGTATAAATATTTAAAATATATACTATTCCGAACGATAATAAGACCCCAATTAATCCGCCTGCTAAACTTAGGACAATAGATTCAGTTAAAAATTGTATAAGTATATCGGAAGTCCTTGCCCCAACAGATAAACGTATTCCAATTTCTTTAGTTCGCTCAGTAACCGAAACGAGCATAATATTCATTATTCCAATCCCGCCCACTATTAAGGAAACTCCGGCAACTGATGCTAATAGAATAGTTAATACTTTTGAAGTTTGTGTTGCAGCCTCTGTAATATCAGCTTGATTCCTGATCGTAAAATCATCGTTTTCCCCCGGTCTGATTTTATGAGCCTCACGCATTATATTTTCAAGCTGCTTCTGTGCTTCAGCAATTTGCGGGAAGGATATGGCACTGGCTTGAATATAACTGATATATCTCCTTCCCGTTAATCTATCCAAAACTGTGGTTGAAGGAGCAAATATTACATCATCGTTATCATTCCCCATTCCGCTTTGTCCCTTAGCAGAAAGCACAGCAATTACTTTGAAAGGCACATTTCTGATCCTAATTTTTTGACCAATTGGATCTTCATTAGGAAATAATTGTTTTACAACCGTTTGACCTAAAACAGCTACTTTTGATCTGGATAAAACATCTCTTTCCATAAAAAAATCACCGGAAACCAGCGGCCAATCTCTAATTTCTAAATAATTAGGGGCGACACCCAAAATTTGAGTATTCCAGTTTCCAACACCTCCAATTACCTGTCCCCCGCTTCTTACAACTGGAGAAACAGCCTTTATCAAGGTAGCATCTTGTTTTATTTTATCAACATCTTTCATTGTAAATCTATTAAATGATCCGGCTCCGCCCCGGACTCCATGAGAACCGCTTGAACCGGGGAAAATAATTAGAAGATTTGAGCCTAATGCAGAAATCTGCTGCTCTACTTGCATTTGTGCACCATCACCGATAGCTACCATCACAACAACTGAGGCAATACCTATTATAATACCAAGTGCAGTTAAAAGACTTCTCATCCTGGATTTAAAAATACTTTTTATTGCAACTTTCAAAATATTCTTTATTTGCATGTTAACCTTCTGTCTTTATTCTACCTGTTCTTTTTCAATTCTCAACAGTTCTTCATTTGCTAATAGTCTGTTTTGGACAATAGAATCTTTTTCTTTCTTCCCATCTTTTAATAAGATAATTCGATTAGCAAATTTTGCAAAATCACTTTCGTGAGTTACAAGTACTATTGTAATACCCTGATCGTTCAATTTTTGGAAAAGACTGAGAACCTCTATAGACATTTTGCTGTCCAAATTCCCGGTTGGTTCATCTGCTAAGATTAATGACGGTTCATTAATTAAAGATCTTGCAATTGCAACTCTTTGCTTCTGACCACCGGAAAGTTGATTTGGTTCATGATAAATTCTATCAGCCAATCCTACTCTCTCTAATACTTCTTTTGCTTTTTTATTTAGGTTTTTAATTCTGTTGTCTCGATCATACATTAATGGGAGTTCTACATTTTCCAAAGCTGTGGTTCTTGGTAAAAGATTGAACCCCTGAAAAACAAAACCGATTTTTTGATTTCTGATTCTAGCATATTCATTTTTCGTCAACTTACTGGTATTAACGCCATCAAGGAAATATTCTCCGGAAGTAGGGCTGTCCAAACAACCGAGTAAATTCATTAATGTCGATTTACCAGACCCTGAAGCTCCCATTATTGCAACAAATTCACCTTCTTCGATATCAAAACTAACTGCATTAAGAGCTGGAACATTAACCGAACCAACGTTATAAATTTTTGTTAAATCAACAGCTTTAATTATTATCTTATTCAATCTATTTTCTCCGGTTATCTTAAGCCACGCGGTAAACCTTTCCTGGAATTTAATACGTTTTGGTAATTTGTCTGACTTTCATCTCCGCTTATTATACTGGTAATAACCTTCATCCCTTCTTTCAATGTTCGGCTTCTAACTATTTCTGTATTTTTCCCATCCGTCAATCCCAAAACAGCCATACTCACTCTCGGCTCACTTTTAACATTTAGATACCAAACTCTTCCTATATTATTTTTGTTGTTTCTAATTCCGCCTCTGTTATTTGAATTAAATGCTTTATTCCTTCTAAAACCGGTATTATTATTAGGAGAATTTTTCATTTCAGATTTATATTCAGTCAGCATATCTTCTGTCGGCTGAAATTTTAATGCTGAATTCGGAATTAAAAGAACATCTTTAACCTGCTGAATATAAAAATCTATAGTCGCAGTCATTCCAGGAAGAAGTAGATTATCTTTGTTTTCAGAGTGTATAACGACAGTATAATTTACTACATTTGAAACTACTTGAGAATTTAATCTTGTTTGAACTACTTTCCCATCAAATTGCTTATCCGGATATGCCTGTACAGAAAATTTTGCATCTTGGCCTACCTTTATTTGTCCAATATCACTTTCATCAACCGCAGCTAAGATTTGCATCTTCGAAAGATCCTCCGCGATTAAAAACAATGTGGGAGCCTGGAAACTTGCAGCGACAGTTTGTCCTTCTTCTACATTTCTGCTTATTATCTTTCCGCTTATCGGAGAATATATATAAGCATATCCGAGATTTGTTCTTGCTCTTTGTAAAGTTGTTTTTGCGGATTGAAGATTTGAAAGAGCTATTTCCAGTGCAGTTTTAGATGTTAGGAAATCAACTTCAGATAGGAATGCTTTATCATATAATACTTTGCTGTTATTATACTGGACTTTTGCCTGTTCATATTGTGCTTGAGCCTTTAGTAAACCGGACTGAGCATCGCTGACTTGAAGAGCAAGAGAAGTTGTATCCAATATTGCCAGAATTTGTCCCTTTTTTACGTTACTGTTAAAATCCACAAATATTTTTTTAATCTTTCCGGAAACCTGAGTACCAACATCTATAGTTAAAAGTGCTTCAAGAGTCCCGGTACTAGTAATTGTGTTACTTATGTCCCCTCTTGATATTTCAGCAAATGTAAATGTACCCTTATTATATTCATCGCTTTTAATAAAAAAATACCATACTGCTGAAGCTGCGATTATGATAAATAAAGTTGCTGCCAATATTTTTTTCATCTTGACTCCATAAGATTTTATACATTAGACAAGAGGATATGAACAAAAGTAAAAAACCCAAATATTTTTATTCTTTTAAATTTAAGTAGAAAAACAAATTTCGTCTTTGTAATGTAATAATTTTTGAATGTAAGTTTAAGAGGAAGAGAGAATGGCGATTCTCCCCTAGTAATAAGATAATTAATTCGCATTGAATTCACTTAGGGTTTCACTTTGATACCAAAGTGTTTTTATGAAAGATTTTTACTCTCTATTGATTTGCTTACCTTCACTTTCTATATTACCTAAAAAAAACTAAAACGAAACTACAAAACTTGAAAAGAACTGAATTCTAATGAAACTATTTACAAAAAACCTTTTATGTTGAAGAATTATTAGTTTGATGGAATAATTTTACAGAAATACTATAGATAGAAGGGAGAATTTGCGTAAAAAGGGAGTAGTTTACCCTGGTAATAAGATTTCCAATTTTCTGATGCTGATATTTGCTGTTTAGATAAGTTCACAGAAGTATTCCCAATGCTCTCGGAAATAACACGATTCGTAAATCTTCATTCTGTTGGTTCTGCCGGAGCGTACAATTTTAGCCGGAACGTTAATAAACTGGTCTCTAAAAGTATTGTGTTCTTGTCTCCAATATTTTTTGATTTTATAACGCATCATCACAGATAAGTTATAGGCAAAGAAACCAAGCTGCCACAAGATATCATTAGCATCGAAATTATTTGTAAAAGTACTTCCGGATTAAATTAGGAGTCCTGTGTAAATATTATTTAAAGATATAGCAAACTGTAATGAATATTATAGAAACGTAAGAGTTATTTACAAATTTTATAGGTAGGATATTTTTCTTTAATAATATTTTTCATTGAATCTATTCTGCTTTGCATTTTCTTTATTAATAAATTGTAGCGGGAATCTGTTTTTAACGGATCTAGAAAGGGATAATATCTGGTACGATCTATTCCAGTATATCCTTTATTAATTGCAGCAGACCAAAATTTGAAAGCATTTTCTTTTTCGCTTAGAATAGCATAAATTTCAGCTAAAGCAATAAAATCTAAATTTGTAGCATCAGGATTTTCTTTAATATATTCAACATAGGATTGTTTTTCTCTTTTTAAAATTTTCATTGCAGAATCGGACTGATTTAGTTTCATCAAAAAATAAGCATAAAAATATTCCGGTTTAACATTTGCAATTGCCATATACTTATCACTGTACTCTTTTGCCAATTTATAATTCCCCAAAGCTGTTTCTATTCTAGTACCTAAGAACCATCCCAAAGTCCAATTTGTATCTA
>CBEVZC010000114.1:0-9987 GCA_965554225.1 uncultured bacterium | reverse complement strand
CAGCTCCAATTATCCATGCATTTTTTTTCTTCTTCTTAATTGCAATAATTATTATCCGCAAACTTTCTACTGTTGTAATAAAGATAAAAGTAAAAATTACATAATTAAGAATTTTTTCATATTCCCGTGATAAATAAAAAGCAAAAAATGATATAATAATTGCAGTTACTATAAATAACCAAAATTGCTTAGGAAATTTTTTATAAAAAATTGAATATATAAATGCTAAATAAGACGGGAAAATAAATATTACAACTAATGATCTTACACCATCGACAATAATAAAAAAGTCAAGACTTGAATGATTAAAGCGCGGAAGCATTTGAAGTAAAAAACTCAAGGAGATGAAAAAAGTGAAAAATGAATAGTATAAATTTTCTTTTTTCATTGAATAGAAAAAGAATAAAACAAAGTATAGAAAAGATAAGGCAAGAAATATTGCGGAAATACCAATATTTATTGAAAGAGTTATGCCATCATTATGAACAGCGCTTAAAATTGATTTGTTTATTTCAGAAATTCTAACTTGAAACCCGGCATAGCTAAACCACTTATCATACCATTTCTTATCATTTGTTGCATGAAAATTAGAATATCTGACTGCAATAACATTAACACTATCATTACCAAACAATAAATTTATTGGAATACCGCGAGGTTGATAAATTTTTTCATCCGAAATATTATTTGCTACTTTACCAAATTCGTGAACCAATTTCCCGTTTAGATAAATTTGCGATGCACCGTAATGCCACATGGAAAGAGCAACGGTATTATTATACAAAGCAGAATCAATAATTATGGTTCTTCTGAACCAACTTATTCCTTTAAACGAATTAAAAGCAGGGTCAGTTGTAGGAATTTTTGTTCTCACAGTATCCCAATCGGAATCATTAAATTCTTTATTTGCCCATTCAAGATTATCTCCCGGATGATATTTCCAAGGTAGGGACAATGTAACAGATTGTTTTTTTAGTGAATCGGCAAATAAACGTGCCGGTTTAATCGATGCAGCAAATGAATTAGCAAATGATGTTAAGATCAAGCCAAATATAAAATAACCGATGAGTCTGTTTTTTATAATCATAAATTAAAATTAAATATTATTTTTTTAATTTGCTTAGAATATTCTGATATAAGTTCTCTTGTTCAAATTAAGGTTATTTGCATTTATTATGTATAATCTCTCCATTGAGTATTACTGTGCAAACATGATTAGTAAATTCAAAAGGATCACCATCATAAATAATTAGGTCTGCATCTTTACCAACTTTTAGACTTCCAACCCTATCTTCAATTTTTAATATTTTTGCTGGGGAAATTGTTATAGACTTAAGAGCCTGCTCAAAAGTTAATCCGTTTGATGCTGCGATAACTGCTGATATTCTTGAATTTGAGCCTAATTTTAATTTTTCCGCACAATATTTAAAAGCCCTGTCAAATTATGGAACTCTTTATCAACAGAATAATTCAGAATTTAAAGATAAAGTTAGGTTTATTACGGAAACTAATGAACCGGGGTATAATAATTATAGGGCGAATAGTTTAATAATTAGTTGGAAGAAACAATTATTGGAGTTTTATAAATCTGGTGCTTCCGCTATTTTTATAGCTCATTGGGGAACAATAGCCAAAGACAAAATCGCGCCATCTGTAAAACAACGAACTTTAAAGGATTACAAAATGTGGGGTGAATATTTAAAAAGTATGAGATTTAAAAAAATAATGGTTAACTCCGCTATTAGTAACTTTGACAACAATTTATTACAAATAAAAAATACGGAAAATTATATTGGTGATGGAATGAAAAACGAACATCTATTTAATAAACGAACAATTTCAATAGTAAATAGGATTAATTATATCACCTTCCCTGTAACAAAGCTCTCCATTTCCTCGCTTATATCTAACGAAGAGAAAAAATTTTTGAAAAAGAAAAAGGAAATGGAGAAAAAATATAAGTCTATAAACTGTTTAATCAAAAAAAAAGTAGTAGTTTACCAAACTCAAATATTTTGTAAAACAGATTTAGATATTATTCTCAATAATCTCACAAAAGATATGCCCAATTAGAATATGCATTTCTTGTATTCTAGCCGTATTTTCGGAAGGTATAACAATATTATAATCACAAATATCTTTAAGTTTACCACCACTTTTTCCGGTTAAAGCAATTGTTTTGCAAGACATTTTTTTCGCTTGAAGAACCCCCTCCATCACATTTTCACTATTTCCAGAAGTTGATATTCCCACAACTGTATCGCCTTCGTTTGCTAAAGCTTCAACTTGTCTGGAGAACATATAATTAAATCCATAATCATTGCTTATTGCGGTAAGAGCAGATGTGTCAGTAGTTAAAGCAAGGGCAGGTAATCCCCTTCTCTCCTTTTTATATCTCCCACTTAATTCAGCTGCAATATGCTGTGCATCTGCAGCACTTCCTCCATTTCCGAATAGAATTATTTTCTTCCCTCTGTTTATGGTATCCACCAGCTGAGTAGAAATCTCATGAATTTCCGGTAATAAATTCTTAACTAGTATATTTGTGACATCAATGTGCTGCTTTATTTCATTTTCAATTGTTTTTTGCATAAACTAATTCCCATTTTCTATAACTGAAACATATACTAAAGTAACTGTAAAATAAATTACTAAAAAGTATTTTGAAGACTATACAATATTGACTTATTTTTATCTTCTAGATGTAATTTCCTCGTACTTATGTTTTATGCAACTTGAAGATATGCAGTCCACTTTGATATTTTTCGAGTTTACCATGCCAAAACATGCAGTGGGCATGTAAGATTCTTGAGCAATATTATTGGAATGCATATTCATATTATTAGATAGAGGAACTGTGGTTCATATAAATATTAAAGTAAGGAAAGTAATAGAATATATGAAGTTTGATAATCTGATTGCTGAAGCAGTTTGAAAAAAGGTGTTATTAAAAGTGTTATAGTGGAATTCGTGGCAAAATCTTTAAAACAAAAAACCTTCTGAACTGTTGTTTTAGAAAGCTTTATGCTTGTGGGAGCTACAGGATTCGAACCTGTGACCCTCTGCTTGTAAGTAAGAAATGGGCCTCGAAAACATTGAATTTAGTCCGTTTTTCAACTCTATTCTTGCTATATTCGATATCTTCGGTGCAAAAGTGTTATAATAGTGTTATATATATTCACATTCTTTTACTTAGTATTGTACGATAAAAATTCATTTTATTTCAAATTCATTTATGAGTCGATTTGCTAATTGTTGAGGTGATTCTAGGTATTTGGATCTACCATTTGTTGGTGCATAATTTCTTGAATTTTGATATTCTCTTATTGCTCTTGCTGTAAATCTGAAAGTTTTCTCATTGTTGGTAAAATTACTCCTTTCTATTATTGCTGATAAAAGTCCTTCCTCGCAAAATAATTTAATCTAAGAAAAATTATCGAATTTAATTATTATACCTTGTTCACCTTCAATATTTTCATTTTGTAATTAACAACCTATGTCCATTCGGATCTAATACAATAAAAGCAGAATTAAAATGCCTTTGATCAAATTCATTCATTACAGTTGAATAAGTTTTATAGCCCTTAGTAATGATTTTGCTATATAGAGAATCAATGCTTCCTTGAATTGATACTTCAACCACCCAATGGATAAGATCAGTGGACTTTGCATCAGAGGGATAAGATCTTCCATTCCGGGGACTAAGATATTCTAAAAATTCTATTCCAGGTCCTGAATCTGTTATAAGACCGGTTATTTCTAAATGAGCATCTGCCACATTATTTAATTTTGACTGTTCAATACCATAATTTTCACTTTTGCCGCCAACTCTCATTCCTAAAATATTTTGATAAAACTTCAAACTTTCTTCTGTATTAGAAACAGCAATTGCAGTATGATCTATCCCAAGGAAGAGTTTTTTCGTTTTTTTATGCCATTTCTTGTTCCCTTTACCGGTCGGAAATTCAAGAATTTCGAGCGGATGTCCGTCCGGATCTTTAAAATAAAAAGCCTTTATACCTCCAGCAATTTTGTTCCAATCTGGCAGTCTTTGCGGCTCTTCTGAGATTTTATTTACTTTATTATTCATCAACCATTTATATGCTCTATCCATATTACTTGTAATAATTGCTATATGTTGAAACCACAAGTCATTGCTTCTTGAATCGTTTGGGAAAGGCTTACTATTATCATTTATAAAATCAATTAGCTTAATTTTTTCATTACCTAATTTTAATTTGGCAATCCTAACAATTGAATTTTGATAGTTCATAAGTTTGCTATAATTACTGCAGTTAATTGTATCATCGGATAATATTTCGAAATGAAGAACATTTGTGTAAAATGGAAGTATCACTTCCAAATCCGAGACAGTTATTCCAACCGATTCTACACTTACAATTTTCGGTTGAGAAAAAGATAAATTCACTAATATTATTATTATTAAAAAAACCGTGTTTAATAATCTGATCATTTTCATTTTCTGTCATTCCATAATTAATTTACTGTTTAAACCGTTGTAGCCATCATCTTCTTTAAATGCATTTAGAGGATCAGCAATCCATTTAGTTCCGTCAACTAAATATTTATATTTGTAAATACCATTCGGCAAAAGTGGAAGTGTACATTTCCAATATCCATAGCTCTCTTTAGTAAAAATAAATCCTTTACTAGACCATCCGTTCATATCCCCTACAAGTATTACGCTGTTCGCATAATGGTTGTGATAAATAAAATCAATCTTATTCTCTATTCTATCAACAATCGGGGATCTTTTTATATCTTCATTAAACTTGTGGTTTTCCTTAATTGTTTTCGCAATAGCGGCTTTAGCATTCACTATTCCGAAGCCTTGCCTTTTTATATCAACATTTTTTATACGCAACGCAGTAGTAAGTAAAATTTCTCTAACTGCTGCAACCGTTAGTTCCGGATTTGTTTCAAGCATCTGCGCAATAATTGAACATACAATCGGCGCAGCAAATGAGGTGCCGTCAACGTGCATATAATCGGGAGTTAAATATTTTTTATTTTTTATTTTGTTATTTATAACATCTTTAATTTTTTCTAAACTGTTGAATTGAATATCATCAATTTCTAAATCGATTTCATTCTTAAGTTTTTGAAATTCATCAATCAGTATATCATCTTTAAGTGAGAGAAGAGCAAAAAGCTTCTTAGCTTCTTTATGTTCGTTTGAATCGGGTAATATTGGCGCAGCAATCCATATAGCTGGTGCTATAAGATCTGGTTTTTGAATACCGTCTATTGTTGTTCCAAAGGTTGAATGATAGAGAGAATAAATATTCGGATTTATTGAATTATGATCATCAATTCCGCCAACAGAAATAACATTAGGAGAACTTGCCGGTGCTTTAATTTTTGCACCTATATCATTCCCAACGGCGGCAACTACTATTATTCCTTTGTCAATTGCTTCTTCGGCTGCGAAATCAACTTCACTCTCCTTGTATGGAATTTCATCATCATCGGTTACAGATATGTTGATAATTCTAATATTATACTTTTCTTTGTTATTAATAGCCCATCGAATTCCTTTCGCAATGTTAGCGGTAGATATTCCATTCTTATCCCATACTTTTATTAAAACAAGATTTGCATGGCTTGCGATCCCGCGATAAAAATTGTTTGATAAAAACCCATTCCCTGCACAAACGCAAGAAGTCATTGTTCCATGCCAGCTTTCATTGTGGGGCTCTACAAAATACTTTTCGCTCCTTTGTTCGTCTGTAACATCAACAATTTTAAGAATTCTGTTCTTGGGTTTTCCAAGATCGGGATGAAGATAAAAACCGCTATCTATAAAGCAAATCGTAATTCCACTGCCGTTTAATCTTTGATCGGCATTTAACCGCCACGCTGTTGGCGGAATGATATAATTTTGGAATGTAGTAATATTTAATTGTGAATCATCCGGTAAAAGATTTTCTTCACGTAAGATTTCAACATCAAAACGATCGACACACCGGGCACAAATTCCATTTTCAGTTTTCCAATTATTATTAATGCTAAATAATTTTTCAAGCAACTCTTTATTACCGGAAACATCCAAATCTTTTATTAAAATATTTTCTTCTGCACAGAAGGGACAAAATTCAATTTTTGCTTTATTCATACGGCATCGTAATTTTGCTCAATAAAAATTCTTTCCTACTTTTAAATAATAATTTATTGATAGTTCTCAAATACTCGTTCTGCCCTCTGAAAGAAGATAAAAGTAAACTAAGAAACAAACTGTCTTTGGATAACGAATAAACCCAAACCCCAATTGAAATTTTGCTTTGGAGAATCTTTAACCGTAGTTTTTTATCCGGCCGATCCCAACGATCAAGTATTTTTGAATAATTTGAATTCGTATCTTTCATTAATAATTCTTTATCTTATTTCATTTTGTCAATTATATGTTCACCTACACGTAACGCATTAGCCATAATTGTAAGCGATGGATTAACAGCGGCACTTGAAGGGAAAAAACTTCCATCAACAAGATAGAGGTTGTCTAAATCGTGTGTCTTGCAATTTAGGTCCAACACACTATTATTAGGGTCGCTCCCAAATCTGCAAGTCCCAACTTGATGTGCCACCCCTTCCAAAGGGATTTTCTTCTTTAAGTATATTGAGCAAGGAATTATCTTCTCTCCGCAATCAATCGATTTAAGAACTTCCGTCCATCTTTTTAATAGGCGGTCATAAGCTTCTGTATTATTATCAGTATAACTTAATTGAATACTTCCGTTTTTAAGTGCTACTCGATTATTGGGATCGGGCAAATCTTCGGCTGTTAACCACCAATCAATTGAGTGTTTCGCCATTTCATCTAATGCAATATCAGGAGTGAACGCAGGTGCATCCCCTTTTAACATTTCCTTATTTGCTTTGCCTAAGAGCTGAACGTGACCCATGGGGAATTCAAAACCTTCCTCGCCCCAGTAAAAATCATTAATCCCTAAAGTCTTTTGAAATATAGTTGGATTAGGTTTCTTGGATAAGCCAAGTATCGCTCCATTTTGATGTTTCATAAAATTTCTTCCGACCTGATCTGAACTATTTGCAAGTCCATTTGGGTGATTGTTATTTGCAGATTTTAACAGCAGCGCAGCGGAATTTATTGCACCTGCACACAAAGCATAAATATCTGCTGAAAAGCTTTCCATTTTGCCTTCTATTTCTGTTTCAATACTTATAACTTTCTTACCTGATTCATCAGTTAAAATTTTATTTACTTTTGCGTTAGTTATTAAAGTAACGTTAGGATATTTAATAGCCGGTCGTACACCTACCATATCAGAATCTGCTTTTGCATTAACAAGGCATGGAAAACCATCACAAGTATCGCATCGGATACATTCGCTTAGCATATCGTTTGGCTCGTTTAATTTAATTCCGAGTGGAACATAAAAAGGATTAAAACCTTTATTTGCTAAATCATTATGTACTTCTTGAATTCTTGGTTCATGCGGAACTTTTTCATAAAGATAATCAGAGCTTCTACAAGGTTCCGTTGGGTCGAGTCCTTGTTTGCCGTGAACGTGATAAAGCTTTTCCGCTTCAGAGTAATACGGTTCAAAATCATTATACTTTAATTCCCATTCCGGAGAGATTCCGCCTTTGTGAATTACTTTTTCAAAATCTCTTTCACGCAGTCTGAAAAGGGCGGCACCGTAAACCTTAGTATTACCACCAACCCAATAACCTGTTCCCGGATGAAGTTCTTTTCCGTCCTTATCATACCAAATTTCTTTTGTGTGATAACGTTCGTTTTGAAAAACTTCTTTTGTGTCCCAATTTTCCTTTTCTCTTGGCAGGAATGAACCGCGCTCAAATATCAATATTTTTTTTCCGCTTGAAGCAAGTTTATATGCTAATGTGCCTCCACCGGCACCTGTTCCAATGATTATAATATCAAAATGATTTTCCATTTCCTCTTCCTTATTATCCTTTAATTGAATTTTTATATCCACAATTAAATATGCACCGAACTTTATTATCATGATTTAACTTTGCGCATATAATATTTTTTTTACCTTTTGTTACAATATATAGTTGAGCCGCAAGCAGCATTCCAATTGGCGGTGCCGTTAAGTAAATCCAGAATGCAGTCCAAATGTTTGATGGAAATGCAGAGGCAAATGATCTTGCGGGATTAATGCTCATTCCCGATATCGGCGCTTCCACTGAAATAAAAATTGCGAGCATAATCCCAGCTATTACTCCGATATATTTAGCCAAATTCGCTTTGTTAGTAATGAACAACACCATTGCCATTAATAAAAACGACATAAAAGCTTCAGCTAAAAATGGAATTGCTATTGAATTTTTTATCGGTATTGTTATAACATAATTCACTGGTGGATCTGCAAACTCTTTTCCAAAAAACAAATAAGTAATATAAACACCTATCGTTCCACCGATAAACTGAAATAGGACATAAAAAGTTGCGTCCCAAAATTTTATTTTACCAAGTCTGTAAAATGTTAAAGTCAATGCGGGATTCATATGTGCACCGGATCGTTTCCCAAATTTTGAGTTGATTAGAAGTATCGCAGTCAGTCCCATTATAATTCCAATTAAAACTAATCTTATTTGTGAATTGGGAATGAATTCTTTAACTATGGAACCATTATGTTCAATTAAAGAAACAAACACGCCTGCAGAAATCATAAACAGACCAAGTTCAAGAGCTTCCATTAAATATTCGGGATAATGTTTTTTAAATGAACTAATCATTTTCCCACATTATATTTTTTGTAGACCCTTAATAATTCAGCAACACTCCACGCTTGTGCAATTGCCCCTTTTGCTGTGTGAGGTTTATCTCCATCAAATATTTCTGATACTGTACCGATACATGCTTCTGATAAATGCGTAAGCATCTCGGGAATAACATTTTGAATTTTATTTTTTGCTTCTGTTCCATAGACATAATAAAGTGCGTCAGCATAAGCTCCAATAAGCCATGACCATACTGTTCCTTGATGGTAAGCCCCATCCCGAGAATATTGATCGCCCTTGTAAATTCCCTTATAGTTTGAATCTTGCGGGGAGAGACTTCTCAATCCGAAAGGTGTTAATAATTCTTTTTTAACAAGCCTTAATATTTTTTTACCTTTGTTCTTGGTAATAAGAGGAAACGGAAGACTAAGTGCAAACAATTGATTTGGTCTTACAGAAGGATCATTGTAATGATTACTAATTACATCAAATAAGTATTCTCCCTTCGGATTCCAAAATTTTTCATTAAATGATTTTTTAATGATTTTACTTTTGTTTTCAAAATAAGTTACTTCAGCATTATTGTTCAATTCTTTGGCAAAGAATCCCATTATTTTTATTACGTTAAACCATAAGGAATTTATTTCAACAGCTTTCCCTTTCCTTGGTGTAACAACCCAATCGCCAACCTTTGCATCCATCCATGTTAGCTGAACTCCGTCCTCTCCTGAGTAAAGTAATCCATCTGTATCCTCGCTAATATTATAACGCGTTCCTTTTTCATGCCATTCAATTATATTTTTAAGTTTAGGAAATAAATAATCTAGAACAAACTTCTTATCTTTTGTTTCTAAATAAAAATAATAGATCGCAATAAAATACCAGAGAGTTGCATCAACAGTATTATATTCAAGTGGTTCATCGTTATCTGGAAATCGGTTTGGAAGCATTCCTTTATCAATATAATTTGTAAACGACTTTAATATTTTTTTTGCGTCTTCAAATCTTTTTGTAGTTAACGTTAAGCCGGGTAGGGAAATCATTGTATCTCTTCCCCAATCACCAAACCAATGGTAACCGGCAATTATTGTTTTTAATTGTTTGTCCCTTCTTACAACAAACTGATCAGCGGCAAGCAGTAAAGTATTTTCTACATCAGAGATTCTCTTATTTTTATTAATTAGATCATTTCTTCTTTTTACCTCGAACATAAATAGTTCACTGGGATTCTTTTTGTCAGGTTCTTCAATCGAG
>CBEVZC010000113.1:0-10022 GCA_965554225.1 uncultured bacterium | reverse complement strand
TTATTTGGTTGAAATAATTTTAAATTAGTCTAAAATAAATTTTATACTAAAGGATTAACGTATGAACTCTAATAAATTAAATGGTAAAGACACAATAAAAAGATTTGTAGATAAAGAATCTGAAGAAGAAATGTCGCCAATGGCTCCACCGGAGGCATTTGCTCCATCAACTGTTAAGCCGGTGGCGTATGAAGATATGCACCCGCTACTTCAAAAATTAATGGACGAGCATAAAGTTTTTATTAATGTTCTGAACAATTTTGAATCTGCTCTTATTGAATGGAAACAAAGTAGTTGGACATTTAATGATACAATAAATAAGAGCTTCAAAGAACTGTTCTCATTTTTGGATAACAATACACCAGAGCACAACAAAAAAGAAGAGAAAATATTGTTTCCATTGCTTCATAAAAAGCTTATCGAATCCGGTGAACACAGCGATAGTGAAACCCCTAAAACCGGTGTTGATATTATGGAAGCCGAACACATTCAAGTTGCTCAACTTGGTGCACTCTGCTTAAATTTTCTCGGACTCGGTTCTCGCATGCAGGATAAGACTTCACGCGAAATGACTTTTGAATACGCTTACGACCAAGGCAAAGAAATAGTTGAAATAATGAGACTGCATATTTACAGAGAAGATGAAACACTTTTCCCTTTGGCTATGCATCTGATTTCAGAAAAAGAGTTCATTACTTTAACAAACTCTCAATAACTCACTATTTTATTTTTACTTACTGTTTTTTTTCTTTTTAAAATCATATTTCCCAATATTAGGTTACAGATATAAGTCCAATCACTCGGAAGTTAAAAAAAGAGAGTATGTTATCCATGTAATTCAGGAAAATATTTTAGCAACAAAAAAATGAGAGGGAAATTAGAGGAATAAAAAACATAAGAATAAAGAGAAATACAATTTATACTATAATTGCAGAAATTGTTTTGGTGAAAGGGAAAGACGAATGTATTCTTAAGGATAATTTTATTAAACTTGCCTCGAGGCAAGCTTAGTTAATTCAATTGTTCCTATCAATAACAAAGTCGACGAGTGCTTCTAGAGCAAGTTTGCTCTCTGAATCTGGGAAAATTTTAAGACATTTTTTTGCTTTGGCTGAATAACTGCTTGCAATTTCATAAGCGTATTCAATTCCTCTAGTTTTTTTTACGAATTCAATTACCTCTTGTACGTTTGCTTTTTCATTTCCATTTTTAATTAACTTGAGGATGCTATTTGTATCTGCTTTATTGGCTTTATTTAGAGAATGAATTAAAGGTAGAGTAATTTTTTTTTCTTTAATATCTCCTCCCAATGGTTTGCCGATAATTCCTGAAGAACCGACAAAATCCAAGATATCATCTCTTATTTGAAATGCTATTCCAAGATTTTCACCGAAGTCCTTCATAGCTTGAATTTCTTCTTTATCTTCAGTTGTACTAGCAGCACCTATTTCACAGCAGGTTGAGAGCAAAGAAGCTGTTTTGTCGGATATGATTCTAAAATAGGTTTTTTCGTCAATATCCAATTTTCTTGTTTTACTTATTTGAAGTAGTTCGCCTTCGGACATTCTTTTAACTGTTTGGGTAACGATTTTTAGGAAGTCATAATCTCCGCCCTCTACAGAAATTAACAGTCCACGTGATAAAAGATAATCCCCCATAAGAACTGCAACTTTATTTTTCCAAACTGCATTAATAGATGGGAGTCCCCTTCTTTTCTCCGCCGAATCAACAACATCATCATGAACTAAGGTAGCTGTGTGAAGCAGCTCGACCAATGTTGCACCTCTAAAACTTCTATCTGTTACGCCGCCGGCAACTTTACTTGAAAGCAAAACCAATAGAGGTCTTATCTTTTTTCCCTTTTGACGCAAAATATATTTTGCCACTAAGTCAACAAGACCTACTTTGGACTTTAATGAATTTTTAAACAATGCATTAAATTGTTCTAATTCAATTTTAATGGGGCGGCTTATTTCTGATAATTTTCTCTTATTCATCTTTTTTTCGATGCAAATTTAGAGACGAATATACTTATTTCGTATAATAAAACCAATGGGATTGCGAGCAGAATTTGGGAAACCGGATCAGTTCCGGGTGAGAGAATGGCTGCTAAGAACATGATAATTACAATAGAATGTCTCCTATAACGCCTCATGAATTTCGGTGTTAGAATTCCAATTTTTGAAAGAGCAAAAGACAACATTGGCAGTTCAAAAATTAATCCTGAACCTAACATTATACTTATTATGATAGAAAAATACTCTGAGATTGCAAAATTATTCTCAATTTGGGTTGTTCCGAATTGTTCCGCAAATTTAAGAGTCATAGGAAGCATAACAAAATAGGCAAAAACAATTCCTGATAAAAAACAAATTGTAGAGAAAAAGACGATAAACGAAATATATTTCCTTTCAGTTGCTTTTAGCGCAGGGGCTATAAATTTCCATAGCTGATAAAATATATTGGGAATACTTATAATAAATCCACATATAATCGCAATTTCAAAATAAAGAAATAACTGTCCGAATGGTTTAAGATTTTGAAGAGTTATATTAGCAGTAATTGCAGGTTTTAATAGTATTTTTTCAATTAACAAATCCTTAAATATCCAAGCAATGGCGGTACCAATAATAATACCTATAAGACTGTAAATAGTACGCCATCGAAATTCCTCTAGGTGTTCGAGGAATGTCATTTCAACTTCTTGTTCTGTACTACTACTATTTGCTATTGCCTTTTTTGATCTCACTTGATGTTACTTATCGCCTTAGCTCCTGATACAAAGGGAACTGATTACACAGCTCTTTAACATCATGACGAACTGAAGTTAATATATTTTCATTTTCATAGTTTTTTATAGTTTTATCAATTAGCTCGGCGATAGTATACATTTGTTCTTCTTTCATTCCTCTTGTAGTAGCAGCGGGAGTTCCGACTCTTATACCGCTTGTAACAAAAGGGCTGCGGGTATCAAACGGAATCATATTTTTATTTACAGTTATTCCCGCTTTTTCAAGTGCTTTCTCAGCTTTTTTACCACTTATATTTTTACTCGTTAAATCAACCAGCATTAAATGATTATCCGTTCCTCCGGAAACAATATCATAGCCCAACGCAGTAAGTTTGTTTGACAATTGCTTTGCATTTTTCATAACTTGTTCGGCATACGATTTAAAAGAATCTTGTAATACTTCACCGAATGCAACTGCTTTAGCCATAATTATATGCATTAACGGACCACCTTGAATACCCGGCATAACAACACTATCAAAAACTTCAGACATTAGCTTAGTTCTATCACCTTTCAGAGTTTTAATTCCCATTGGATTTTCTTTATCTTTTCCAATTAAAATAATTCCACCTCTGGGTCCCCGTAAAGTTTTGTGTGTCGTTGAGGTTACAACATCGCAATATGGCAGTGGATTGTTCAGCAGTCCTTTTGCTATCAACCCGGCTGGATGCGCCATGTCACACATTAAATAAGCTCCAACTTTATCTGCAATTTCTCTAAACTTTGCATAATCCCATTCTCTTGAATATGCACTGGCACCGGTTACAATTAGTTTTGGCTTTTCTTTTTTAGCTAAATCTTCTATTATATTATAATCCAGTGTTTTTGTTTTTTCGTTAAGCTTATAACCGACTGCTTGATAAATTTTACCTGAGAAATTAACAAATGACCCATGAGTTAAATGCCCACCATGATCCAAACTAAGTCCCAGAAATTTATCGCCTGGTTTTAACAAAGCCATGTAAACTGCCATATTAGCCTGTGACCCGCTATGTGGTTGCACATTTACATATTCAGCTCCAAATATTCTTTTCAATCGATCTCTTGCAATATCCTCTGCCACATCAACAAATTCGCAGCCACCGTAATATCTTTTACCCGGATATCCTTCGGCATATTTATTGGTTAAAACAGAACCCGCAGCTTCTAAAACGGGAAGACTTACAAAGTTTTCAGAAGCAATTAATTCCAAATAATCAGACTGCCTAGAAATTTCCGAATTTAGTATTTTAAAAATCTCCGGATCGCTTTGTAGATGTTCAAACATAATTTTTCTCACTTTTTTAGAACCTAACAGTTATTGTTTTATTTATCCAACCGTAACATTTGCCGCCGATTTTTATTTTATCATTATTTTTATAGTGGCGAAAGAAGTAATCCTCTTTTGTTGGGACTGAATTTTTAAGTGCATTCACTCTTTCAGCAGCTGTCTCAGAATAATTTCCCCCCATATGTTGAGCTTTTCTATATGTATCAACAGCAAGCTGGTAAACAATTTTATCTTCAAATTTAAATCCACAATCTCTAGCCGCCTGTTCATATAAAGTACCTTCAATATATACCGGATAATCCCAATTCGGACTAATTTTTAAAGCTTTATGCAGATATAATCTTGCTACCGCTAATTGATCTATTTTTTTGTACAGTAATGCAAGATTTACATAGCTATCTCTGTTATTCGGTTCAAGTTTAATCAATTTTTTATATGCAGCAATGGCTTTATCAACCTTTTCCGCTTTTTCATAGGCTCTTGCTAATTCTTTCCAATAGTTAATAACATTCGGGTCTTTTTCTGTTAAGTATTCAAGTGGTTCAATAGCATTTTCCCAAGAACGATACTTAATACATGTGGAAGCATATTGCCATGCTTTTTCTTTGTTATCCTTATTCATTAGCCAAGATTTATGCATAATATCAATTAGCTGATCTTCGTCTTCTGCTAAAGCGGACATCCTATCCGTCCACCGCGGGTTCTCAGGTTCTTCTTCCGAGAGTTTTGAATAAAGATTTAGTGCTTTTATTTTATAACCGTTTTCATCAGTTGCGTTATCAGCATAAAGCTGCCCTAATCTATCCATATAGTAGGATTTTGAACTAACATTTTGTCCTATAGTAAAACCCTTTTCGTATGCGGCAATAGAGGAGTCCGGTGGTACATTTAACCACGTTTCCAAAACATAGCCTTTGTGTACCCAATAATTCCCAACGTATGCAGTATCGTATTTCATAGCTTTATCATATAAATATAAAACACTATCGGCCATTGTTTTCTTAATTTCTTCGGTGCTTGAACTATCATCATGTACAGCCCAAATAACTTTTTCCAGTTTTCTATAAATATGGAGCTCAGGAAATGCATCCGGTTTAGTCTTTATAATTTTAAACCCTTGCTCAATAGTCCAGTCATCATACTGTTTATTTTTATATGCTTCGTAAAAAAGACTAACTTCCGCCATAAGATTAAGACTATCGCTTTCTGTAACAAAATTATTGTTAACATTTTCTGAGCTAGCAGCATTTGCTACTGATAAAAAAGTAAGCAAGATTACTAATATTTTGTTCACTATTTTCAACTGTACACTCCTTAATTTGTTATCTTTCTTGTCTGATAAACCAAAGTTCCCCAAAATTTAATGAAATATTTGCTTTTACAAAATTTTCTTTAATTAAATTTAACTCATTTGTTCCTTTTATTCCATATGCTAAGCCAATATCTATATTGCTTCTTGGACCTAACGGAGCAGTAACTCCAACATGAACCGAATACTCATCTATTCCTTTGCCGTTTATGTAATATTGTGTTTGTTTAAAACTTAAACCACCTCTATATTTAATCTGTTCCCAAAAGCTTGTATATCTTGCTTCGGAATTTTTATATTCAAAACCTAAACTTACAACTGATAGATTACGTAAGTTGTTGTCAGGAATATTGTTAAAATCATATTGACTCCACGGTTGATAAATATAATCTACTAAAAATAAATAATCCGTATTCCAATTAAAACTTGCTCCAAGACTTAATTTATAGGGAATATTTGTTTGAAGTAAAGTAGATAGTGAATTTAGCTGACCCAGCTTATTAATAGTAATTAAGCTACTATCTGTCCTAAGATTAGAAATTAAATTAAGTGAAGCTCCTAGTCTTAAATTAGTCAATTTTTTGATATTTAGAACTTTTGAAATATCACTTGAAATCAATCCCAATGTTGTACCAAATCCACGATATTGCAAGTCTTCCGTATACCTGGCATTTGCGAAGGGTGAAAATTCTTTAAAACTAGCAGTTGAAGAATACTTAATATCACCCGTGTAATATTCAAAAGTTGCTCCAAACTGCAAATTAAAAGGCAGTTTATAAGAAGCTCCAAAATAAACTTTATTAATACTGCCACTACCATCGTAAGTAAATTTACCGGAAGGTAAATTATTATCAGTAGAATTTACATTTACTTCGTATTCAACTCTCGAAAATGGCAATAGACCCATGACAAATGAAATTCCCAAATCCTTATCAACCGGAAATCCTATAGAAAATCCGGAAAAGTCTGTTGTCGAATAAAAAGCATTTGTACTTCCGCTTTTTAAATTAATGCCGTTATAACCAACGCCTAAAGATAAACGTGTAACTTTTAAATTCGACCAGCTTGCAGGATTAACCGGACTCAAATCACCCGTGCCAAGCAAGGAAGTTCCAATACTGCCAAGCCCCATTCTTCTTGCAGAGTAAGAATTAAAAATATTTCCCACTCCATAACGGGTATAAACGGAACCTCCCGAAGCAAAAATGCTAGGAAGAAAAGTAAGCCAAAAAATTATAAGTAATTTATAAGTAATTTTATTCATTATTTATTCTTTTCAGTGTAATAAACTGTTAACTTTGGTTTTTTTACTATATTGGAAACACCATTAGAATAGAGAACAACTTTATTTAGTGCCCGTCTTTCGTCGGTCAAATAAATTCGAATACCTTGATTATCGTCTCCATCTACCCAACGCTGAACTATACGGGTAAAGTCGCCGTTAAACTGTTCCCCTTCTCTAATTAATAAAACCCTTGAAGTTGAGTCGACTATATTCGCGGTAGAGTCTTTGTAAAAGTATAACCCGAGAGTATCTGTTTTAATTGAACCTTCATCAGAAGCTGAAGTGTTAATGTTAAATGTCAGTATAGACTTGTTTACAGCTGAGCCAAGAGGTATTTTGGAAACGTCAATCCAAAATTTGGAATGCAGAGCAAGTCCGTCTTGCAAAGTAATATTTTGAGGTGTTTCTTCCGGTATGGTTCCATTGACAACATGAACACTTCTGGAAGGTATTGCCGTAATCGTATCAGTAAATGCACCCTGCTTTTGAACTATTATTTTTAACTTTGGCGCTCTGTCATTTACTACAAATGCAACCGACTGAAATCCCAATACTCTTCCTTCGTTCAACGGAGTAAAAAGTAGTCCGTTATTTTCCGGTAGCGACGTATCAACTCTACTTCTCAGCCATTCTTTTACAACATCGGTATTCAGTTTAAATGTAATCGAAGAATCAGTATAAACAAATTGCGAAGCTAAATCATTCTGATCATAATTTAACATCTGCAAACTATCCCATACAAAGTTTTGAGCT
The DNA here is from genome assembly GCA_965554225.1 of uncultured bacterium. GTDB lineage: Bacteria > Bacteroidota > Ignavibacteria > Ignavibacteriales > Melioribacteraceae > BMS3ABIN04. The sequence continues at coordinate 2,614 of CBEVZC010000113.1, read as the reverse complement.
ATCCAACCTGAGTTTATATGTTGCACCGAAAATTGAAGTTGGTTGGAAGAGTCGCCAATTGAATATTCCGGATAGAGTTCTACCCAAGAATCAACGACATCAATCTGATCCTCTTTCAACGGGGTTAAAACAGAATCCGGAATCAACGAAAAGAATTTAACCAACATTTTAGATTCAATATTATTATACTTTCCTAATAATAACCTCGGTGAAGTTCCCTTTTTAATAATTTCAACAAAACTGCTCGCCGAAGCTTTACTGGAAATAACAGTTAAACTGTCAACATTAACTTTATCAGAGTTAGGAATTAAATTTTCTCCGATCGAAGTAGGAGCATCATTACATGATGTAATAAAAAATGCAAAAGCAATAAATAAAACAGGTATTATATATAATTTTCTCAAGAAATATTTCCTAAATAATCGTTTTTAATAAATTTACATGCATCTAAAAAATTTGAAGCTATAAAATTGGGAGTTTTTTCATCATAATTCAAGTTATTTGTTTTATCACTATCATGTGACCTCAATAAGATGGTTTTAGTTCCCGCTTTATTGCCAGCAATAACATCGGATATAACATCTCCAACCATATAAGACTTTGATAAATCTATTTTAAAGTCTTCCGCTGCTTTAAGTATCATATTCGGAGAAGGTTTTCTACACTCAGTTTTATTGGGCGGATCAAAATCAGGATGATAAGGGCAGTAATAAAAAGCATCAACCGAAGTATTTTCCAATTTCAGCAGATAATTTATCTTATTATTAACTGCATCCACATCCCTTCTGCTTATAAGTCCTCTTGTAATCCCGGATTGATTAGAAATAACAATTATTTTAAATTTTAATTTATTTTTTAATAATGAAATACCTTTTGCAACACCTTGGAGCAGCTCAACTTTATCAGGTTCGCCTAAGTAACCGGGATCTATATTAATTGTACCATCTCGGTCTAAAAATACTGCTTTATAGGACATTTACTTTAACTTAAAACTTTTTTGTAGATATCAACGTATTTTTTAGCTGAAGACTTCCAGCTAAAATTAGAACGCATTCCGGATTTCATTATTTTATTCCAAACCTTTTTATCCGTATTATATGTCTTCACGGCTCTTTTAATTTCTTTTAACATATCATCGGCATCATATTTTTTAAATACAAAACCGTTTCCTGATCCATCTTTATCATTATACTTAGACACCGTATCTGCTAACCCGCCTGTTGCTCGCACAATAGGAACAGTTCCATAGACTAAACTATACATTTGGTTAAGTCCGCAAGGTTCGTATTTCGAAGGCATCAGCAACATGTCTGCCCCTGCTTCTATCAAATGTGCAAGACCATCATCAAAACCCAGGTAACAAGAAAATTGCCCGGGATACTTCATTAAAGCCTTTTCAAAAAATTGGTGGTATTTCTTATCGCCTGTTCCTAACAAAACAAAATATAAATCTAAGCTTAATAAGTCTTTGAATGCTTTTTGAATTAAGTCAATTCCTTTGCTATCATAAAGCCTTGAAATCAATCCAATTATAGGTTTATCGTCAACTAATTGCAATCCAAATTTTTCTGCTAAAGCTTTTTTATTAACTAGTTTATTTTCAAGATTTTTTACGGAATATTTTTTAGGAATTTGCTTATCGATTTCAGGATTCCATAATTTAATATCAATACCGTTTGTAATGCCGAATAATGAATTTTTTCTTTTTTTCAATACATCGTGTAGACCGTTACTAAATTCCTTATACTTACTAATTTCAATTGCATAAGTTTCACTAACGGTTGTAAGAACATCCGCATACATTAAACCGCTTCGTATAAAACTAAATTTCCCATTATTCAAAATACCTGTATTGGAATTAAGTTCATCAGGCAAGCCTGTTTTTGCAAATGAGGATTTAGGGAATTCACCTTTGTAAGCTAAATTATGAATAGTGAAAACAGTCTTTACATTACTAAACATCGGATCGTCTTTATAAAGTGTTTTTAAATAAGCCGGAATAAGACCACCTTGCCAATCGTTACAGTGAATTATATTCGGAATCCAACCAAGTTTTTTCACTAACTCGAAGACGGATTTGGCAAGAAGAATAAACCTCTCATCATTATCGGGAAAATCTTTACCGGTTATCGGATCGGAATAAAGGCTCCTTCTTATACCAAAATAGTGATTATTATCTACCAAATATAGTTGTACTCTTTCCTTAGCGCCAACAAGAAATGAAGAACGAATGGAAAATGTAACTTCATTTTTTCTTATTGTTGTAGTAAGGTCTTTTAACCTAACAACCTCATGTATTTTAAACCTTCTCTCATCAATAGCGCCATATTTTGGCATAACAATTCTTACGTGATGACCCATTTCTTGCAACTTACGGGGTAATGCGGAAGATACATCTGCAAGTCCGCCTGTTTTAACAAATGGAACAACTTCTGAAGTAACAAATAAAATTTTTAATTTTCGAGGGGCAGCCATTTTTTTTCCTAAATTCTTTAATTTTAAGCTTCAAATTTACAAAAATGCTTTTTCATTGACAAAAAAAATTAAAAGTATTTATATAACGCAGATTCAACCCCCAAGTGCGACAAAGTTAAGGAAAATTATTGAAGAATAA
>CBEVZC010000112.1:0-10039 GCA_965554225.1 uncultured bacterium | reverse complement strand
TATTCTAAGATTAAACTGTTTCCTAATTTTCAAAAATTGAATTCCCGCTCAAATTATTAAGCAATACATGCATTTCAACTGCTTTAGAAAAATCGATAGTACTATTTGCAGATGATTTATTTTCCAAACTTAAAATTATGAACTTCTCAGCATCAAACACAGCTTTTATTTTATCTGTTTCAAACACCACAGTATTTTCAACGTGTTTTAACAATACGGTTTTCCCATTGCTTTTATAAAACACTTCGTCTTTGGAAATAAAATAGCAATTGTCCTCTTTGTCAAAACTTTCCTTTGTTAAGTAGAACTTAGGTTTTGTTTTATATGGATCTCCGCTAGTCGGACAAAAGGTCGTACAATTTCCGCATTCATTGCAAAAGTCACCGATATTAATAATTTGGGGAGCTTGGGAAATTCGAAAAGTTTTTGTTTCTATTGTTTCAAAACTATCTCCAAGTATGTTTATAATCGGATATTTCAAATCTTCTTGAATAAAAGTTACTGCAAGATTAGAAATGTTAGGGCAGACAGAAACGCAGATGTTGCAAACGTCGTTGCAGAACAAGCATCTTGCTGCTTCATTTTTACCTTCATCATCATCTAATAAAGGATGCACCAAATCAAAGCTAATTCTTTCTTCAACAGGTATAGTCGGTATAGGATGACCGTATTCTCTTCGAGCTAATTTATACTGAAAATCTGCAGCCTCCAGTCCTTTATTGACTTTTAATTGATAGAAATCAAATTCACTTTCGGAACGTTTAATAATTTCTTCCGCCACAATTTTACCATCGGCAATTGCATTGATTAGTGAATCAGCTCCTCTTATAGCATCTCCGCCGGCGAATATATTCTTTGTCTGTGTCTCTTTTGTAATTTCGTCAACTTTTATTTTATCTTCATTGAAAAAGCTTATATCCAAATCCTGACCAATTGCAGTTATAATTGAATCAAAATGTAAATTGAAATCAGAGGAGGCAATAGGAACCGGTTTTCTGCGCCCGCTTTCATCTAATTCCGAAAGCTGCATTTTAATACACTTAAGATCTAAACTATTCCGATTATCTATAATTTCTACAGGAGATGTTAATTCCAGAATATTTATTCCTTCCTCTTCCATTATTTCAATTTCTTCCCAACCGCAGGGCATTTCTTTTTTTGTACGGCGATAAACAACCGTAATTTCGCCGGATTTTCCTACTAATCTTTTAGAAGTTCTTGCGGCATCTACTGCCGATAAACCACCACCTATTATCGCTACGGATTTACCGAGCTGAAGCGGTTTGTTTTTCAGTACATCGCTAAGAAATGTAATTTGATCAAAAACGCCTTTTGAGTTTTCGCCTTTAATATTAAGTCTTTTCCCTTTTTGTGCTCCAACGGAAATAAAAACGAAATTGAAAGAATTTTTAATCTCACTAAATTTAATTTTGTCTATTTTGGCATTAAAATGAAATTTTACTCCAAGTGATTTTATATTTTCAACATCTTTGGCAATAGCCTCTTCGGTAATTCTAAACACCGGAATTGCATCCGAAGCCATTCCGCCGGCAAAACTTTTACTTTCGTAAACATGTACTTGAATTCCCTGAAGCGCTAAAAAATATGCAGCTGATAATCCGGCAGGCCCCGCGCCTATAACTGCAGCCGAAATGTTTTGAGGTTCAGCCGATTTTAGAGAAAAATTTCCGGACTCTTTTTCAGAAACAAATCTTTTTATTTCGCGGATTAAAAGCGGGTTGTCGTAATTAATTCTTGTGCATTTGGATTGACATAAATGGTCACAAACCATTCCGGTAATGTTTGGTAGAGGATTTGTTTTGGCAATTACATCAAACGCTTTATCAAATTCACCGTTCGCAGTGTAATACATATAGTTCGGAATGTCTTGAGAAATAGCACATTCTTCAATACACGGAGCGTGAACACAGTCGTATGTTGTTAATTTTCTTTCGGTTTTTATATTATCATATTTGAAAAATTCTTTTTTGTATCTTTTATCATTTAAAACAAATTCTGCATATTCATTTAAGTTTTGCAGTGAAGCTGAAATCAAGTCGTTTTGCGAAGAGGAATTGAGAATAAACTCATGTAAATTTTTGGCATTTGTGTTTTTAATTTCAGACTCAAGATTTTCCAAATACTGCAAAGTTCTGGTATACCCGCCGGGCTTAAGCAAATCGGAGCACACGGTAACAGGTTTTAAATTGCATTTAATAACCTGTGCAATATTGAATGCATCCACACCTGCGGAAAAAGATATATCGAGATTACCGTTAAATTCATTCTGGAGCTTAGCTGCCAAGTTAATACTAATCGGATGTAAAGCACGACCGCTCATATAAACCATATCTTCGGTTGCGGGAAGCTCGTCAGTTCTGTTTTTAGATTCAAGAGTATTTGTCAGTTTCAATCCGAATTCAACATTGCTTTTTTTAGCAACAGTTAATAAATTTTTAATAATCCTTTTTGCGTCTTCAAATTTTAAGTCGTGTTCAAAGGCAATATCCGGTACAAATGTTTCAAATCCCAATTTGTTATTTAAGATGGAACGTAACTGTTCCGGTCCGAGCAAAGTGGGGTTTAGTTTAACAGTCGTATGGAGCCTTTTTTTCTCCATCAAATATTTTGCTATACTTTCAATTTCGTCCGGAGGGCATCCATGCATAGTAGAGAGTGTTACGTTGTCGGAAATTTGTAGCGGAATTTGAATGTCTGCGGCTTTAGGATACAATGGAATTATGCTTTCAATCTTATTTTTTAATTCATCACCGCAATCAGTCATTTTATCTAAAAACCATTGAACGTTTGGTTTTAATATTCCCTTAAGATCATAACCAACACTAATGTTAAAAATTGTTCCAAGTTCTTCGTAGTCATTCCAACCGAATTTATCTTTTAGAATGTGAATTAAAATCCAGGCGTTAAGGTATTCATCAAATGAATCTTTTATTTTTAATTCTTGGGACCATTCACAATTATAACCTTCGTCCTCCATTTCTATGCAAGGTTTAGCTACTTCCAATTCGTCGAGAGTTTGAACGGTTTTGAGTTCAATATACCGGGAACCGGTAAGCCAGGCTGTTACTATATTTTGTGCGAGTTGTGTATGCGGACCGGCGGCAACGCCGACAGGTGTTTCCAAAAGTTGTCCGTATCTTTGCATTCTGAAAGGATTTGATTTATTAGGAGTAAAAAATTGCTTTTTATAAACTTCAAATATTTTCCCTTCCTTTTCGTCAGCTAAAGCCCAATTTAGTAAGCGGGTTAAAGACATTTTATAAAGTTTGTCGCTCATATATTCCTTTAGAATGTAACATTAAAATCAAATGTGAAAAATATAATATCATTATATTTTACGAATTTTTAATTTGAATTATCTGGGCAGCAATACTAACAGCTATCTCTTCTGGTGATTCCGCTTCAATCTTTAATCCGATTGGTGTATGTACTTTGTTAAATAATTCACGGTCAACTCCGTCTTTTTCTAAATTGCGGAATATAGTTTCTATCTTTCTTTCACTTCCCATCATCCCAATGTATTTAACGGTTTTATTAATGATAGATTTAAGAGCAGCTTTGTCTCCGGAGTGTTGGGGAGTAACAATAATTACGTAAGACATTTCGCCCTCGTCAATATATTGGTCAATATCCTTATACTCGCAAATAATTTTTTGATTTGCGTGTTCATTGCTCTGCAATGTAAAAACATCCCGGCGATGGTCAAAGTTAATTACATAAAAATCCAAATATGACATTATTCTTGAAGCAGCAAGACCAACATGCCCGCCCCCAATTATATATGCAGTTTCAGATATGCCGCAAATTTCCTCATACAAATATATGTCCGGAGCGGTATAATTAAATTTATACCGATTTTTATTTTCGTTGTCCCTTTCAAGCATTATAGTATAGGAATTTATTTTCAACGAACATTTAATTCTATGATTATAATTCTCTACTATTTGTTCAATTAAATCGAGGTCAGGTTCTTCTAAAATTTTAATTATTAAGGTTTGAGTTCCTCCGCATATTAAACCGCTTTTTTCCAGATCGGAGTTAGGATTATGATGTAAAAAATGAATTGTGCTTTTCTTGCCCGAGTCAATAAGCTTTGCAGCATCTTTAACTATATTAGCTTCCATAATTCCACCGCCAATAGTTCCGAACTGTTCTCCGGATTTGGAGACAGCCATTTTAAAACCCTGCTTTCCGGGAGAGGATTCTGAAGTTTCTGCAACTATACATAATGCTATCGCGCCTTCCCTTATAATTCTTTCATAAATAAATTTCCATAGTTTCAGATTTTTCATTTGGAATAAACCTTTCATGAAGGAATTAATTGATTGAAGTCGGAACTTTAATTGGTTTATATAAATTCATTAGAACTCTTTCAGGCGTTATTGGTGCGGCTATTTTTATATCTAAGTCTTGTTTGAAATTCTTCATTGCATCCAAAATTGAAAAGTAAGCGCCAATACCGTACATAAGAGGAGGTTCGCCAATTGCTTTAGATTTTAACGGACCGTAATCGTTTACTGAATCCTCAAGAAAATGAATCTCAATTTCTTTAGGTGCTGAATATATATCCGGAACTTTGTATGTAGATAGTGAATTTGAAAGCAGCTTACCATCACTATTTTGTGCCAATTCTTCAACCGTTAACCAACCGATTCCCTGTACAATTCCACCCTCAGCCTGACCTAAATCTACCTTAGTGTCAATACTTTTACCTAAATCGTGAATAACCTTTACAGACTCCACTTCATAAATTCCTCTTAATAAATCAACTTTAGAAATAACAATTGCAGTCCCGTATACATGATATGCAAAAGGATGTCCTTGGTTTTTACTTCGGTTAAAATAGATATCGGGAGTTGCATAAAAAGCTTGTGAAGATAAACTGATTCTATTGAAATAAACTTTCCAAATCAGTTCTTCCCATTTAAGGTAAGTCTTTTTTCCATTATAAAACACCGTTTCATTTTTTATTTCAATTAATTCGGGATTCTCTTCTAATAATTCTTTTGCTGCAAACTTCTTTAATCTTTCTAAAATATTATTAGATGCAATTATAGCGGCATTCCCATTAAGGTCTGCACCAGTACTGGCAGCAGTTGCTGAAGTGTTGGCAATTCGAGTTGTATTGGTAGTTTCAATTTTTATACGTGAAATATCGACTGAAAAAGTTTTTGCAACTACGGTTTTAATTTTTTGATTTACACCCTGACCCATTTCAATTGCAGCTGTGCTTACGCTTATACTTCCATCTGTATAAACGTGCACTAAAGCACTTGCTTGGTTTAAAAAACTACTCGTAAATGAAATACCGAAACAGACAGGCATTAAAGCAATTCCTTTTTTGAACTGCTTGTTTTGTTTATTAAATTGAGCAATATCTTTTTTTAACTTATCGAAATTATATTCTTCTAAAGCATTGTGAAAGCATTTTATCGCATTGCTGTTCTCTACTTTCTGTCCGTAATAAAATTGGTCACCGTCTTTTATTAAATTCATTTTCTGAATGTCTGCTGCCGGTATTTTTAATTTTTCAGAAGCTTTAAATATCGCAGACTCAATTACAAACATTCCTTGCGGACCGCCGAAACCTCTGAAAGCAGTATTTGGCGGTAAATTTGTTTTACATGAAATTCCCGTAGTTTTTACATTAGGGATAAAATAACTATTAGTAGCATGGAATAAAGTCCTCTCTAAAACGGCAGTAGACAGATCCGCTACAGCTCCCGCATTTTGGTAGAATGTAGCCTCATAAGCTAATATTTTTCCTTCTTGGGATAACCCTATTTTATAATCTGCAGAATAAGGATGACGCTTTCCTGTCATCCGTAAATCATCACCTCTATCTAGAAGCAACTTTACAGGTCGGTTTAATTTATAACTTGCTAAAGCTGCCATGGCAGCCCATGGTGTAGCTTGATCTTCCTTCCCGCCAAACGCACCGCCCAATCTTAAAACATCCACTTCAACTTTATGCATTGGCAGACCCAGAACTTTTGCTGTGGCTCGCTGTACAACCGTTGGGCCTTGAGTGGAAGAAATTATTTTCACACTGTTTCCTTCCACAGGTAAAGCAATTGCTCCTTGAGTTTCTAAGTATAAATGTTCTTGCCCGCCGATTTCTACTTGTCCCTCTAAAACGAGATCACATTTATCCCAAGCTTTTTCAATACTTCCCATTGAAAATGTCACCGGGTCGGTAATTAAACTACCTTTTTCGAAAGCTTCTCTAACATCTGTAATAGCGGGCAGCTCTTCTATATCAATCTTTATTAAATTTTTAGCCTCTTCTCCGGCTTCTACACTTTCCGCAATAATTATGGCTACCGGTTCGCCTATGTAATGAATTTCATGTTCGGCAAGCAAAGTTTCATCTTGAATGATATTCCCAATTTGGTTTAGACCGGGTATATCTTTAAATGTCAAAATATCAATTACACCTTTAACTGCTTTTGCATCTTCCAAATCTAATCGCTTAATTTTCCCGCGTGCAGTGGGCGAGTCAAATATAACGGCGTGCAATGTCCCTTCCGGCAAGGTAAAATCATCTATGAATAATGATTCACCGCGTACATGCTTTATAAAATCAGTATTTTTCATACTAACTCCCCGATATTTATTTCTTTGGGGAACAACGAAATAAAATGAGCTTTTATTAATTGATTTAGCAATAACCTTTTGTATTCCTTACTACCTCGTACGTCACTTATCGGCGAAATCTCACTCTGTACAATTTCTAATGTACTTTCAAGTTCTTCTATTGATAGCCGTTTCCCTTTAAGATATTCGGAAGACTTGCTTAAGAAAAGGGGAATAGGTGCAACGCCACCAGCAGAGATTTTCGCTGAAACAATAGTTCCTTTCTCAACAATAAGCGATATTGCAGTATTTACACTTGAAATATCCAAGTAAGTTCTCTTTGAAACTTTTTCGAAATTGAATTTAGAACCGGAAAAGGGAACAGGGAAGCGTACTTCTTTTATTAATTCGCTTTCAGATTTATCTAATGATTTGTAGCCTTTATAGAACTTGCTCAATTTAACCATACGTTCATTTGAGCCGTCGGTTAAAACAAGCGTCGAGTCTAATGATAATAATATTATTGTTAAATCCGCAATGGGAGAAGCATTAACAATATTCCCGGCAATAGTGGCAATATATCTAATTGGGAGTGATGCTACTAAATTCATTTGAGCTTTTAATCGCGGAAAATATTTTTTTAGAATATTAGATTTTTTAAACTGTTCAAAAGTTATGGATGCTCCGAGAACAATATCTTTGTCATCAATTTTAATATAGTTTAAGTTATTATTATCAATTAAATTTATATCGGATAAAACTAGCGTCCTATATTTCTGCACATATAGGTCTGTCCCGCCGCCAACTAATATCCTATTACTATTATTTCCTCTGATACTCTTACTTCCTGCCTCTGCTATTTTTTTAAGTTTCTCAGCTATGGAAGAAAAATACTCCGGAAGGACATTTGATTCAATTAACTTTTGAAGCTGGACTCCATTTGTGTTATCTCTATCGTTCAATTTACTTACGGTTTTTTCAACGGCTCTTATTATGGATGCATAACCGGTACACCTGCAGATGTTCCCGCCTAAAGCGTTAATAGCTTCATCAATATCATAATTTTTATGTGTTATCAAATACCAGGTCAGCGACATAATAAAACCTGGTGTACAAAAGCCGCATTGAGTGGCTCCCTCTTCAACAAATTCGTATTGGGGAACAGTGAGGTCTTCTTTATTTAACCCTTCAATCGTTACAATATGTTTCCCGTTAACTTTCCCAATTGGGTAGATACACGAAGTTACGGTTTTATAAACAACCTCATCATTTATCAATTCACCGATTAAAACAGTGCAAGCCCCACAATCACCTTCGCGACAGACTAATTTTGTGCCGGTTAATTTTTTTTCGTTCCTGATAAAATTTAACAAAGTTGAAGAGAGATTAACGTTAGTGTTAATTTCCTCATTGTTCAATATGAATGAAATATTATTGAGCATATATAAATAGGCGTTAGTAAAAACATTTAAGAAAATTATCCATACAAATTTATTCAAAATATATAATATTTGAGAGAATAACTATCCTAAACAAATAATCCTTAATTTTGTTAGATTTATTTGGACTTTGTTAATCGGTTAAAAAATGTAATAGAGGTTTTAACTACTCGAAGATTAATCCTCGCATTTCGTTTCTCAAAATTAGTTCATCTGCTAAATTTAAGTAAGCTTTTGCACAAGATGAACTAGGAGCATAAATTAAAACAGGCTCTCTATCAAACGAAGCTTCCTGAACTTTTATCGTTTTGGGAATAGAAGTTTTAAAGATGAGGTTTGGATGTTTCAATATTAATTTTTTTTTCACACTATGCGAAATTTTTGTTTTTGCTTCGTCAATTGTTAATACAATTCCTTCAATTTTTAAATCAGTATTTGTAGTTCTGTTTATTAATTCAACATGATTGAGGATTCTAGTGAGTTCATCCAAGGAATACCTTGAAGCTCTAATAGGTATTAATACTGAATCAGAGGCATTTAATATGTTTGTTGTTGTTCCCGTTAAAGACGGTGGGCAGTCAATAATTATAAAATCATATTTAACGGTTAAAGTTCTTAGAGCATATCTAAGATTCATTACTTTTTCGGCAAGTATTAAAAGTCTTGCTTCGTCATTGTAAGAGGATTTTTTCATAGGTATACAGCTTAAGTTTTCATATCCGGAATCAAAAATCACATCCTCTATTTTTTTGGTCGAACTAAAAACGTCAAAAATACTACCGCATTTTTCAGAGTTTAATTTAAATGAAGCCGCACATTGTCCCGAAGGGTCAACATCAATCAATAATACCTTGTATCCTTTTTTTGCTAAAGCTAGTGATAAGTTGACAGCCGTAGTGGTTTTGCCTACTCCCCCTTTTGGAATTGCAATAGATATTATTTTGCCCATTAGAAACGGAATTAAGAATATATATCAATAAAAATTATATGAACAAAAACAAGATTTCTTTACTCTAATTTAAAGAAATTTAATATTAAATCAAGTTGTCTGCCATTTAATAGTGCAGCCAATTGTAAATGTTTCCGGTACAGTAATGATTTTGTTGTTTAATAAGTCATCCAATGCATTCTTTAAATATCTGGTTTTTACTTTTTCAGGTTCCTTCCAGTTATCATCAATTTTTCCATGGAAGACTAATTCTCTGTTCTTATTAAATAAAAATATTTCCGGTGTATGAGTTGCCCCGTACGATCTCGCAACCGCTTGATCCTTATCTCTTAAATAAGGAAAATTAAATCGCTTTTCTTCAGCTCTAACTTTCATATTATCGAAAGAGTCCTCCGGATAATTTAATTCATCATTTGAATTTATTGCAATAAACCGAATTTCTTCTTCATATTCTTTCTGGAGCTGTATTATTCTATCTTCATACGCTTTAACGTAAGGACAGTGATTACAAGAAAAAATAATCACAAAAGCTTCTTTGTCGTGCAAGGAGTTAAGAGAATAATATATTCCGTCTGTACCGATAAGCTCAAAATCAGGAGCTTTCGAATCAAAATCTAATGTTTCGGTTATCATTTTTTTCTCCTATTTTTATTTGTATTATATTAACACTAAAGTTATTAATTATAATAAGGTAAATTTTACTTCAATGATAAAAATACAAATAACATTATTTTTGTTCTTAATAATAGGAAGCTCATTGGCACAAAATATCTTAACACAAAATCTTTATGATAACTATAGCTCTTACAAAGAACCTGCTCTTAATGGCAGAGAAATAAAACATGCCGATATTGAACCTCTGATTTTGAAATTGAAAAGTAATAATTTATTTAGAATTAAATTGTTAGGCAGATCACTTGAAGGGAGAGGAATTTATTTAGTTTCTTTGGGGCATGGGAAAACCAATATTCTTGCATGGTCTCAGATGCATGGTGATGAGCCCACTGCTACAAGGGCAATTTTTGATATTTTTAATTTCTTTAAGATCAATGAC
>CBEVZC010000111.1:0-10042 GCA_965554225.1 uncultured bacterium | reverse complement strand
AATTATTTATCTTTTTTCTTATTGTTCGGGCACCAATTTCTTCCTTATTACTAGCAACCCACACTGGTACAATATTATGTGCGTCCACTTCTAAAACCTGTATGCTAATGTTTTTGGCAATTTTAGCTTTTATTTCTTTAATTGGTTTTAGAGGGTTTGAGTCTGTTATTAAGCAGCTAGCTTTGAAAGAGTCAATTTGTTGAATAATTTTATCCTCTGATTTTCCAGCTGTAATCAAAAAGGGAATATTTAGAGTTTCACATTTTTCTTCAACTTCTTTTAACCCTTTGGTCAAAAAATCAAAATGACGAAACTCTTTACCATAAAAGTTAATATCGTAGTTAAAAACTATTATTAGCTGCTTATTGTATTTTTTAGAAATATTATTAGCAACTATTAAAGCCCAATTATCCTCAATCCTTTGATCGCGTTCCATCCAGTATATAACTGACTCACCCAATGAATAAATAGGCTTGTTGTTTAAATATCTAAATCTTCTTTGCACAAAATCTCCATATAAATTAGAGTTGTTCAAAATATTCTCTTAAAACATATTTTTTGCTGTAATACTTCCACCATACTTTTTGATCGACTGCTATTATTAAATGGGAAAAAGGATTTGATTCGTTTATATCGTATTCACCTGTAATTGCCGGTCTTTCGTTAATTAATTCACCTATTTGAATAAAGGTCCTGTTATAGCATTATACATGAATTCCATTGCAGGTTCAACGCTATCTTTTGGAACAGTAAAGAAATAATTTACCCTTTCATTGCTCGTGGTTTCATTCCAGCTTGCACCTAACTCATTTAGCCCTTCCATATATCTTTTCTGAGTTGGAATAGTTTTATTCGCTTTAAAGAACATATATGCTTTAGTATTTGCAGAAAATAAACCAGTCAACAGCAGCGTAAGATTAAGAATTCTAAGTTGTTTCATTTTTCCATATTTCATTATTTGTTTTGAAATGAAGTTTTGCAATACCATCTTTTAATAACATGTTTAATAAGATTATAAATCCTTAGTTATACATTTCCAAAAATATAAAGAAATATGAATGATAATATTCTTGAATTAATGCTAATATAAAACAGTTGGAAGAAGTAGCATCATTTAGAAAAAATTTTGAGAACTCAATTATGCAATTAATATAAAAATATAAATCATCGTACTAAATAACAGATATTATTTATTATTTGTAGAAGTTTTATCATGCCATCAATAAAGTCAAAGTCAATTGATCTATTTTGTGTGTTTATTGGAATTTTCAACTAAGTTTAATTAAAAAAATACCCTAAACAACACCGCTTGAAAATATACTATTTCTTAAAATGTAACATCATACTAAAATCAAAATTAAGCTTATTTGCCCTGTAAATCTAAGTTAATCATCATTGAATCTACCAATGTAAATTTGGCATCATTAAAACTTGGCGGTCCGAAGTTACCCGTCGCATAATTTGAAAAAACATAATCTTCTGTTGGCATACCGAAAAAATTTTTATCAAGTTCTCCATTGTTATTTTCATCATGATAAACTGCAATAGCATATTCTCCTTTTTTTAACTTCGTAAAAGTATACTCCATTGTTTTATTAGTAACTTCTAACTTTATTCCGATACTATTACTATCTTTTTGGGGGAATCCTTCTGGATCGGCAAATACTCCAATTGAAATTTGACCAGTAACCTCTTCTATTCCGGATACAATAACTTTTAATTTACAATTTTGCGAAAAAACTGTTGAACTTAGGAATAAAAGAGTGAATAAGCTGAATTTACAAATTTTTGAAGTCATTTTTTTATCTTACCATAATTTTATTAAAATTTTTTCCAACTACTCTTTTTATTACATTAGAATATAAATTATTGTTTTCTAAATATTCCTTTCGATGGAACCGAATAAATTGGTTCGGTTTGCAAATTTTCTTTTTCTAAAATGTCATTCACTGCAAGCATTGCAGTGCTTGCTGAAGCTTCCATTAACATTGCTGGGATTTGTAACTTAACCCAATCACCAGTTAGATATAGATTCTCAACTTTCGTTATTGGTTCGGGTCTATTTTTATAAAGATTTGTATGGAAAGCTGTAAAATCTTTTTTTATTTGAATATTTTCATATAAAATATTTGCAGGTTTTAATTCCGGGAAATATTCGAATAATTCTGTTATAAATTGATTTCTAATATTTGCTTCGTCAAAATCATCGGGAACAGCATAACTATGAAGTTCATAAATTCCACCGCCAGTTTTTTCCGACCACTCTGCGCTTTCCTTTTCCATATTATGATAAAAAGTAACAGAATCTAATATTTTAAATGCGTCTGTAAATACAAAGAAAGGTAGATTGTCTCCAATTCGTTTATCCATCCAAATTCTAAGTACAGCATATCTTTGCGATTTTTTCTGGCTCATTATTTGAGAATAGAATTCTGGCTCGTTGTATTTAAGAAATTCTGAATTTGAGAATATCTTTTTTGTGCCATGAATATCAGTAGCCATAATCAAATAATCAAATAATTCTTCATGAATATTAAATTTACCATCAACTTTACCGATTGAATGAACAGGAGATTTAGTAATTATTTCTCCACCAGTTTCAGTTATGAATTTTTCAGCAGGGCTTAATAGTGTATTCTGAAAATCATCATTTAACACATCGTATAATAATCCGTGATCATTACTTAGAAAATAGAAATGAAAACTTTTGATAAGTTCAGCCATAGAGATGTATTGTGGTTCAGCAAAGAAAGCACGAGAGAAAGTAGTAAACATTAATCTCATTTCTGGAGGAAGCCCTATATAATCTGCAAATTCTTGGAATGTAGTGTTGTCATATTTTTCAAAAGTCTTTTCTTTGTCATACTTTAAAAGAGCGAGCATATTTGAAAATTTGTGATTGCTCATTGCGTCTTTAAGTGAGTAAATGCCAGATTTTCTCATTGAAAGAATGTTCAGTACAGGTGTCTTGCTAATATCCTTAAAACTAAATTCACCATATTTTTTGGTTTTTATAAGATAATCATCAATGGGAATAAGATATTTGAAGGCATCAATCTTTTTTAACACTTTACGCAAATTATAATACTGTCTAAAAAATGCATGAAAACCATGTTCTACTTTTGCTTCATAACCATCATCAAATTTCACATTCCAACTTCCTACTTTTCCACCCAGAAAATCATCTCTTTCAAAAAGCTTAACCTTAAATCCTCGCTCAGAAAGCAAGATTGCACTAGTTAGACCAGCAATACCAGCACCAATAATAGCCACACTTTTTTCAGATTCGATTTTAGTGGGTAATGATTCATCAACATCATTTACTTGAATTTTGTAATTCTGTAATTTCTTTTTAATATAATTTTCAACTATGCTCATTTTCTTCTTCTATTTGTATGCAATAAATGTATGTAATATTGGTTTTCTCCAACTTGGCATAGACAATTTTTTCACTTCAGTAAATCCATTTTGGTTTAAGATTTTAATAAACTTTTTGGGTGAAGGAAAATCCAAGACACTTTTAACAAGATATTTATAAATTTTTGAAGATCTACTCAATAGAGTTGAGATAGGAATTATTACGGAATAACCTAAAAGCTTCCAATAAAAATTCGAGAAAATATTATCATTCAATGAATATTCATGAAAACAAATTACTCCACCGGGCTTTAACATTCTCTTTAAGTTTATTAAACATTTATGAATGTCGGGCATATTTCTTATCCCATAGGCCATAAAAATTGAATCGAAATAATTATCTTCAAAATTAAGCTCCATAACATCTTGTTGAGAAAAACTTACGTTATCGTTTTTAATTTTTGATTTTGCAATTTTTAACATCTCTTTTGAATTATCAATTGCTAATACTTTTCCATTTGAAAGAAATGAGAGACATGCTAATGTTGATTTCCCGGTTCCACAACAAAGATCAGCAAGCAATTCATTACCTTTAAGATTCATTCTCTTTACACTTAAGTTTAAATCTTTTTGATATCCTTGACTCAGAAATGTGGCTAAATCATACCTTGCCGCAACATTGTCGAATTCATAAGGTACTTCTTTTTTGTTTGTTATTAACTCTAAATTGCTCAATTAAGTTCATCCTCTTCTATTAATCTTTTCCGCCAATATTTTCTAAAAGCCAATGAAATTTCATCTCCTTTAACACTAACTTCGTGTAAGTTGTCTTTAGTTTTATCCAAATTTTCTTTCTGTGATCTTAGAAGAGCAATATCTTCATTTACAATTTTGTTTGACTTTCTTGCCATAAACCACCTGCCGAATGGAGGGAAAAATCCAAATATATTTTTCCACAAAGTTATTTGAGTCATACTAATTCTATTTTCATCAACTTGCATAAAGTGTTCAAGAATTAGTAATGTTCTATCTTTAAATTTTGCTTCAAGTCTTGAAATATTTGGATAATAAAATCGATAGTAAACTTCTAGTTGAGGTTCTGATCCAAAATATGCTTTTTCTGTAATAGCAGCGGTGTTAGCTCGGTAATATTTTCCTTCAATTCCATCATCCAGAATATTTATTCTAAAATCTGCCGGAAATTCTTCTATCTGCCCAAGTAATTGTTTAATGGAATCCTTATGAGTGTATTTAATGTGATATGGGTCTATTAAACTTTCAGCTGCAGATTCTAGATCAGCTTCAAAAATATGTTCCTTATAAGTAAAGTCCCATTCATTCATTTCAGGTATATCTGGTGGAACTATATTATTTGCTTTTTCTTCATCGCCAATAAAAATCCATACCCACTTATTAAATTCTTTAATAGGGTATTTCTTAATTTTTGCTTTAGGGGGTATTTTTGTATCAGGTAGCTGCGAAGGAATTAATTCACAAGCTCCTGAACCGTTAAACTCCCATCCATGATATCCACAAACAACATTGTCTCCCTTTAAAAAACCTAAAGACAGCTTAGCATTTCTATGGCAACATCGATCTTCAAGTGCAATTGCTTTCCCGCTTTTTGATCGAAAAACAACAATCGCCTCACCAAGTATTTTTATTGGTTTAATTTCATTTTTCAAATCTACTGAAGAACATATTAAATACCACTTGTTTCTTAACATTTAACTTCTCAATTAGTTTTTTGTTTTTCTGATGGTAATTTATTTATTTTTTTTTCAAATAGCGTTGTTACTAAAATCATCAGCGCAAAACCAAAGAAAAAATCTTCTATTGGTATAGTAAAAACTCTGAACCCTATTTGGTACATTTCATCATAAGTTACAATTGGACGCCATGTTAAATAACCATTAAAAATTAATGTGAAAAGGGAAACAAACAAAAAATAAATTCCAAAAGATTTAGTGAATATAATTTTTGCTCCCCAATATCTATCAAATAAAATGGAAAGGGAAAAATATATTAGCGCAATTGCAGTATATTCTTTCCCGGCAAATAACGCAGCAACACCTGCTATAATTAGTATGGTTAATTCAAAAAAGAAAAGGATAATACTTTTCTTTTCGTGCTGCAAAAAGATATTATCATTATCTTCTTTAGTGCTATTATTAGAACCGTTTTGGTTTAAATATTTCTTTACCATTTGCCAAGTAAATAAACAGGCATAAGGAACAGTAAAGAAAAACAATATCTCTTCAATAGGTAGACCAAAAATCCTGAATCCTAAAGTATATTGATCAGCAAAAAACCAATGTCTTTCTGCTACGGCAAAATCCCAAATTAGGAAAGGAATTGCTGAAATTGAAATGCTGATAATTGCTTTTCTAAATTTATTTAAGAAGTAAAATTTTTTTAATGAACCAAAAAAAAGTGGTCCTGATAGAACAATTATATTGAATAATAAATATTCGAATTTCATTTTATGTTAATTTCATTACTCTTACTTTAAAGTAGCATTTAAGCAATAAAAATAATTTATAAAAATTTGATATCCTCACGCGTTTACTCATCAAATCTTTTATATCCAAACGTTTTATCTTTTTGAATAACATTAAGTAATAAAGATAAGCCGAATAAACACCAAGTTTAACACCAAAAGGAAGTTTTTTTATCCCCAAATAAGCTTCGTGAAATTCTTTCTCTATTTCAGACTCTAATTTTTTCTTACTAGTATTATTGATTAACATTTGATGATGAACATCAGGAAGATAAATTCTGTCTCTATCATTTAGATCACTATTAATATCTCTTAGGAAATTTACTTTTTGAAATGCAGAACCTAACATACTTGCCGATTCTTTTAATTCTTCGTACTTTTCTTTATTTCCGTCGAGGAAAACATTAAGACACATCAATCCTACAACTTCGGCAGAACCGTAAATGTATTTATCGTAATCTATTCTTTCATAAGATGTTTCTTCCAAATCCATTTCCATACTTTTTAGAAATGCATCTATTAAATCGTGACCAATGTTATATTCATTCACTACTTTTTGAAATGCATGTATAATTGGATTAGTAGAAAGTTTATGGTCAATTGCTTCATAAGTATCTTCTCTAAATTTATTAAGCAAGTATTCTTTATCAGCTTGGTGAAAAGTATCAACAATTTCATCAGCTATTCTTACCCAACCGTAAATTGAATAAATTGGATCTCTGAATTCCGGAGTAAAAGCTTTGATACCCCAGCTAAATGAAGTGCTATAAGCAACAGTTAATTTCTTGCTTAACTTTGCACTTGTATTTTCATAATGTTTAAAAGTCATTTTTAATCCTTTCGGTTACTAGTTTTGAACTAATTACAACCATTGGTAGCCCTGTGCCAGGTGTTGTTGAAGCACCTACATAATAAAGATTAGAAAAATGTTCATCTTTATTTTTTGGTCTATATGCGCCAACCTGATTTAGGTCATGAGCTAAACCTAATCCAGATCCTCTATAAAGATTAAAGGATTTTTCCCAATCGGAGGGAGTTTTAATTGTTTTGGTTATTGTATTTGAATTTATATCAAAATCTATTCTTTGTGATAAGTCTGATATAATATTATTTGCTAGATCATCTTTATCATCCCAGTTTTTTTTGTACCGTAAATCAGGAACCGGGCAAAGAATAAAAATATTTTCACATCCAGATGGGGCACAAGTTTCGTCTGATTTTGATGCAACATTTACATAATAATATGGTTTCTTTGGACTAATCGAAGATGTAAAAATTGTGTCAGCATAATCTTTAAAATTACTTCCAAGAAAATAATTGTGGTGAAGCAAACCATCTATTTTCCCTTTTACTCCCAAATAAATTGTAAATGGTGCTAATGTCCAATGCATTTTATCTAATTTTTCTTCTCTATATTTTTCTCTTCCAAGAATTTTACCTCTGAAGGAAGCAGCATCTGAATTACTAACGAAAATATCAGATTGCCATCGCTTACCATTTTGATCAATAACTTCTGCCAATCTTCCGTTATTATTGCCTGTACCAACTACTTCTGTATTAAAATGGAACTCAACTCCACGATCAATTAAGATATTCACAATGGAATTGACAATGTTATACATTCCCCCATTAACACTCCAATATCCATTATGTCGCATTTCAGTATAACTAAGTAAGGAATAAATTGATGGCGTTTGAAATGGAGTTGAGCCCAAAAAGAAAGCAACTAATGAGAAAATAATTTTAATTTCATCCGAGTCAAATTGTCTATCTAATTCTTGCCACATTGTCCTAAATAAATAAGGAATATGTTTAAAAGGAACTTTAGACATCTTGAAAAAATAGTCCATCATTCCTTTATAGTTAGACTGAACAACCTGCAGTTCTGTATCATGAAAGAAATCTCCACCACGACTTAGATAATTATCAAGTTTTTTTGCTAGGTCAGGTTCAACATTCTTAAACTCTTCTTCTAGCTTTTTTAGATCTTTAAAAATTCTGTACGGTTCTTTTTTATTCTCAAAAAAAACTTGGTAAATAGGATCCAGTTCTTTCATTTTAAGTGGGTTTTCAACACCAGCATCTTCAAATAATCTATCAAATTCGTAAGTCATACTCATAAAAGAAGGACCCATATCAAATTTGAATCCATCTTGAGTCATGGTATTTAGTCTTCCGCCGGGAGTTGAATACTTCTCAAGGATAGTAATTTTATAATTACTATCCTTTGAGAGTCTTAAAGCTGTGGATAAACCACCTAAACCAGATCCAATTATTGTTATTTTTTTCATTATATCTATTTGATTAGGTTCATTTTCCTAACTTGATTGAACTTTCCAGCAGTGATTTTATATATATATGTACCACTAGCTAGATTAGATGCATCAAAATTAACTTTATACGAGCCTGCATTCAGATTTTCGCTAACTAAAGTAGCTATTTCACTACCAAGTATGTTATATATCTTTAACGAAACGTTTTCAGCTTTTGGTATAGAGAATGAAATCGTTGTAGATGGATTAAACGGATTTGGATAATTTTGTTCCATCACAAAGGTTTCAGGAATAATATTAGAATTACTAGCACTAATATCAGTAATTGTTGACGGAAATTCAACTACAGTTCCGTTAGCAAGTGCAGCGAAAATACCAAAAGCAGCACCATTTTGATTAGCAGAAGGATCTAAGAAACCGGAAGCAAATACAGCAGCACTTCCACCACCTAAACCGCTTAAATCGGCATCAAATGAAGCAACTATTGTAGAATCATCATCACCTGGAGTTACATCAAGTATATATTTATCAGCTGGAACTCCATTATAATCAGTTATGTCTGTATATGCAGCATCGTTGACCAAAGTACCAACATCTCTTGCAATTATATCAACTGTTGGAGCATCAGTAGCACCATGCAACACAAAGAACTCAACATTATTACTCATAGCCATTTCTCTAGCCATAGGTTTAACTAATAGTTGAAAACCGGTTGAAATACCATCCGGGTTAGCAGCAAAAGAATTGGGATCAAGTACTCCATTAGCAAAAACAACATATTTTTCATTATCCATAAGTCTTCCAACCGGAATTGTAGCAATAACTCCATCAGTTTCGCTGGTAGAAGAAGGTGCAGCAATAATAGCATCCAGACTGTCATTTGCCGGAACATCTACAAAAGGCGTGGCAGTTCTAAATGCGAAATCATCAAGTTTAATAACAAGTGAATTCGAGGTAGTATTCCAAAGATAGATATCAACTGAACTAGCGGCAACATCTGCTGAATTATGAATTACTTGCAATCTAGCCGTAGGTGTTTTTGAATAAAAATATACATTATCAACATACACAGTATTTATTGATCCAGAGATAATCAATTGAGCTAGATGAGCTCTTTGAGTCATATTTTCAAAATCAGCTAATGGTATATCTAAGGTAACCCAGTTGCCAGTTTGAAGTAATGGGGCAGTAAAAGGTAATTCATCTTCAGTATCATCACCACCTTGATAAGCTCCATCAGGACCAAAATCTACTAATTTTACTTTGAAATCAGCTGAATCTGTTGGATTAGGAGTCCAGATATCAATAGAAAAATTAGTCATATCAGTAGCATCAATTGTTTGTGAGGTAAACTCAATACCTGCATAGACAAGATTTGTATATAGTTTTGTATCGTTGCCTTCAATTTGGATATCTTGCAAATCAGCAACGTCCCATGCAGCTGACCATGTATCAACAGGTACATTAGTGTATGCATTGCTAAAAAGCGATATAACATTTGATTCATCCATCATAGGTGTTGGGGCAGCGGTTTGAGGCACATAAGCTGGAAATTCAACTACAGTACCATTAGCAAGTGCAGCGAAAATACCAAAAGCAGCACCATTTTGATTAGCAGAAGGTGTTAAGAACCCAGAAGCAAATACAGCAGCACTTCCACCAGCTAAACCACTTAAATCGGCGTCAAATGAAGCAACTATTGTGGAATTATCATCCCCAGGAGTTACATCAAGTATATATTTATCAGCTGGAACTCCAATATAATCAGTTATGTCTGTATATGCAGCATCGTTGACCAAAGTAGCAACATCTCTTGCAATTACATCAACTGTTGGAGCATCAGTAGCACCATGCAATACAAAGAACTCAACATTATTACTCATAGCCATTTCTCTAGCCATAGGTTTAACTA
>CBEVZC010000110.1:0-10063 GCA_965554225.1 uncultured bacterium | reverse complement strand
GTCTGAAGCCATATTCTACCAAAGTTTCCTTTCTTGCCCTGTCGCCGTTGTACATCCCTTTAATTTGCGGAACGGTAACATGAGATTCATCGATAATCAGAAGGAAATCTTTGGGGAAATAATCGAATAAACATGCAGGTCTGGAGCCTGGCGGACGTGCGTCCATGTGACGCGAATAGTTTTCTATTCCGGAGCAGTACCCGATTTCTTTCATCATTTCTATATCATACTTTGTACGCTGTTCTAATCTTTGTGCTTCTAAATATTTTTCCTCTGACCAAAAATATTTTAATCTTTCTTTCAGTTCACCTTCAATTGTTTTTATTGCTATATTTACTTGGTCTTTTGTAGTAACGAAATACTTTGCCGGGTAAATCGGAGCAGATTCAACTTCTCTGATTGATTCTCCCGTCATTGAATCAATAATTGAAACTCTTTCAATTTCATCATCCCAAAATTCTATACGGATTGCTTCTTCATACTGATAAGCTGGAATTATTTCAACTACATCTCCGCGCGCTCTAAATGTACCGCGAGTAAATTCAATATCATTCCGGACATAATAAATATCAATTAGTTGACGAAGCAGCTTTTTTCGCTCAATTGTTTGTCCCTTTTTAATAAAGAGAATTTGTTTGGCATATTGATCGGGCGCTCCAATACCGTAAATACAACTTACGCTTGCCACAATAATTACGTCATTTCTTCCTTCTATTAAAGAAGTTGTCGCTTTTAGCCTCAGCCGGTCAATTTCTTCGTTAACTGCAAAATCTTTTTCGATATACAAATCTCGTTTTACAACATAAGCTTCAGGCTGGTAATAATCATAATAACTGATAAAAAATTCTACGGCATTATTCGGAAAAAATGATTTAAACTCGGAATATAACTGTGCAGCAAGAGTTTTGTTCGGTGAGATTATGAGAGTCGGTTTATTTACATTGGCTATAACGTTCGACATTGTATAGGTCTTACCGCTTCCCGTTACTCCCAAAAGTACTTGATGTTTTTCTCCATCTCGAAATCCTTCGGTAAGTTCTTCAATTGCTTTCGGCTGATCACCGGACGGTTTATAATTAGAAACTAATTTGAATTTTTCCATTACAGATAAAGAATTTGTGTAAACAATAAATATATAAATATTACCTTAATGCTAAAAGGGAATTCCCAATTTAAATTCTGCAATAATGTTATATTCTTTTCAAAAATATATTTTCTTGCAATTTCTTTTGTATTAGTCTAATTTTTTAGAATAAATTTTAAATTAAAAGGAATATGGATGTTTAGGGAAATCAGAAAATGGTATAGCCCGAATTTAAATAAAGATATGGAAATAGCGGTTTATGGTCATTACGGATTTGCTTTGTTAATGTTTCCTACAGCCGGAGCCGATTTTTTAGAATACGAAAGATTTCAAATGATAGATTCGATTCAACCTTTTATTGATTCCGGTAAATGTAAAGTTTTTTCGATCAACAGTATAAATAACGAAAGCTGGTTAAACAAACAAATGTATCCGCCGCATAAATCTTTACGTCACGGGCAATATAACCAGTACGTTGTTGGGGAAGTTGCCCCCTTTATATTCGACCATTGTAAAGGAAATGTTCCAATAATCACAACCGGAGCTTCGCTTGGAGCTTACCATGCTGCAAATACATTTTTCAGAAGACCCGATATTTTTCGCGGAACTATTGCAATGAGCGGAGTGTATGGCTTGAAAGAATATTCCGACGGATATTATGATCAGCATGTTTATTTTAATTCACCGGTAGAATATTTGCCGAATGCTACGAATGAAACTTATCTTAGTCAAATGAGAAATAATCTGGGAATTGTAATAGCTTCGGGACAAGGCGAATATGAAGATCCAAGTGCGTCAGTCAGATTGTCGAATATTCTAAATTCTAAAGGTATACGACATTGGCTTGATCTTTGGGGATATGATGTAAAACATGATTGGCCCACTTGGCGCGATATGCTGCCTTATTTTTTAAATAAATTTTAGAGCGTCTATTTATTTGGATAAAATAAATAGTTTTAACTAGATACCTCCAAAAATCAAAAAAACGTTGCTTTAGAAAAATAAATTGTTATATTTGGTTAACAAATGAGCAAAATTTATATTAAATATCACCACCACCATTACTTACATTTCGTGAGTGCCGGTGAGTTATAAAGAATTTGAAAAATAAAAAAGTTTACTAACCCCGACAGATGTTGGGGTTTTTTGTTTTAAAAGGGAAAATAATATGAAGAAAAATCTAAAATTGGCAATACAGAAAAAAGGAAGACTATCCGAAAAATCAATACAATTGTTGAGAAATTGCGGACTTGACATTGAAAATTTTCAGGAAAGACTAATTGTTAGTGCCACAAATTTTAATCTTGATATTCTATTTTTAAGAGATGATGACATTCCGGAATATGTGCAGGAAAATGTAGCACATATTGGAATTGTGGGTGAAAATGTTGTACTTGAAAAAGGTCTGGATGTTGATATTGTAATAAAACTCGGCTTTGGAAGGTGCAGTTTAAGTCTAGGAATACCTGAAAAAAGTGAAATAAATAGTGTCGGTGATTTAAACGATAAAACAATAGCAACTTCTTATCCGAATATTCTAAAAAATTATTTAACTAAAAATAATATTAATGCAAAAGTTATAGAATTAAGCGGTTCTGTTGAAATTGCGCCTTCACTTGGTGTTGCAGATTATATTTGCGACCTTGTTTCTACCGGGAATACTTTGAAACTGAATAAACTTAAGAAATCATTTAAAGTCCTTGATTCTCAGGCAGTGTTAATAAAAAGTAATAATTTAGATGATGATCCTGAGCTTAAAGTTTTATTTGATAAATTGGTAGATAGAATAGAATCATCACTAAAAGCTAAAAAATCCAAGTATATTATGATGAATATTCCAAAGGAATCGTTAAATAAAATTGTGGAAATAATTCCTTCACTAAAAAGTCCTACAATTCTGCCGCTTTCAGATGAAAATCTTTTAGCCGTTCATGCTGTTATTTCAGAAGATAAATTCTGGGAGATTAATGAAAACTTAAAAAAAGCCGGAGCGTCCGGTATTTTATCGCTGCCAATTGAAAATATAATACTATGAGGATAATTGAAAAGCGAAAGTCCTCTTTTACTAAGAGAAATATTGCACAAAAGTAATTTTAACTAATAAATAAAATTGTATAAAAATAGAATTTAATTCAGATGAAAATAATTGAATACAATAAAATAAGTAGAAAAAAGAAATTAGAGTTACTGCAAAGACCCGCGATTGATATGACAAAAGCGTATCAAGTAGTACAGCCTATATTAAACGATATAAAAAGCAATGGATTAGAGAGCGTTTTAAAATATTCAAAAAAGTTTGATGGTTTTAATAGCAAAAAGATAAAAGTAACGGCAAAAGAATTTGAGAATAGTGAAAAATTAGTTTCTTCTCGATTTAAAAAAGCCGTTAAGGTTGCGTCAAATAATATTAAAAAGTTTCACAAACTACAGCTGCCCAGGAATTATTCCGTTGAAACAATGGCGGGAATAAATTGTTCGAGAGAGTTTAGAGCAATTGAGAATGCCGGACTTTACATCCCCGGCGGAACTGCAATTTTACCATCAACCTTAATGATGCTGGCTATTCCCGCAATTATTGCCGGATGTAAGCGCTTAGTAGTTTGTTCTCCAACTGTTAAAAACTTGAGTAATGAAATTTTATATGTAGCAAGATATTTAGGAATAGATGAATTCTATAAAGTGGGCGGAGCACAAGCAATCGCTTTAATGGCGTATGGAACAAAGAAAATTAAAAAGGTTGATAAAATATTCGGGCCGGGTAATCAATATGTAGCGGCGGCAAAAGCTCTTGTTAGCATTGACCCAAATGGTTGTGTAATCGATATGATTGCCGGACCGAGCGAGGTTTTGGTTATCGCTGATGGTTCTGGAAACCCAAAATTTATTGCTGCAGATTTGTTATCCCAAGCCGAACATGGAAATGATTCCCAAGTTATTCTTTGTTCAACAAGCAAAGAACTTGCCGAAGATGTTATTAAAGAAATAAAAATTCAAACAAAGCAGCTAACAAGAAAGTCATTTATAGAAAAGTCCTTAGAAAAGTCATTTGTATTAATTTTTAATGAAATTGACGAAGCAATTAATTTCAGCAACTCTTACGCTCCCGAACATTTGATATTAAATCTTAGAAATGCAAAATCATTTATCCCCAAAATTAAAAATGCAGGCTCTGTATTTGTCGGTAAGTATTCACCGGAAAGCGTTGGCGATTATGCTTCGGGAACTAATCACTCCCTACCGACTTACGGCTATGCAAAATCAATCGGAGGAGTTTCAGTTGAGCAATTTATGAAAGGAATAACATTTCAGGAACTATCAAAAGAAGGTTTGGAGAGCATTTCCAACACAGTGATTGAATTGGCTAATGTAGAAAAATTACAAGCACATGCAAATGCAGTTAAAATCAGGTTAAAAAAATGATTGAGAAATTAGTAAGGAAAAATATTCTTAATTTAAAACCTTATACATCAGCAAGAGATTCATTTTTGGAAGGAATCCTTCTTGATGCGAATGAGAATAGTCTTGGCAGTATAATTAAGGATGAACAAAATTTACAACTTAACCGTTATCCTGATCCTGCACAAAATCAAGTTCGGGAAGAACTTGCAAAATACTTAAACATAGATAAAGGGAAATTATTTTTGGGAGTTGGTTCGGATGAAATTATTGATTTATTGATTAGAATATTTTGCAACCCCGGGAAAGATTCTGTTCTAATTGCAGAACCGACTTACGGAATGTATAAAGTAGCCTGCAATATTAATGATGTTAAAGTGTTAAGTGTTCCCCTGAACAGAAACTTTCAAATAAATGTTAAGAATACTTTAGAAGAAGTTCAAAAAAATACAAAAATGATTTTTCTCTGTTCGCCGAATAATCCCACTGGTAATTTATTAAATAAGAAAAGTGTATTAAAAATTGTGAAGAATTTTAACGGCATAGTTGTAATTGATGAAGCCTATATTGACTTTAGTGAAGATCATTCGTTTATAAATGAACTTGAAAATCACAAAAACTTGGTTATAATAAGAACCTTTTCGAAAGCTTGGGGACTTGCCGGAATACGTGCCGGATATTCAATTGCAGATAAATTTATAACAGACCTATTGTTCAAAATTAAAGCGCCTTATAATCTGAATAAGTTAACGGCAAGCGCTATTTTAGAAGCATTGTCAAAAGTAAAACAGAAAAATAATTTTGTGAGAAAATTAAATCTGGAAAAAGATAAATTGGTAAAACAGCTGAAAGAAATTAAGCAAGTTCAAAGAGTTTTTTCTTCAGATGCCAATTTTATTTTGTTTAAAGTTAAGGGTGCAACAAGCGTTTATGTAAAGTTGGCTTCGGAAGGAATTATAATTAGAGATAGAAGTGATCAACCTGGATTAGAAGATTGTTTACGTGTTTCAATTAGTACAAAAAAAGAAAATAATAATTTTATTAAAAAATTGAAAAAAGTAATATGAATGAAGTAATTAAACCGAGAAAAGCTAACGCAGCAAGGGAAACAAAGGAAACTAAAATAAAAATATCTGCCAATCTTGATGGAACCGGTGAATCAGATATTAACACCGGGATCGGCTTTTTTGATCATATGCTGGAGCAAATTGCTAAGCATGCAAATATGGATTTAGATATTAAAGTCGACGGTGATCTTTATGTAGATGAACATCATACCGTTGAAGATGTGGGAATTACATTGGGCGAAGTTTTACTTAAAGCTCTCGGAGATAAAAAAGGGATTCAGCGCTATGGTTTTTATGTTCCTATGGATGAATCGATTGCACTTTGCGTAGTTGATTTGGGCGGTAGATATTATCTTAATTTCAGAGCCAAATTCAATAGAGAGAAAGTCGGTGAGTTTCCAACAGAATTAGTAAAAGAATTCTTCAGAGGTTTGGCAGGCGGACTTAAAGCAAATTTATACATAAAAGTAAAAGGTAAAAATGACCATCATAAAATTGAAGCGATATTTAAATCCTTTGCAAAAGCATTGAACGAAGCCTGCAGACTGGATGAACGTAACAATGGGAGAATTCCATCAACTAAAGGAATTTTATGATTGCATTAATAGATTATGGAGCCGGAAATTTAAAATCGGTCGCTAACGCACTTGATGATCTTCAAACCGAATATATCATAACAAATAAAGTAGAAGAAATTAATTCTGCCGATAAAATAATTTTCCCGGGAGTTGGGGAAGCAGCTTCTGCAATGAATAGACTAATCGACAAAAATATTGCTGAAGTAATAAAATCAACTTCTCAACCGCTGCTAGGTATTTGTCTGGGAATGCAATTGTTAGCTACATTTTCCGAAGAAAGAAATACAAAATGTTTGGATATTGTTCAGTCAATAGTTAAACAATTTGATAAATCGAAAGTAAAAGTTCCGCACATGGGATGGAATAAAGTTAAGTTCAATTACCGGAATAAACTTTTTACTAGAGTTGAAAGCGGTGAATATTTTTACTTTGCTAATTCTTACTATTTACCAATTACCGAGTACACTATTGCTTCAACGAACTATGATGTGTTTTTTAGTGCGGCAATTAATAGAAATAATTTTTACGGGGTCCAATTTCATCCGGAAAAATCCGGAAAAGCAGGACTTCAAATTTTGATGAACTTTATAGAACTATGTTAATTATACCTGCTATAGATATTATGAATGGAGAAGTTGTCAGACTTTCCAAAGGGAAATATGAATCCAAAGTCAGTTATAACGAAACGCCTTTAGAATTCGCAAAAGTTTATAACGATTTGGGCTTTGAATGGGTTCATATTGTTGACCTTTCCGGTTCTAAAGATGGGAAAATAACTACGACTAAAGTAATTGAAAAAATAAAAACTCAAACAAATCTTAAAGTAGAATTTGGCGGCGGTATTAGATCGAAAAAAGATGTTGTAACATTTGATAATATTGGTATAGACGGAATTATTATCGGTTCGCTGTCCATATCAAATAAGGAAGAGTTTGAATCAATTCTCGAAGATGTTGTTCCAAGTAAAATTATAATTGCAGCAGATGTTTTAGATTTTAAAATTAGAATAAAAGGCTGGACGGAAAATTCAAATGTACATCTGTTTGATCATATTGAATATTGCAGGGAGCTTGGGATTGAGAATTTCCTGTGTACAGATATTGCTGTAGACGGAATGTTAACAGGACCAAACTTTAGTTTATATCAAACGACGATTGAAAAATTTCCTGAAATAAAATTAACCGCCTCGGGCGGGGTTAGCAGTATAGAGGATATAATGAGATTTAAAAAACTTCCGGTTAGAGGAGTTGTGGTCGGTAAAGCTATATACGAAAATAAAATCAATTTAGAGGAGTTGGCAAAACTTGCTTTGTAAAAGAATTATTCCTTGTTTGGATGTAAAAAACGGAATTGTAGTTAAAGGTACTAATTTTATTGATCTAAAAGAAGCCGGCTCTGCAATAGAACTTGCAGAGAGATATTATAGAGAAGGTGCCGATGAATTAGTCTTTCTGGATATTACCGCAACTCTTGAAAAAAGGAAAACTTTAATTAAACTGGTTGAGGAAGTTTCAAAAGTTATAAGAATTCCGTTTACGGTTGGAGGAGGAATTTCTAGAATTGAAGATATTGAAAAATTACTAAACGCCGGAGCAGATAAAGTTTCGCTAAATTCATCAATTGTTAAAAGCCCAAATTTAATTTCTAACGCATCAAAAAGTTTTGGCAGTCAGGCAATTGTTGCTGCTATAGATTCAAAAACAACAGGGAATTTCCACAAAGTTTTTATTAAAGGTGGAAATGAAGAAACGGAATTAGAAACAATTTCCTGGTGCAAGAAGGTTGAAGAACTTGGTGCCGGCGAGATACTTTTAACGTCAATGAACAAAGACGGTACAAAATCGGGATATGATATTGAATTGCTTCAGTACTTATCAAACGAACTAACAATTCCCATTATTGCTTCTGGAGGAGCCGGTAAGAAAGAGCACTTTTTAGAAGCATTTGTAAAAGCTAATGTTGATGCTTGTCTGGCTGCAAGTTTATTCCATTACAAAGAACTGGAAATTTCAGATTTGAAAAATTACTTATTCCATAATAAAATTAATGTGAGACTATGATTAAAATAGAAAAAATCAATTTTGAAAAACTTTCAGGCATTATTCCTGCTATTATTATAGACGCTTCCAATAATAATGTTTTAATGCTTGGATTTATGAATAAGGAAGCTATAGAACAGACGATAGAAAAACAAAAAGTTGTGTTTTTCAGCAGAACAAAAAACAGACTTTGGCTTAAAGGAGAAACATCACATAATTATTTAAATGTTGTATCAATCATTACCGATTGTGATAACGATACTTTGTTAATATATGCCAATCCGGACGGACCGACTTGTCATACCGGATCTTATTCTTGCTTTGCCGAAGTAAATGAAAACAGCGTTTTATTTTTGGAATACTTGTTTAAACTTATAAAGCAAAGAAAAATTGAGATGCCGGAAAATTCATATACTTCAAAATTATTTCAAAGAGGGTCGGATAGAATAATTCAGAAAGTAGGTGAGGAAGCTGTAGAGACCGTAATTGCGGCTAAGAACAAAGACAAGGAAGAAGTTATTTATGAAACTTCGGATCTTTTATTTCACCTACTCGTTATGTTGGCAGACCAGGAGATTGAATTTTCAGATATACTTTCAAGTCTTAAAAAAAGACATAACGATCGAAACAAATAAGTTTTGCAACATAGAATTATTTAATTTAGTAAGCAATGAAAAATAATTTTTATAAAAACAAAGACACAAAAATGGGAATATTAGAAAACGAAAAAGAGTTAGTTGAAGATTTTGAATCGTTAGACGATTGGGAAGATAAGTACAAACTTATTATTGATATGGGTAAGCAATTAAAAGATTATCCGGAAGAATACAGAACAGAAAAATACAAAATTAACGGTTGTCAATCCCAGGTGTGGTTGCATGCGGAATTTAAAAACGGCAAAATTTATTTACAAGCCGATAGCGATGCAATGATTGTTAAAGGGCTGGCGTCGATGCTGCTAAAAGTTTATTCGGGTCATTGCCCGTCGGAAATCCTATCTTCACCGCCGGAGTTCTTAAATGAAATAGGTATTGCAAAGCATTTATCACCTACAAGAAGTAACGGTTTAAATTCTATGCTTAAGCAAATTCAAATGTATGCGCTTGCATTTAAAACATTGGAAAAGAAACAATCAGGATAAACCTGCGTTTTTATTTCCCAAAAACATATTATCGGAAAACTCTAGTTGGATAAACTAAAAATTAAAAGAGTGTTTTATATTTGTTTGTTCCTTTTAATTGCATCATGCAGTTCTGTTAAGCAAACCGAACATGAGGAAGCGCAAAACATTCTGAGCAGCTTTCCTAAAAAGATAATTGTTAAAAATAAAACTCATATTCCATCCGAAGGTGTACTAAAAGCTTTATTTATTTTTGTTCAATTCGATGGCGACAGCAAAGTTAAGAGTAAAACTTGGCCGTATGATACGCTAAGTCTTCCCGCTTGGACAAAGACTTTTGTGAATAAAGAACCGAGTAGAAATTTTCCGGTTAAAAATATTTCTCAATATTATTATGAAATGTCTAACGGAAAATTCTTTTTGACCGGCGATGTTTATCCTAAATTAATCAGACCGCTTTATAGTCAGAAGCATTATAAATCCATTTCCGAAGTAAATTATGAAATTCTAAAACGGTTAGATGACAAAATTGATTATTCAAAATATGATAACTGGAGCAAGGATAGAGACGGATATTTTGTAAGGAAGCCGGATAAAAAAGTTGATATGATTTATATGATTTACCGTAACTTTTCCAACCGACTGTTCTTTAATAACGGCTGGACAGGCATTGCGCATTTGTATTTGACCAAGAAGATTAAGACAAACGACGGTGTAACAATTGCAAAGGGAAGTTTGGATAGAGGTTCGGGTATAGTTATTAGAGGCGGTAAAAACGG
>CBEVZC010000109.1:0-10130 GCA_965554225.1 uncultured bacterium | reverse complement strand
TTTTTGATGTATATCAAATAATATATTGAAAAAATGAAATAATTATGTAACTTTCTAAGAAAATAAATATTCCTTTCTATTCTCGATTTTTTTTTATTTTTGTTTATATTTTAATAGCATCTAAAACATAAAATCAAGGAGCTAAAATGAGATTTCTAATATCTCTCTTTATTACTCTCTCGCTTATCGGATGTGCATCTGTAACATTAGAACCGGCAGATTTCGCATGGCCAGTGGAATCGGTATTAAACGTAGATACAACTGGAACAGTTCAAGAAAACCGATTTTCTTTTACTGTAAACGTAAAACCATTATTTTTTGCCGAGAAACAAGATTCAACTGAATTGAGCATGGAAACCGTTAGGATCATTAGAGGAGTTAAAGGTTATTATTACATGATTGCTCCCGGATTCAAAAACATTTATGTATTTAATATTAATAATGGAGCAATGGTTCTGTATAACAAAATTTTTATTTCTGAAATTGGAATAGAATTACCCGCATTCAATCAAAGATCGCCTAATATTGAACTTTTGGACGGTGAAAAACATCTATTTTATTTAAATGCAGACGGTAAACAAGGAGAAAAATAGTGAGCAGATTAAGGTTTTATTTTATTTGTTTGTTTTTATTTATTTCAACCGGAGTTTCAATTATTAACGGTCAGTCGGATTATAAAATTACTCAAGATTTTAGATCAAAACAGAAATCATTTGAAGTTGCTATTGAGTATGCCAAAAATTTAAAAGAATTAAATGCAATAAAAGTTGAGATAGAACATTTTAGAGAAGAGTTTTTGCCAAGTAAAAAATTACTAGACAAAGCTTTATACCCCGAGAATTTTAATTCTTCTTTTGAAGTTCTTGAAAAGAAATTAAATACAACAGGAGCAAAGCTAGCGAAAATTAAAACATTAGAAAAAAATGTAACAACCCTAAAAACAAACGTAAATTATTTAGAAAGAGAATTAGACAGTTTATCAAGTGCTATTGCGGACTTAAAAAGGGAAAACAGACATTTATTGTCTAAAATTTTAAGTCTTAACAGATTACCGACAAAGAATGCAAAAACAATCGATTCTTTGTCGGCTTTAGTATCTAAATTGCGCACTGGAATTACAGCCCGAGATTCTTTAATAATGGAAGTTATGGACAATATTTTCTTAGCTGAGTATAGAGTTAAATCAATGAATGATGCCGAGAAGAAAGAGATTTCGACAAAAATTAAAAATACTAATTTAATCGAGAATATGGATAATCTTCTTAAGGATAATATTGATTTATTAAGAGCAGGTGTTTTCCAACCGGAGGATTTGGAGTCTATAAAAGACGAACAAAGCAAATTCAAACTTCGATGGGAATATTTCGGTCCACGATTAGCCACGATTTATTCAGATGATGGTACCGAGTCTTCTCAGATATCAACCGTAGATAGTCTTATTGATAAATGGGCTAATTCCATTGATAGTACTTATTGGAGATCAATAAACGACATCTTTAAAGGATTCAACATAAACCTTGGAGATTTTTACGATGGCTCGTCTTTTCAACAAAATGTAATAGAATATATTGACAAGCATATAAATGAGAATTCTAAAATTAAACCTATTCAGAATCATCAAGATTTTGTCTATTTTCAAACTGCTTGGGAAGAAGAATTTTCGAATAAGTGGTCTCCGATATTACTAAAAGACAATCTTTACAGCCAAAATCAAAAAACTGTTATTGAAGAAAAATTAAATCAATGGGAAGTTAAAGCAGGAAAGACTACTTCAAAAATGGTCTATATTCTAATTGTTCTTATAGTAATAATTGCCTTGATAGTATTCTTTGTAATTTACAGAAAGAAAAAGGCGAAAAAAGTAGAAATTATAACGTCGGAACTACCCAAAGAAGATCAAGAAGAAGATGAAAGTTAATATTACAAAAGAGGCTGTTTCCAGATTGAACAGCCTCTAAACTTAATGGGACAAGAAAAGCAGAAGAAAAATATTTTTGAACTAAAGATCTTCACTTGCAATTTTTAGAAATCCCGAAAACATCTAAAAACCTTGACTCTGAAATGATCTGAAAAGATTCAAATCTCATTCGATACAGAATAATAAACCAAAACGATTTATTACTTATTTTACACAAATATTTCTATTTTATATCTAAATAGGTTGATATACAATTTTTCTAATTGTATCAAATTGGAGATATGGATACTCTTCACGAAGCGTATCAATAGCATCTCCAGCACTTAATTTTGCCGAACGTAATGTTCTAAATTTTTTCCGAATTAAATAATCTCTTACAGAACGTTCGTGGATTAATCCCCTTGAAGTTAAAACTTCAAATATTTCATCACTTATCAGTTCGGGAATTGGGTTTGAAACTTGTTGATCAGCAATAACCTCAGACATATCAGCCTCCGTTGTACATTTACTAATAATTGATTTTAGTTTTATTAAATCCTCTTAACTCAAAATTGAAAACTAAACTTTTGTAAATCTTGATTAATAAATAACCATATTAGTAATTTTTTACAACAGCATGAATATGCGGTTTTTTTAAGGGATTATCAAAATAGATTACATTTTCAACATAAATATGTAGTTTTGCTTAAATAAGGCCTTTTCGTATAGCTTTTGCAACAGCTTCAGATTGGGAATGAACATGAAGTTTTTTATATATATTCCTTATATGATGCCGCACGGTATCAACACTAATAAATAGTTTGTCCGCAATATCTTGGTAATTATTCCCGGTAGATAGTAAACTCAGAACCTCTAATTCTCTACCGGATAAACCGAATTTCTCATTCCCGAAAGCAAAGTTTTTATTCTGTTGAAAAACTCCAATAACTTTTCTTGCAATTTGGGAACTCATTGGCGAGCCGCCATTATAAACTTCTTTTATAGCATCTAATAATTTACTTGGCGGCGTCTTTTTCACCAAATAGCCGCAAGCACCTGCACACAATGCTTCAAATACCATGTTGCTGTCTTCATAAATAGTAAGCATAAGAATATCTATGTCGCTTCGTTTTTCCTTAGCTTTTTTCAAACCTTCAATTCCATTCATACCAGGCAGACCAATATCCATTAAAACAACATCAACCGGTTTGTCATCCAGTTCATCTAAAAAGTCCTCGCAATTTGAATATGTTCCAATACATGAATATCCTTCGGTTCCATTAATTAGCATAGAGAAACCTTCTCTAATAATATCATTATCTTCAACAATTATAACATCTATCACAATAGTTTACCTTCCGGAATTATAAAAACATATTTTTATTCTTTAATCTAATTTTACCAACAAAATGTATTTTCGTTCCTTTCCCAAGTTTAGAATCGACCGTAATTGAACCATGAATAGTATTTGCTCTCTTTCGCAAATTTTTCAAGCCATTCCCCCTTTTAATTTCATTCATATTAAATCCTGATCCATTATCCGTAATAACTAATTCTAAATTTCTTTCATTAAGATTTATCTCAAGGATAATTTTTTTACAATCACTATGTTTTATAGCATTGTTTAAGGCTTCTTTTAAAATTAGATAAAGGTTCTGTTTATAGTCCAGCGCTAATCTAATATCTTTAATTTTTTCTAAATTCTCTATTTTAAAAACAATTCCATTGTCCGTAAGGATATCATTATAACTATCTTTTAGTCTAGCCAGCAAATCATGTAAAGAATCTCTTTCCGGATTAATAACCCAAACGATATCACTCATTCCATCTACAAGAGAGCGGGCATGATTGCTTATTATTGATAACCTTTCCGAAGCTTTTTCGTGGTTTGTTTTTAAATCATTTGATGTAAGTTCGCTTAGGATTGATATTTCCGTTAAACCGGCACCGATGTTATCATGCAAGTCTGCAGCTAATTTTGTTTTCAATTTTTCTATAGCCAATAAATGTTTTATTCTTGATTTAATTAATAGTGTTATTACAATTATAACTAATAGAGAGGATAACAAAATAAACCACCAAGTACGCCAGAATGGCGGCAAAATAATTAGACTAATTGTTTTGCCTTTAAGATTCCACAACCCATCATTATTAGAACCTCTTACTTTAAATATATATTCCCCGGGTTCAAGGTCGGTATAAGTTGCAATTCTATACTTTGCATTAGCTTTTTGCCATCTGTTTTCCAAGCCTTCTAATTTGTATTCATAAAGATTATCTTCCGGATTTGTGTAATCAAGTGCTGAAAAATGTATAGTAATAAAATTTTGATTGTACCTTAATTTTAATGAGTCCTTTTCTCCTTTTATTTTCTTGCCGAGAACCTCAATAGAAGTAATAACAACCGGTGGAATAAAATTATTCTCATGTATACTATCAGGATAAAAATAGTTAAGCCCGTTTATCCCGCCAAAGAACATTTGACCGTCTTTAGCTTTAAAATATGCTCCCCCGCTAAATTCCGTACTTTGCAAACCGTCGTGAATATCGAAATGAGTAAATTTTTTCTTTATCTGATTATACTTAAACAATCCGTTGTCCGTACTCATCCATAAGTTATGTTCTTTATCTTCTAAAATGCCATAGACAACGTCGCTTGTTAATCCATCTTTTGCCGTAAATCTTTTAAATGTACTATTTCCCAAATTCATAATATTCAAGCCTCCGCCATATGTGCCAATCAAAAGATTATTATGAATATCAGACTTAACGACCAAAACTTTATTGTCACTAATCGAATTTGTATCCTTTTTATCAGACTTAAAGTGATAAAATTTTTTTTCAATTCTATTAAACCTATTAAGTCCGCCACCGTGCGTACCAATCCACATGGTATTATTATCGTCGACATAAATAGTATATACTCTGTTATCGCTTATGCTAAAAGGATTGCCAGGATCATGATGAAATCTTTCGAATTTTATTTCTTTCTTTATTTTAGGTGAAATTATAGTTCTATTTAATCCTCCGCCAAAAGTTCCTACCCATAAAATTGAATCGGATTCTATATATAAACATTGAACTTGATTAGCAGAGATAGAATTAAGATCTAAAGGATTATTTTTGTAGCTAATAGATCTATTATCTCTTAAATTTAATCTATTTAATCCTCCGCTATATGTTCCTATCCAAAGAGTATTATATTTATCCTTTATAATTGATCTTACATGATTATCACTTATGCTATGCGAATTAGTTTTATCATTTTTGAAATAGTAAAATTTATTTTTTGATCTATCAAGTTTATTTAATCCTCCTTTATAAGTTCCTACCCATAAATTATTTAAATTATCTTCGTACGCCGACCAAACTATATTATCGTCCAGCCCTGTATTATCCGAAGTCTTTTGATATAGTCCAAATTTAATAACATTATTTTCAAGTACATTTATCCCCTTTCCTAAAAGCAAACCTATCCACAATAATCCGGCTTTATCACTATATAAAGAAATAATATCATTAGCTGACAATGAGTTTTCATTTTTATTATGAAAGTGAACAACAGCATATGTCACAGGATTAATTCTATCTAAACCACCGCCTAAAGTCCCCGCCCACACATAGTTTTTATTATCTTGCGTTATCGCCATTACTTGATTATTTACCAAAGAAGACGATTTTGCCGAATGCATTATCTTTTTAAAACTTACTTTGCTTGGAGAACGGTTATAATCAATAGAGTTTAAAATATTAATTCCGCCCTTATATGTCCCAATCCAAATGTTTTGTTCTTTATCTTCGAATATTGCAGTAACTCTATTATCACTCAGTGAATTATTATTATTAGGTTTGTGTGAATATTGAACAAATTTTAATTTTAGATGATTTTTATTTTCATTTCCGCCCGTATATTTAGATTCTAATTTATTAAGTCCCCCTCCAAACGTTCCTATCCATAAGTTTCCGTAGGTGTCTTTTAATATTTTAACAATTTTATTGGAACTTAAGCTGGTTGTGTCATTCAAATAATGATAAAAATAACTTTTCTTTTTCGTCTCTTTATTAAACTTTACTAATCCTTTTCCCCAAGTTCCTATCCATAAATTGTTTGAGTTATCTTGACAAATTGTAGTAATTGTACTATTGTTATTCCTTGAAAATACAATTGGGTAATCGTAAAACTTTTCATCTTCAATATTATACCAGTCGCTTAAGTTAGCAATATTATATTTAGTAAAAGTACCATTCTTCCTATCAAATTTATTAAGTATGCCATTAGTTGTCCCGATCCAAATGGATCCCTTCTCATCTTCATATAGCGAATTTATTCCATTATCTGAAATAGAAGTAGAGTCCAGAGGATTGTGAGAAAATACCGTAAAGTTATACCCGTCATATTTATTAAGACCGTTTGACGTACCAAACCACATATATCCTTCGCTGTCTTGCAGCATACATAAAACTGAACTTTGAGATAATCCTTTACTATTTTTTATTTGCTTAATAACGTAGTGATCCGAGTTTGCATGAATTGCAGAAAAGCTATAGATAAATAGTAGAGACAATAAAAAGTTTTTAAGCATTATATCTAAAAAAGCCTCAATTTGAAAAATTATTTTTTAATTTTGAATTAGAACAAAATATATTAAAGATTACTGACGAGTTAAAGGTAATATTACAGTTTATAACCTTTTTATTTAATTATTTTTTTATTAAAATGGTAAATATTGATTTTTCATTTGAAACCAATATATTGTTATTGCATCTAATCGTTAAATTATTTTAAAACATAATCAAGAAAAGGAAAACAATGGAACATTTGACTAAAGAAACATTTCTTCAGAAGGTATTTAATTTTGAACAGAATAAAGATTGGAAATTTGCCGGAGAACTTCCTTGCGTAATAGATTTTTATGCCGATTGGTGCCAGCCTTGTAAAATGGTTGCTCCGATTATGGAAGAATTATCAGTTGAATATGAAGGAAAAGTAAATTTCTATAAAATAGATACTGAAGATCAACAAGAATTAGCTGCAGCATTCGGTATTAGAAGCATACCTTCAATATTGTTCTGTCCAAAAGACGATAAGCCTCAAATGGCTGTTGGAGCTTTACCAAAAGAGTCAATTAAACAAGCTATTAATGAAGTTTTAAAAGTTGCAGATCCTATAATCATCAGTAAATAAATTATTTTTTATTCAGCCAATATTTATTTATTGGCTGAATAATTCCTTTACCCTATTCGACTTTAATAGATTCCCTAATTAAAAAGCTATCTCCTCTACCATCAACCTTAGAACCATAAAAATTAAATAACCAAATACCATTAATTTTTTCCGGGAAAGCTATTTGAATCGGAGTTCCCGCAGTAATAAGTTGATTATTATAATTTAAGGTGGAAAAATTACTTTCACCCGGTTTCTGCACTTCCACTTTTTCAAATCGTATATCTTGGTTAAATGTCACATTAAAAAAGATTTGATTAGATGTATTAACATCATAATCCAAAGTTGAGGTAACCGGAGGAGTGATATCTCTCATAACCGCCGAAACATCTACTGTTTGATCTTGCTCAACATTTACCGCAAGAACAGTATCAGCGAAGTTATTGAGAACTAAAGTGATTTCGTTAAATCCAATAGGAATAAATTTAAGAGTATCCGGTGTAAATTTTCCTGTGCTCAATCCATTTAATAATATTTCAGCATTTTCGGGATCAGACTGGACAAAAATATTCCCACTTGGCGGCAATTGCTTCAACCTGATAAATTTATCAATGGTCTGCTGTTTAAATATATGTACACTAAATGTAGAATCGTAATAGCCTTCGAGTGAAAGAGTTATATCATAGTCACCTCTCAATAAATTTTTTAGTGTATCAGGTGTATTCAAATCTAATAATTCGCTATCAATCGCAATTGAAGCACCTTGAGGTTCGCTATCAATAAATAAGTTTCCGAAATTGTTCTCTTTTGTTAAAACAAAATTCAAGGAAGTTTTTTCATTTTTATTAAGTGAAACACTAAAAGAGGTATCTTTATAATTTTCCAATTTCAAGGTTATAAAATAATTCCCCGGATCAAGATTAGTTAGACTGTCCGGTGTAAATTTACCGGTAGAAGTATCAGATACAAAAATTTCTGCGTTTGACGGTTCCGAAGTTATGGCAATTAAACCGGAATACTTTATTTTCTGCAGATCTATTTTCTTTTGTGTTATTTTTCCACTAAAAACTGACAATGTAAAAATAGTATCCTCATAATCTATATGTTTTAACATCACTTCATATTCTCCTGATTCCAGCCCCGTAATACTATCCGGTGTAGTTTTCTTTGTATCTACACCCAGTAAGAAGATTTTGGCATTTTGAGGATCAGAATCAAGAAAAATTTTACCGTTTTTCTCAATTATCGGCTCAGGCAACATATATTTATCAACACAAGACGTTAATAATATAAGACCCAAAAACAGCAGATTTATTAACCTAAGTTTTCTCATAATATGTCTTTATTTCACCCTAATTATTTCTATCCTTCTGTTTTTTAATCTCCCATACGCAGTATTGTTTGAAGAAACAGGTACGGAATCGCCCATTCCTATCACCTCTAAATTGTTCGGTGAAATTCCTCTACTTATCAAATAGTCCATTACTGCAACAGCTTGTCTTTTTGAAATTATTCTTGCCTCTAATTTACTGGCACGTCTATCTACATGACCTTCAATTCTCCATTTTGTATTCGGATATTTTTTAATGGTATTAACTAATTTATCAAGACTTGGATATGCAATAGACCTAATTATACCCGTTTCTCCCTCAAAAGTATTTCCGCTGTGTAAGCGAAACATTCGAGGTAAGTTTGCCAATGAATTTTTCTTACTTTTTGATTTTCGCGATTTGCTGTATGGTTTTATATCCGGACAACCATCCGAATCTTGATAACCATTATAGTTTTCAGGTAAATTAGGACATTTATCAAGCGAATCGGGTATTCCGTCCTTATCATTATCGTAATCAGGACAACCATCATCATCCTGATAACCATCAAAATCTTCAGCTTCTTCCGGACACATATCATTTTTATCTAATATACCGTCACCATCGTTATCCAGTTCAGGACATCCGTCGGAATCCTCAAAACCGTCAAAATCTTCCTGTGTGTAAGGACAATTATCTACTGAATCCGGGATTCCATCGCGATCATTATCGTAATCAGGACAACCATCATCATCCTGATAACCATCAAAATCTTCAGCTTCTTCCGGACACATATCATAAACATCCAGAATTCCATCTCCGTCCGAATCTTTTCTTCGGACCAAAGAAATTGAAAACCCGATATTGCCGGAAACGAAATAATCGTTATGATTACCAAATATCACCGCATCTAAATTATCACTTTGAATAAAATGAACTCCGGCGCCAACATTAAGACCAATAAATTCCGAGAGTTGAATTTTCAACCCGGATTCGATATCAAAAACAATAGAAGTAGTATTATCTCCTGCAGTTGCATCAACGACCGAACTTTTTACGCCGGGAGGATTGAAATTAAACCAATAATTT
This sequence comes from uncultured bacterium, assembly GCA_965554225.1. Classification (GTDB taxonomy): domain Bacteria; phylum Bacteroidota; class Ignavibacteria; order Ignavibacteriales; family Melioribacteraceae; genus BMS3ABIN04. Next base: position 670 of record CBEVZC010000109.1, on the reverse strand, counting down.
GAAATTCCCGTCGATATATAAGGAAGATAAGATTCTTTTAATAAATAACTAAACTTAAAAACAGCGCCGACAGTTGAAAATTTAGAATCGAAGTTTGTGGGAAAGCCCAAATAATTATCTACTCCTTTTACTTCATTTATTCCGCCTTTTAGTCCAACACTCCAAATAACTTTTGTCGTGCTTGGGAAGAAATAATCAACATTACCAAGTATAAGAAATCCTAATTTAGTCTTATTATAATCCGTAATACCAAACGTCGATCCGGTATTAAGTGTAAACACTACTAAGTCTCTAAACGGATTAGAAGAATTTTCATGGAGATTTTGCGCATTTAACTGTAGAGGCACAAAAATTACAATAAACAAACTTATTATTTTATATTTCATTTAATACTGTCAAAGATTATTTTAATAGTATCATTTTGCGACTTTTTACAAAAAATTTATCGTTTTTTTCAGTATTTGTTAGAATAGTATAAAAATATATACCACTCGCAATATTTGTACCATTAAAAGATAAAATTCATTAGGTACCACATCTGTAAAATCTGTATTATTTATACTTGTAAGCGCTGAAAAATGTGCTGTTAAATCATTATTTCTTTGGACTTGAAAAGAATACTGAGGATTAAAGGAAACCGTATCGCCATCCATTGTCCAATAATCAAACA
>CBEVZC010000108.1:0-10196 GCA_965554225.1 uncultured bacterium | reverse complement strand
TCATTAATGACTATCTTTATCTCGGATTTACTTGTTCATAAGGAACGACTAATTATTCTATCTGCAATTATTGTTATTTGGTCTAAGCATGTATTAAATAAGTTGCTGTTTATGATTTTTAAACCTCTTACAATGCTTTTAATTATTTTTCTTTTATTATTCACTTGGAACGGACATGCTCAATACGCCTTTTGGATATTATTTGGACTTATATTTTCTTTAGTAGGAGATATTTTTTTGATGCTGTCAAAAAAGTATTTTAAGTATGGCTTGTTTGCATTTCTTGTTGCTCATGTTTTTTACATCTATGCTTTTACTATGAATGTTCATCAATATAATTATTTTATTTTGTCGATAGTTCTTATTTATTCGGTTTTAATGTTTCTATATTTGAAAAATAGTTTAGGTTCAAATATCCTTCCTGTTGCTGTTTATATTATTGTAATATCTTTGATGCTTTGGACTGCTATTAGCAGGTATCTGGATCAAACAAATTTACTAAACTTGTTTGTTCTAACAGGCGGGATACTCTTTGTTATTTCAGATACGGTCTTAGCAATTAATAAATTTAAAAAACAGTTAATGTTTTCCGAAGAAATAGTTTTGTTAACATATTATACCGCTCAAATATTATTCGTCCTTTCTACTATTACCCATTAAAGATTTACGTTGATTCAATCTTAGCTATATATTCTTTATGGAAACACAAGTTAAGGAATTAAAAAAGATGGATTGTTCTTGGATAAGAAAAAAGCCAAACATTAAATGCTTGGCTTCTTAAAAGTCAAACTATAAACTAAAACTTCATTTTAGCCTGTTTTTTAACAGCATATTCATAAACGAAAGCACTTGCAATGAATATGGATGAATATGTTCCTATGATAATTCCAAAGAATAAAGTAAATGAAAATCCTCTTAGAACTTCACCTCCAAAGAAAAGTACAACAGCAACAACAAGTAAGGTTGTTGAACTCGTTACAATTGTCCTACTTAGAGTTTTATTTATAGCAGCGTTAATATTGTCTTTTAGTGGTGCAGTCTTATGAATTTTCAAATCTTCTCTTACACGGTCGAATACAATCACGGTATCGTTAATAGAATAACCTACTAAGGTTAAAAACGCAGCAACTACGTCAATTGATATTTCAAGATTAAGAAATGAAACTAACCCATATAAAAGAGAGAACAAACCTAGTGTTATCGTAACATCGTGAAACAAAGCTAGAACGGCGCCGCTAGCAAACGCAAATTTAAATCTGAAACCCAAATAAATAAGAATTACCAAAAGAGCAAGAACAATAGCAATAACAGCGTCCGTTTTTAATTCCTTACCTATTTTGGGACCAACTTTTTCCTCTTTAAGCATCTTAAACGGATTATCTTTATATGTAGCACGCAAATTTTCTTCAATCCAATTTGAAACACTTACACGTATCAACATCTTCTTATTTTCAGATCCCTGTTCAACTTTAGATGCTTGAAAGCCTTCAGCCGTTAAGTATGCAATAGTATTGTTTGTTGTTTCCGGATCCTTAAATTCGTAAACAATTGAGTTGGATGTTGAATCAATAATCGATTTTTTAACGCCAGGTTCCGCTTTATTAATAACCTGCTCTATTGATTTCAGCACCTTAGGGACTAAGTCATGCGGCAATTCTTGTAATTCTGTTCTTACAAGCAAACCTTGATCGTTACCGAAAGTTTTTACTTCAACATTCCCTATTCCAATATTATTAAGTTGGTTTCTCATTTGGGAAATCGTAATAGGTTTTTGAAATTCCAGTGCTATATCGGATCCGCCTTTGAAATCAATTCCCAAATTCAGTCCGCGAATAAGTATACTAAGAATTCCAATCACAAATAAGGTTCCGGAAATTGCATAAGCTATTTTCCTATGTCCTAAGAAATCGTAATTTGGGTTGCGGAAAATACTTTTACGAAATCCAAAATCGACTTTTTTATTTTTGTAAATCATATATTCGTAGAGAACTTTTGTAATTACTAAAGCACTAAACAAACTAGCAATAATACCAATCATAAGTGTAAGAGCAAAACCTTGAACAGGACCGCTTCCAAACTGGTATAAAATTATTGCTGTGAAGAATGTTGTAATGTTTGCATCAAATATTGCTGAGTAAGAATTTGCAAAACCACTGTCTACGGCAGCTTTAACAGTTTTACCAGTTGCTAATTCTTCTCTGATTCTTTCGAAGATAATTACATTAGCATCAACGGCCATACCTATTGTTAAAATAATACCTGCAATGCCCGGAAGGGTTAAAGTTGCATTAAATGCTGCGAGAACACCCATAATAAAAACCATTGTACAAAGCAGGGCAAGATCTGCAAACGTACCTGATAATTTATAATATAACAGCATAAATAATGCGACTAATAAAAAGCCGATGATTGCGGAAGTAAAACCTTGCGAAATTGAATCTTGTCCTAAAGAGGGTCCAACTGTTCTTTCTTCTATAATATCTATAGGTGCTGGAAGTGCACCGGCTTTTAGAACAATTGAAACAAGTTTAGCTTCTTCAAGATCTCCCATTCCTGTAATTTGGGATTGACCGCTTGGAATTTTACCTTGAATGACCGGGGCGGTATAAACAACATTATCCAGAACAATTGCACATCTTTTACCTATGTTGGCTCCGGTAATTCTAGCCCATTCTCGTGCTCCTTCACCATTCATTGTCATCGTAACCATTGGACTGGAGGTTTGAGGGTCAATTGTTGAGCGCGCGTCTACTATAACTCCACCGGTTAGTTCAGGTCTTTTGTTGACCAAGTAAAGTTTATAATATTTAATTCCATCTTGAACAACTTTCGGTTTAGCCGAAAATAAAAATTCAGCATTATCTGGTATTATATTTTTAATCTCGGGTCTGCCAAGGTAGTTTAAAAGCCTTGCCTTGTCAGATTCTTTTACAAGAGCATCTGCAGAGTTCTGTGAAATAAGCCGGGCAATTGAAAAGAAAGGATGCTTTTTTGCAAATTCTTCTTTAGATAATTGTTGATCTTGCTGTAATGAATCTTTCAATTCCTCATCGGATTTTTTCTCCGTAGAATCGGTAATGCTTTCCTTTGCTAAAATTTCGTCAATTTTATTCATAATCGGGAAAGCAAAATTAGGATCCTTGAGTAGTTTAAATTCTAATAACGCTCTTCCTTGCAAAAGACTTTTTGCTTCTTCTTTCTTTGCTATACCTGGTAACTCAACAATTATCCTGCGTGCACCTTGTTTTTGAATACTCGGTTCCGATACACCGTATTGATCGACTCTATTCCTTATAATTTCTATCGCTCTGCTTACAGCATCATCTTCTTGCTTCTTTAAGTCGCTAATTATATCGCTATCGTCTTGTCTGATTGTACCGAAATATCTGCTAAGCCTTATTTCCTTTTCTTTCAATTTATTTGCTAATATATCTACAACATCTTCGTCCGAAGTTTTCGATTCAACTTCTGTTTCCTTTAGGAGTTCGTTAAATGTTTGATCGGGATCCTTAGCTAATTTTTCAAGTAATTTAATCGTATTAACTTCCATAACCAAATACATACCACCTTGAAGATCAAGTCCTAATTTTATTCTTTTTTCTCTAGCTTTACGAATTGCAGGATCCGAGACTCTAATGCTATCTTCTTTAAAATCAATAATTTGCTGAAGTTGGAGTTTAGTAATAGATGGATCCTTTTGTTGAATACTATCTTTAATTGAATAGAGGGTTTGTTCTATCTTAGTATTAAATTGATAGTCTTTGTAAGTGGGATATAATAAGTAAAGACTTAATGCAAAAGCTGCTATTATAACAATAATTCTAAATCTTAATTCTTTCATTTTTTACTCTAATTTAAGGATTATCTAATTATATTATTTTAAAACAAGATTACTAATATAGATGGATATAGATAAAAAATCCATCAAAAAATTATCTGGCTTATACATTAAATCGCTATTTCAGTCAGATTTTCAGAAAGAAAAATGTGTTTAAAAATAAAAACCGACGTTGTGCCGGTTTTTATTTTTAATGAATTTTAGATGTTCAACTACTCTCGAACAACCCAAGTTTTAACTACTGCATTTATTTCAGAGTGAAGTTTAACATTCACATCATATATTCCCAACGATTTTATAGGCTCGTTAATTACAATTTTACGTTTATCAATATCGTAATTCTTTTCCTTTAATGCGTCGGCAATCATTTGAGTAGTAACAGAACCAAAGACCTTGTCTTCTTCACCAACTTTTACAGGTATTGTTATGGACAGTTTCTGAAGTTCGGCAGCCATATTTTTTGCTTTTTCTAAATGTTTAGCTTCTGCCTTGGCTATTTGCTTTTTCTCTTCTTCAAGAGCGCTTATATTACCTTTTGTAGCAGCGTATGCTATTTGTTTGGGTAATAAATAGTTTCGTGCAAAACCATCTTTAACATCTACAAGATCACCAACTTTTCCTAAGTTAGTATAATTTTTTCTTAATATTACTTTCATATTTATACTCCTTCTACTTAACGGCTTCTGCAACAAATGGCATCAAAGCAATTTGTCTAGCTCTTTTAATGGCACGAACAAGTTCTCTGTGTTGTTTTGCACTTAAGCCCGTAATTCTGCGCGGAATTATTTTACCTTGATCAGATATAAATTTTTGTAATTTTTTAGCATCTTTATAATCAATATATTCATTGATTACTCTTTTAACTTTTTTATTTTTCATTTATTACCTCTTTAATTAATTTCCTTTTAATAAATCGGACTCTTCGTCATTTAAAAACTTATCAAAAGAATTATTTTCGTAATCGCTTTTTGAATTATTTGTAGTTTTATCTTTATCTGTTGATTCTTGAGTTTTTATGTTTTCGGAAGAGGTATTTCTGTTTAATTTGTTAAGAAATTGAATTCTTTTAGCTTTAATTTCAACAATTGTTCTATTTCGTCCGTCTTCTGTTTTGAAAGTACGGCTTTGTAATTCTCCGTCAACTAAAACAGCATTTCCTTTTTTAAGCCGATCTTTGCAGCTTTCAGCAAGTTTATTCCATGCAACTACTCCAACATAACATACATCTTCCTGCCAAAGACTTTGGCTGTCTTTGTATCTTCTGTTGGCAGCAACGTGAAAATTAACAACGGGAGTTTTATTAGTTGTTTCACGAAATACCGGATCTTTAGTTAAGTTTCCAGCAATTATAATACTATTTAATTCGGGCATTTTCAAATCAGCCATTACTTACCTCCATGCATCCTTATATTAAAATAAAATCTAACTATTATTTTGCAGTTTCATCAACTTTTGCTTCTTCTGAAATTACTTGTTTTGCCTGAGCTTCTTGTTGCTCTTTCTTTTTTAAATGTTCTAAAGCTTTTTTATCAAGTTTAATTGTTAAGTAACGGAAAATGTTTTCGTCTAATCTAAAAGTTCTTTCGAGTTTATAAATTAGATCCGGAGGGGCAACAAAACGATAAATAAGATAAAAACCGCTTTTAGCCTTTTTGATAGGGTAGGCTAGTCTTTTCCTTCCCCATTTTTCAAGAGCAGAAATTTCGCCGCCATTATCTTTAATAAACTCTTGAATATTTTTTACTATTTCTTCAATTTGTACATCTTCGAGTGTAGCATTTATTATTACCACACCCTCGTAGTTGGTCTTTTTCATAAAGAAACCTCCCTTTGGACTTTTGGCCTCGTGATTAATCAAGAAGCAGGGTTATAAAAATTTATCTTGCAAATATACCTTTATCTTATTAATGGTGCAATAACAAAAGAGACTACAGCCATAAGTTTAATTAAAATATTAAGTGATGGTCCTGATGTATCTTTAAATGGATCACCAACAGTATCGCCTTCAATAGATGCCGTATGAGCATCAGAGCCTTTAGTATATTTAACACCTTCAATCTCAACGCCGCTTTCAATCAATTTTTTAGCGTTGTCCCAAGCACCACCGGCGTTAGCTTGAAAAATTGCCATTAAAACTCCGCTTGCAGTTAAGCCGACAAGAAGCCCGGCCAGCATTTCTTTACTAAAAAATCCAACTATAACCGGTATTAATACAGCAACGACACCAGGAACAACCATTGATTTTATTGCTGCGTCAGTTGATATTTGTACACATTTTTTATAATCAGCTGTAGCTTTCCCTTCCCTCAAACCTACAATCTCTTTGAATTGTCGTCCAACTTCTATAATCATTTCTTTAGCGGCTTTGCCAACAGCTTTCATTGCTATGGCCGAGAATAAAAACGGCAGCATTGCACCAATGAATAAACCGCCCATAATTATTGGTTTGGAAATATCTACTGTTTTGATTTGTGCCTGATGCATATAAGCGGTAAATAATGCTAAAGCGGTTAAGGCCGCCGAACCTATTGCAAAACCTTTTCCTATGGCAGCTGTTGTGTTACCTACGGCATCTAACTTATCTGTTCTTTCTCTGACTTCATGTGGTAATTCAGCCATCTCGGCTATACCGCCTGCATTGTCAGAAATAGGACCATACGCATCAACTGCAAGTTGAATACCGGTAGTGGAAAGCATTCCAACAGCAGCAATAGCAATACCATAAAGATTAGCAAATTCATACGCACCTATTATACCTGCTGCAATAATCAAAATTGGAAATGCGGTAGAAATCATTCCTGTACTAAGTCCGGCAATAATGTTAGTTGCAGCACCGGTAACAGATTGTGAAGCTATTTCGTGAACTGGTTTGTAATCTATTCCAGTATAATATTCAGTAATTAAACCGATCAATACACCGGCTACAAGTCCAATGATTGTAGCATAAAAGACTCCATTTGCACTATAGTTAAACCCTGCAAATGTCCACTCGGATGGAAGCATTGCTCTTATAATAAAATAAGATGCAATGATCATTAAAATGGCAGTTAGAAATTCACCTGTATTCAGTGCTTTCTGAGGTTTACCGCCTTCTTTAACTTTAACAAAGAATGTTCCGAATATCGAAAGTAAAATACCTACACCTGCTAACGTTATTGGTAAAAGGACTGCGCCTAATTTTCCTCCCATAGGAAAGACTTCTGTAAAAACCGCACCAAGAACCATTGCGCCAATTGTTGCACCAACATACGATTCGAATAAATCTGCGCCCATGCCGGCAACGTCACCCACATTATCGCCTACATTATCTGCGATTGTAGCAGGATTTCTAGGGTCATCTTCAGGAATGCCCTCATATACTTTGCCGGCTAAATCTGCTCCTACATCAGCAGCCTTGGTATAAATTCCACCGCCGACCCTCGCAAACAATGCAATTGAAGATGCACCCAATGAAAATCCGGATAAAACATTTATTACTTTAGTTAAATCCCAATCTTGATTTAAGTAAATTAAAAACAAAGTCCCTAATCCAAATATTCCAAGTCCAACTACATTCATTCCCATAATAGATCCGCCTGAGAATGCAATTTGAAGTGCCGGTCCTAAACCTTTCCTAGCGGCGTTTGTTGTTTTAACATTAGCCTTTGTAGCAGCCATCATTCCCATAAAGCCTGCCAGAGCGGAACATAATGCTCCTACTATAAATGAGATGGCAATTATCCAAGACGAATCAGCCCGTCCAAAATTTGAAAAACCTAAAAGGAGAGCTACTGCAATAACAAAAATAGCTAAAACTTTGTATTCTGATTCGAGAAAAGCTTTAGCTCCATCTCTAATATGAGTAGAAATTTCAACCATTTTTTCATTTCCACTCTCTTGCTTGTCAATCCACTTATTTTTAAAAAATGAATAGATTAAAGCAGCTATTCCAAAAATGGGGATAATGTAAATAAGAGTTTTCATAGATTGTCCTTGTTTTGGTTTAAAGTGTAAAGTGATTTATTTTTGCTAAAAAAATCGAGCATTTGTTTTGAACCTCCAACTATGAAATTGTAAATTAATTCTGTGGAAAACTCAATACTCGGTTTAATCTCTTTTAATTCTTGTTCATCAAATTCAGATAGAACATAATTTACCATTTCCCCCGCCTCAAAATCATTTCCTATCCCGAATCTTATTCTGGGAAATTGGTCATTACTTAAATGGTAAATAATGGAAGATATACCATTATGACCGCCGTCTCCACCTGCTTTTCTAATTCTAACTTCTCCCTTTTGCAAATTTATATCATCACTAATCACTAAAAAATCTTCTATTTCTATTTGGTTTTGACTTATTACATCTTTAGCCGCAATACCGCTATTATTTACATAAGTCGTAGGTTTGACCAATAAAAACGGAAAGGTGCCAATAGCACCTTCCGCGTAATAAAAATCGTATTTTGATGGTTCAAAATGTAACTGATGTGATACAGCAAACCTTTCAAGAATAATAAATCCAATATTATGCTTTGTGTTCGCGTATTTGTCACCAGGATTCCCGATTCCAAGTATAACTCTCAAAATTTAATCTTTAGGCTTCTTCTTCTGATTTACTTTTAGAAATAACTTCCGGCTCGGTAGCTGCTTCTAAAGTTTCAGCTTCTTCCTCGGTAACTTCCTCTTCGGCTCTTGGTGCTACGACCGAGATAATCATTGCATCTTCAGAATTTAGTATTTTGATATTTTCCATTGAAATATCTTTAACTAAAATAACATCTCCAATATTTAATTCGGATATATCTATTTCAATATTTTGAGGAATATCTTTTGGTAAACATTCTACATCAACTTTATGTAAGGATTGCTGGAGTCTGCCGCCTTCTCTAACCCCGGTAGCTTGACCGACAATTGAAATTGGTACGGGCATTTGAATTGTTTCCCCGACTGTTATGCCTTGCAGATCAATATGAATAATATGGTCAGTTAAGGGATCAAATTGTATTTCTTTAACAATCCCTCTATGATTACTTTTCCCGTCGACTACCAAATTAACAATATTCATTTCCTTAGTGTATACTATAGGGTTTAAGCTAATTTCCGGCACAAAAAAATGTATTGGTTCCGAACCTTTCGAATAATAGATGCCAGGCACAAAACCTTCTCTTCTTTTCTTGTTAATTGTTCCCTTAGTAGAAATTTCCCTTGATTGTGTTTCTAATTTAATCTCTGCCATTTTTTTACTTTTCTCCAATAATTATATATTCTTAACTTTTATCAATTTCAAACAATGAACTAATTGATTCGTTATCATGAGTTCGTACAATTGCTTCTGCCAACAGCTTAGAGGCAGTTCGAACAACAATTTTATTTGATTCAATTTTTGAATCAATAGGTATGCTATCGGTAACATAGAGTTTTTCGATAGCAGAATTTTCAATTCTCTCAAGTGCGTTTCCCGATAAAAGAGGATGTGTTACTGCACCGTAAATCTTTTTAGCTCCTTCGGCTTTTAGTGCCTCAATTGCCGAAAGGAAAGTTCCGCCTGTATCAATAATATCATCAACAATTAAAACGTCCTTACCTTTTACTTCGCCAATAATGTGCATTACTTTAGCTTCATTAGGTTTCGGTCTTCTCTTGTCAATTACAACTAATCCTGCACCAATTCGTTTTGAATAAGATCGAGCAAGTTTAATCCCTCCTATGTCGGGAGAAACAACCACTAAATTATCCTTTTTATCATCCCACAAACTAGTAAATATGGGTGATGCGTATAAATGGTCGGACGGAATATCAAAGAATCCTTGAATTTGCGCGGCATGCAGATCCATTGCAATTACTCTGTCAGCTCCGGCAACGGTTATCAAATTTGCAACTAATTTCGCCGAAATTGCAACTCTCGGTTGATCTTTTCTATCTTGTCGTGCATATCCAAAATATGGAATTACTGCTGTTACTCTTCTTGCAGAAGATCTTTTGGCAGCATCGAGCATTATTAATAGCTCCATCAAATTATCGGCCGGTGGTTGTGTAGATTGAACAATAAATACATCACCACCTCGAATATTCTCTTTGAATTTAATCCAGATTTCTCCATCGCTGAAATGTTGATGGTCTATTGAACCTAACGGCAGACCCAAATGGTCAACAATTTTTTGGGTTAAACCCGGATTAGAACTTCCTGAGAAAATTCTAGGATAATCTTCCATTTAAATAATTTTTCTAATTCAAATTGAAAAAATTACAGTCCGCAAATATAGTTAAAAGCATTAGTTAAGTCAAATAATCCAACGTACTTATGAATTTCGCAGATTATCTATATTTTAGACATTATTTAATAACTAAAATGTTTAATGTAATAACTAAATAAAATAAAT
>CBEVZC010000107.1:0-10270 GCA_965554225.1 uncultured bacterium | reverse complement strand
CTTAATCTATGGGGTGTCTCTCTGAAATAATTTCAACTAAGTTTGACTTTTTGCCAGTGTGATCCCTACAAAAGGCGAATTCACACTTATGAATAATACATATTTATTTTTGCTTTATGGTAAAAACAGTACTAAAATTTACAACTGTTTTAGCTATAGTAAAAGATATTAAAATAATAATAAATATTATATCTGGAACTTTTAGAAAAAGAGAAATCAAATATTTCGGAAGAATATGAAAACCGGTTAAAACAGCGGTTTTTGATCCATGAAGTTTAAAATTTTTTTCTGCCCTGTTCATAGATGCTCTGGTTACACAGTTTCAATTTAGTTATGACAATAACCACCGTGAATTAGTTTTCACCAAACCATTGGGATGTAACCATCTTTGATATAGTTGGAAATCATTTCACCAACATACTCAACTTCAATTCCAAGTGCAGTAAGTTTTTCATCTGTCTTTTCTTGTGTTGCTATAAATTTACAAGCTACTACTTTTTCTTCCATTAAAATGAACTCTTCAGCGTACTGCTGAATTATTTCATCCTCCAATAGTAGTTTTTCGGAAGGGCCGAAAAAGATTAATTTAATATCATTTATCCATTCATTCCTTTTTGCATTAATAGTATATAATAATCCGGTACGGGCTTTCTCAACTTCAGAAGTGCTGATAATTACTAATAATTTCTCATTCATAATAATATCCTCGAAAGTTATATATTTTGATAAATTTAATAATACCTAATTAAAGTTTAATTTCGCTATTTTAATCTTACGTCCGAATGTCTTGAAGGATGTTTACCGACCTTATCTTTATAAAACATTTTGATCTTTTCCATATCATCCTTAAGGCTGCCGGAGGGAACGAATGTATCTGCTACTCCAACTACTTTTTGGTTATAGTTAATAAAACCCAATGCTATTGGTACTTTTGCTTGCCGCGCAATGTGGTAAAAACCGGTTTTCCAATGTTTAGCTTTGGAACGCGTACCTTCGGGAGCAATTGTAACTATATAATTCTCATGTTTATTAAACTCATCTACAATTTGTTCAATTGAATTGCTACGGATTTGTCGGTTAATAGGTATTCCTCCCATCCATCTAAATATTTTGGCAAAGGGACCTTTAAATAAAGTATGTTTTGCAATCCAATGAATTCTTAGATTAGTTGTCCAAGCAAATAAAATGAAGTAGAAGAAATCCCAATTACTGGTATGGGGAGCTGCAATTATCAGATACTTTTTCTCCTTAGGCCATTTATTTACGGTTGTCCAACCTAATAATTTTAGAACTGCAAAAGCCAATATTTTTTTCATTTCATATAATTGTAAAATTTTTGATAAAGTTTATAATTCGATTTCAGCTATATATGTTTTCTTATAATTAATTTTCAACGTTAACATAACAAAATTAAAGATTTATAATAATTATTTATAACATTATTCTTAGGTTGTTCTGTAAAGAGAAAGTCCTCTTTCGCTATTTCTAAGATTACTATACTAAACACAAAATGGTTTTTGGAAAAGAGAACTTATTGTCTATCATGCCAGGTTCACTTTTTTGTGTAAGACCGGAATCTATTGAACAAATAGATATTGATATTGTAACCACAAAATGATGCCCATGGCAAAAACACAAACATGTATTATATGAAAACCCGAGAATCAAATCACATTTAGAATATTTTTAAAAAAAACATTTTGCATTTTCATAAAAATTATTTATGTTTCGAACATTATTATCGAAAGTTCGAAAAGTAGAAAAATAAAATGGATAAATTTCAGCAGAAAAAGGAAGAAATTAAAAATGCCGGCATAAAAATGTTTGCGGCGTACGGCTATTATAAAACAACGCTTGAAGATATTGCCGGGGTAATGGGAATGAAGAAAAATTCACTTTATTATTACTTTGAAAGCAAAGATGCATTATTCAAAGAAATAATTGAAAGTGAAATGCAGTTGCATCTTGAACAGCAGAACATAATCCTTTCAAAAAAAATATCTGCGGAAGAAAAAACTATCGAGATAGTTAAAAATTTTATCTCGTTTATCAGGGATCGATCCGTAAAATTTACTATAAAAATAAAGTCTTATCTGGAAATTGTAAAGATAATTAATAATTTCAGGGCTGATTTTGATAATAGCGAATGCAACATATTGCGCCGAGTTTTGGACGAAGGGATTAAAAACGGCGAATTTGGAAAAATAAATTCTAAACAATTGGCTGATGATATTAAAATGACAGTTGAATCGATAGTTAATAATAATTATATCATTTCGAATGCCGAATTTGTTCATGAAATTAATTTTGATCCGATTTCCAAATCTATTTTAAGGATAATAAAAATTTTAATTGAAGGAATAAAAACACAGGATAAATAACTATGCATTTACTGAAGAAAATTCTTAAATCGTATGTATTTTTCTTTTTATTACTTGCTTCCACAATTCTTGGACAGACAAAAGTAATAACGTTAGAAGATGCTATACAAACTGCGCTAAAAAGTAACAGACAAATTCAAATAGCAAAACTGAATGTTGAGAAATCAGAAAAAGCAGTGTCGGAAGCTTTTGGTTATGCTTTGCCGTCAGTTGACTTGAGCGCGAATTTCTCAAGGTTTTTAACTAAACCTAAAATATCATTCCCGGATTTTAAAGCACTACTCACAAACAGTACATATGGTATCCTTTTTAATGAAGGTATTTTGCCGGAAGACAAATCAAAATTTCTACCGATTCAAAATGTCCTTCAAACTTTCGCTCAGAGGAATAACTATTCAGCAGATCTAAAAATAACTCAAATTCTATTTAACTCCGCTGTATTTAGAGGTATTGGTGCATCTGAAATTTATCTGAATCTTTCAAAAGAGCAATTAAAAAGTGAAATTTCAAAAACTGTTCTGAATGTTAAAAAAGCTTATTACGGAGCTCTTCTTTCAAAAGATTTGCTTAAAATCTCTGAAGAGCGTTATGTAAATGCAAAAGAGCATTTAAGAAATATTAAAGCAATGAAAGAACAGGGACTTGTATCCGACTTTAATGAAATGCAGGCTGAAGTTCAGGTGGAAAATATTCGTCCGGTTTTGTTAAAAATGGAAAACATTTATAAAAATGCAAAAAACGGATTGAAGATTTTGTTAGGTGTTGATCAGGCTACAGAAATTAAACTAACAGGTGATTTAAAGTATAGTAAAAAAATCCTTCCCGGTGAAGAAGAAATTATAAATAGAGCAGTTAAATCCAATTTCGATTTAAATACTCTAAAAATAAAAAATCAGCTAGACGATGAATTTGCAGCAATTGACAGAGGCGGATATTGGCCCACATTAGCAGCGTTCGGAGCGTATTCATTTGCGGGTAATTCCGAAAACTGGAATTTTAGTAACTACAATTCTTCTACTATTGGTTTAAGTTTTTCAATAAACCTTTTTCAGGGCGGTAGAACCTTAAGAAAAGTTCAGCAAGATGAAATAACTGGTTTACAAACCAAAGAGCAAATAGCAACTCTAAGAGATGCAACTGTTTCTCAAATAAAGGCAAAGTTAAATGATTTGAAAAGAGTACAAGCACAGATAGAAGCGATGAACAATAACATCAAACTTGCCGAAAGAGCTTATCAAATAGCGGAAGACAGATACAAACAAGGAACGGGCAGCGAGCTTGAAGTAAAAGATGCTAATGTTTCTTTAAGCCAAGCAAGAGTAAATAGTGCTAATGCAGTTCACGATTATTTAATTGCTAAAGCCGAGTTGGATAATTTGCTTGGAGCGGTAGATCAAAAATATTTTGATGAATACAAAGATTATCTAGATAACTAAAATATTTAAATATAAAACAAGGGAAAATTATGAAAACATCTAAGTTTAAGTTACTGCAAATAGTGCTTCTTAACTTATTCGCTATAATAATTTTAATAAGCTGCTCAAGCAACGGAGAGAAAAAATCCGAGAGCATGGAACAGATTCAAAAAGAAAATGGAATTCCTGTTGTTGTTCGTAAAGTTGTTCCACAAAAATTTGAAAAGTATTTTTCCTTCTATGGTAAATTCAAAGGAATAAAAGAAACTACTATCGGTGCAATGATAGGAGGAAGGGTCGATAGAATTCTTGTAAAACCGGGTGATAGAGTACAAAAAGATCAAGTTATAATTATGTTCCCCGAAGATGCGCCTGCATCCCAAATTCAACAGGCAAAAGCAGCTTATGTAAATTCAGAGAAGAATTTTAATAGGATGAAAGCACTGCTTGAAAAAGGAGAAATTGCTCAGGCTCAGTTCGACGGTGTTGAAACAAAGTATTTTGTTGATAAAAGAAATTACGAAACTCTAAAACAGACTCTACATCTGGACGCTCCTTACAATGGAGTAGTTACACAAATTTTGGCTAATGAAGGCGATAACGTTAAAAAGAAATCTCCTTTATTTACAATAGCTAATATTAGTAAAATGAAAATTAGAATTTGGCTTTCAGAAAAGGAAAGAATGCAGATAAAAAAGGGAATGACGGCATTGGCTACGGTTGAGGGTAAAATATTCACCGGGAAAGTTTCGGAATTGTCGTTAAGTGTGGACCCCATGAAACAGGCTTTTTATGCGGATATTATTTTTGACAATAGCAAACATCAAATATTTGCAGGAACAACGGCAGATGTAAAAATATTTACCTTCAAAAAGGATAATGCAATTGTTATTCCGCGTAATTTAGTTAAAATGAATAATTCCAAACCGTATGTTTATATCGCCAAAGATGGTAAAGCCAAGATACAGTTTGTAACAATTGCTAATGAAAGCGGCATTAACTACGAAGTAAACTCGGGATTAAAAGCCGGAGACTCCTTGATTGTAAAAGGCAATGCAAGATTAACTGACGGAATAAAAATTAATGTGGTAAAGTAGAGGAGGAATCATGTTCTTAGCAAAACTTTCTGTAAACCGTCCGGTACTTACTACTGTAATTTTATTGGTGTTCATTATTTTTGGCGGACTGGCTTTTAATAAGCTGAACCTTAATAACATGCCGGAAGTTGAAATACCTTATGTAACGGTTACAACTATTTATCCCGGTGCCGGGCCCAAAGAGACTGAAACGTTAATTACAAAGAAAGTCGAAGATGCGGTTTCTACAATTAGCCAAATAAAAAAAATTGAATCGTATAACCTGGACGGTGCAGCGATAACTTTAATAGAATTTAAGCTTTCAAAAAATGTTGATGTTGCAAATCAAGAGGTAAAAGATAAAGTTGACCAGATTTTGAATGAACTGCCTGCCGACGCTAAAAAACCTATTATTCAGAAAATAGATATTAATGCATTTCCAATTATGGATATCGTCCTTAGCGGAGATGCGGATCCGAGAACACTCTATCATTTAGCTTCCACAACTTTGAAGGATAGATTTTCGCAAATTCAGGGTGTTGCAGATGTGAAAATAACAGGTGGTCAGGAACGAGAAATTCGAGTAGCATTTGATAATAGAGTAGTATATAAAAATCTTATTTCTCTTCCGCAACTGTTAAGTATTTTAGCAGCACAGAATGTCGATCTACCGAGTGGAACATTCAACTTAACCAACCAGGAATATTCCGTCCGGGTAAAGGGTAAATTTCAACATGTCGATGAAATTAAAAATCTGCAAATTCCTACGGCATTCGGAAATAAGAGATTAAATCAAATTGCAAAGGTGGAAGACGGAGGGAAAGAAATTCGTAAACGTGCCGTATTTTTCGATGCGGAAACAGGTATTACAGACTCGAACGCGGTTCGTCTTTCGGTTATTAAAAGTACTGACGGTAACGAAGTAGATGTTTCCGATGCTGTTCGTGCTGCTCTGCCGGATATTAATAAAGCTTTACCCGAAGGACTAAATCTAAAAATTGTTAGTGATAATTCTACATTTACGCGTGCTTCTGTTGACGATACAATGAGTAATATTATTCTTGGAATTATTCTTACTTCCATAATACTTTTTGTTTTCCTTTTTAATATTCGCTCAACTATTATTGTTGCTCTTTCGATGCCTGCATCAATTATCTCAACATTCCTTCTGTTTCAATGGTTTGATATGAGCTTAAACGTTATGTCTCTTATGGGTATTTCGGTTTCCGTGGGTGTGCTTGTATCAAACTCGGTTGTAGTTATCGAAAATATCTTCCGGCATAAAAATTTGGGCAATACCCCGAAAGAAGCTGCACTGAAAGGAACAACCGAGGTTGCAGTTGCGGTTATTGCGGCAACATTAACTAACGTTGTGGTTTTCTTACCGATTGCTAATATGTCTTCTATGGTAGGGTTGTTCATGAAAGAGCTGGCTCTCGCGGCTGCTTTCTCTACACTTTTTTCACTCCTTTTTTCTTTTACATTAACACCGATGCTTGCATCTTTAATGATTAAGAAAGACGGTGGAACGGGAAGATTAGCTCAAAAGATGGATACTTTTTATCGTTCTTGGGATGAATTTTATAGGCGGTTACTATCAAAATCATTAAAAAATAAGTTTGTAAGTGTCGTAATAATTCTAGTGTCGTTCATTTTGTTCATTCTTTCGGTTATAGTATATGGACCTAAAATCGGTTTCGATATGATTCCGCAGTCCGATAACGGACAAATCCAGATAACCGTAGAGCTTCCAAAGGAATATAACTTACATGAAACGGGTCTTGTTCTAAAATCGATGGAAGACAAAATTAAAGGATATCCGGGAATAACAAATATAATTACCGAGCTTGGTAAAATATCGGATGTCAATACGGGTACAAACCTTGCCCGAATGGATGTGAATCTTGTACTGGCTAATGAGAGAGAAAGAAAACTTAACTATTATATATCTTCTTTCGTAAGAGATTTTTCAGACATTCCAAACGCAAGATTAATAACGGTCGATTTTAAGTCCTTCTCAAATAAAGGTGGAACTCCAATGCAGTTCTTTTTATTAGGGCAGGATTTGGAAGAGCTGAATAGTTTAAAAGATAAAATACTTGCAAAAATTCATGATGTTCCGGGATTGATAAACCTCGACCAAAGTTCCCGCGAAGGGAAGCCGGAAATTACAATTATTCCTAAAAGGACAATGCTTGCGGAAACAGGAATAACCGCACAGGAAATTGCACTTACCGCACGCTCTGCTTTGGAAGGAATAACTGCATCAAAATATTTGGAAAAAGGCGATGAATACGATATTACCGTTACAATGAACGATGCATCCGTCGATTCACCTGAAAAAATAGGCAGAATATCTATACCCTCTAAAAGAGGTGTTGTATACAGATTAGCTCAACTTGCGGATATAAATTTTACAAAGAGCTATTCTAAAATTCTTCACAGGGATAAATATGTTGCAATACAATTTACGGGTTCACCGGCTCCGGGCGTTCCTTTGGGAAACGTTACGGGTGAAATTGAAAAGCGGTTGAAAGATGTTAAATTCCCTCCCGGATATAAAATTAAATGGGCTGGAACGGCAGAAATGATGAAGGAAATGGTTGCAGATATGGGATTTGCTTTTATATTAGCTATGCTTCTCACTTACCTGCTTTTGTCTGCAATCCTGGAAAGTTTTGTCCAGCCGATATTTATATTACTTACGGTTCCTCTTGCTATTATAGGTGTTTTAGCTTCGTTATACTATACAAATATTTCTTTTGCTATAACATCGCTAATGGCTATAATAATGTTGATTGGTATAGTTGTGAATAATGCAATATTGATGCTTGATTATACAAACCAGCTTGTACGTGAACGCGGAGTTGGAGTTAGGGATGCGCTAATTGAAGCTTGTCCTACTAAGCTAAAACCGATTGTAATGTCAACTCTTGCAATTATTTTGGGAATGCTGCCTTTGGCAATCGGCGTTGGTTCGTCTGGTGTGGAAATGAGACAACCTCTTGGTGTTGTTAGTATCGGTGGTCTGCTCGTTTCAACAATATTAACGTTATTTGTTATTCCTGCATTTTATTATTTGTTTGAAGACAGAAAAAGTAAAAGGATTAAAAACAATATAAAATAAATCATGCAAAATTCAATTTCTATAGTTCAAATTATCCAAGCAATGTTAGCGCCGGGTTTGATGATATCAGCCTGCGGCTTACTTCTGCTCGGTATAAATAATAAGTATTCTTTACTTGTAAACCGTATAAGACTTCTTAACCAGGAAAAAAGAGGACTGGCTGCTAAGTCCGGTATTAAAGATCTTGTTTACGATGAAGAAGTGAGATTAGAGAGCGTAGTGATGCAGATGCAGAAACTGTTATACAGAGTACGACTTGTAAGAGATATTGTAATCAGCTATTCAATAGCAGTAGCTTTTTTTGTGCTTGCTTCTATTTTTATTGGAGTTGAATTTCTGGCAAAAGATGTGAATATGCAGTCTTTAGCTTTAATCTTTTTTGTTTTGGGCGTTTTACTTGTATTAATTGGAATATTATTGGCTGCGTTTGAAACAAAGAAGGGTTATGATATTGTTAAAATTGAAGTAAAAGCCGAAGAATGACAAAATATATTTTTTTGTTGCATAAATATTTTATTTACGTTAGGTTTGTAGAAATGAAAACAAGAACAGTAAATATGAAATTAAATAATTGGTGGTGGTGGAATAACTATGTTTCACTATCCCGCTGATAATTAAATTTATATAAACCGTGGATAGTTGGAACATGCTATTCACGGTTTTTTTTGTTTAAACGAACCGTGATTTTATCACGGTTTTTTTTTGCTTTTTATTAACTAATTAAAGGGAGTAACAAATGAAAGACAACAAAATCTATTTATCTGCAAATGAAATGCCGACAAATTATTACAATATTTTAGCTGATTTACCTACACCTTTAGCAATGCCTTTAAGTCCTGCAACAAAAGAACCGATTTCGCCAAACGATCTTGCTGCCATATTTCCCGAAGAATTAATTATGCAGGAAATGAGTCCCGAAAGATATATTAAGATACCCGCAGAGGTTCTTGAGATTTTATCGTTAAGCCGACCGACGCCTGTAATTCGCGCTTATCGTCTGGAGGAACTTCTCGGTACACCGGCAAAAATTTATTTTAAGTACGAAGGTGTTAATCCTGGCGGAAGTCATAAAACCAATACTGCCATTGCGCAGGCTTACTATAATAAGAAAGCGGGGATTAAAAAATTAGTTACGGAAACAGGGGCGGGGCAGTGGGGAACTGCTCTTTCAATTGCAGCAAAACATTTCGGTCTTGATCTGGAAGTATTTATGGTAAAGGTAAGTTTTAATCAGAAACCATATAGGAAAACGATGATGATGCTTCACGGAGCTACGGTTCATGCAAGTCCGTCTGATGTAACACAATCGGGAAGAGCAATATTGGAAGCAGATCCTAATTCCCCCGGATCACTCGGTATAGCAATTAGTGAAGCAATAGAAATAGCTGCGAATAATGACGATACAAATTATTCACTCGGAAGTGTGCTGAACCATGTAATGCTTCATCAATCTATTATCGGTGAGGAAGCGAAGAAGCAAATGGCTAAAGTAGACGAATATCCCGATATTTTAATCGGCTGCTCAGGAGGCGGAAGTAATTTTGCCGGATTAACCTTCCCGTTTATTCATGATAAGCTTGCAGGTGATAAAAAAGATTTACGAATAGTTGCGGTTGAACCGGCTTCGTGCCCTTCATTGACTAAAGGGAAATTCACATACGATTTCGGTGATACGGCTGGGTTTACTCCTTTATTAAAAATGTTTACGCTGGGACATAATTTCATTCCGCCGAAAATTCATGCAGGCGGATTGAGATATCACGGAATGTCACCAATAGTTTCTCATTTGTATAATGAGGATATTATTGAAGGGCAAAGTTATCATCAGTTGGAAGTTTTTGATGCGGCAAGGGATTTTGTTGTTGCCGAAGGAATACTTCCTGCACCCGAAAGCGCTCATGCTATAAAATCAGTAGTAGAAGAAGCAAAAAAATGCAAAGAAACCGGAGAAGCAAAGACAATTCTATTTAATTTATCAGGTCACGGCTTTTTAGATTTAGGAGCTTACGAATCTTATATAAATAATAAACTGGAAGATTATCAACTACCGGAAGAAGTAATTATGAGATACTTTGCAGATTTACCGGTGATAGAGAATAGTTAATAACATTTTTACATAGCCAGTCCGATATTCGTCATGTGTTGAATATCGGCAGGCTATGTTAATTTTGTAGGTTGTCATGCCGGTTTATGTAAAATATGATAAACCATTTCCATTGTCGGTAAATTAATACCCGGTCTCACAATCTTTAAAGAGCTATTTACCTAACT
>CBEVZC010000106.1:0-10391 GCA_965554225.1 uncultured bacterium | reverse complement strand
AAATATAAAACTTAAATCTATTAAAGTTAAATTTATATTTTTTCTTGTACTCTTTATATTGTTAGGTGTTGGGATACCTATCTATTATTTGGTAACACAATTTCGTGAAGATTTCAGAGAAAGATCGATTACATTGACAAATGCTTCATTGAATGTTCTGGAATTTGGACTTTATAATGCCATGATGCAGGGTAAACAAAAGAACCTTCCCCAAATATTAAATAAATTATCCCAAGATAAAAATATTGACCATATTAGGATTTTTGATAAGAATGGAAAGATCCTATTTGCAAATAAAACTAATGAGCAAGGAAAATTAATTCAAGAAATTGCACCTGGTCATCCTGGGCAGAATGTTAAACTAATTACTAAAAGACACATTTCATTTCTAGAGAATAATAGAATTTATTCTGCGGTTCAACCGATTATTAACAGAAGCGAATGTCAAAAATGTCATTCTCAAAAAAAAATTATTGCATATCTGGATATTGATACTGATTTGACAAAATCGGAACAAAGATTTTATACCGGAAGTCGTCATATGATTTACTTAGGATCGTTATTACTTATAATTTTAGCAGTGGGATCATATTTGTTATTTAATCATTTTATAAATAAACCGCTTAATAAATTCATGATCGCATTAGATACCGTTGAGAAAGGAAATTTGGATATTCAGTTGGATTCAAATCGTTTTGATGAATTCGGAATACTCAATATGCATTTTAACAGTATGGTCTCCAAACTCAAGAATTCAATTAAGACAATTGAAAAATTTCACTTTGACCAATTAAGACAAGCAGATAAATTAGTTACCTTAGGAGAATTAACCGCTGCAATTGCTCACGATATTAATAATTACGCAGCAATTATTTTTTCAAGAGCAGATTACTTAATTTATGAAGCTCAAAGCAATTCTCAGCTTAAGCATTACGCAGGAGATCTTGATGTAATTAACAAACAAATTCTTAAAATCTCAAAAATCACCTCAAATATTCTGCGGAACAGTAAAAGACTTCCTTTGGAAATTAAAAAAGTTAATCTCATTGATATAATCAAATCGGTTTTGGATTCTCTTTCACCATTATTAAAAAAAAGTAATATAGAAGTTAAGACTGATTTTGTAGAACAAAATGTGTTTATCAAAGCTGATCAAACACAAATTGAACAGCTGTTTATGAATATAATTAATAATGCAATAGACGCGATGGGAAAAAATGGAATATTAAATATTTTGATTAGAAAAAGTAAGTTGAATCAACCGGAAGCGATTATTAAAGACAATGGTAGTGGAATCTCTAAAGAAATTATTCATGATATATTTTCGCCGTTTTTCACAACTAAATCGCAAGGAAAAGGAACGGGACTTGGATTATACATTGCTAAAAAGATTTGTGATAATCATAATGCAGATATTTCCTGCGAAAGTGAGCAAGGAATTGGGACAAGTTTTAGAATAACGTTCAGTGCAGAAGGGAATTAAGCAGAAGGGAATTAATATGAAAGAAGTATTACTAATTGACGATGAATTTGAAATGCTGGAAAGTTTGCAAAAAATTCTTGCACGCAGAAAGAATTTAAATCTTACTCTTATGAGTGATCCATCATCAGCTTTAAAAGAAGTTGCAGAAAAAAAGTTCGATCTGATAATTACAGACTTAAAGATGGGTGAAATTTCCGGTTTGGATATTCTTAAAACAGCTATCAAAAGTTTCCCGGAATCAAAAATTATAATAATCTCCGGATATGGAACAATTGAAGCTAGTGTGGAAGCTTTGCATTTTGGTGCAGTTGACTTTTTAGAAAAACCATTTTCTTCGAAAAAACTTTTTGAGAGTATTGATAATGTTTTTGAATACACGGCAACTCTAGATCAATCTCAATCAGGTGTTGAGGGGGAAGAGTTATTCGGATTGGTTTATAACAGCAGAGAGATGCGAAGCTTGGTTGATATAATTAAAAAAGTCGCTCAAGGTAATATGAATATTTTAATTTCCGGTGAAAGCGGAACGGGAAAAGAAATAGCGGCTAGAATTATTCATAAACTTAGCAAGGGAAACCAAAATCCTTTCGTTCCTATTAACTGCGGAGCGCTTCCGGAGAATTTATTTGAAAGTGAATTGTTCGGTCATGAAAAGGGAGCATTCACCGGCGCTTTCAAGACAAAACCGGGATTACTTGAATTTGCTAATAATGGTACCTTCTTTTTTGATGAAATTGGCGAAATGAGTCAGACAATTCAAGTTAAAATATTAAGAATGTTAGAAGAAAGGAAAATAAGACATGTTGGAGGTGAAAAAGAGATTGATATAAATGTTAGAGTCATTTCTGCCACAAACAAAAATTTGGAGAATGAAGTTGCAAATGGCGCTTTCAGACAGGACCTCTTTTATAGACTAAATACGATTGAAATTAATATACCGCCGTTAAGAAATAGGAAAGAAGATATTCTTCCACTTGCTTCTAAATTTCTAAGTGAATTATCTGATAAAAATGATAAAGAAGTCAATGGATTTTCTCATGAAGCCCGAGAAGCACTTTTATCTTATTCTTGGCCTGGAAATGTTAGAGAACTACAAAATATTGTCGGTCGAGCTTACTTTTTATCTAACTCCAAAATAATTGACGAGAATGACTTGCCGTTAACAGGTATCACAAAAGCCAATAGGATTAGTAAGGATGTAATTAGTTTAAATTATAAGGAGGCAAAAGAAAAAACGTTAGAAAGTTTTGAAATTGAATATCTTACTTATCATCTCAGAAAAAACAAGGGCAATATTTCTCTCACCGCAGAAAAAGTTGGTCTGGATAGAAGGTCGATACATCGGTTAATTTCAAAATATAATATCATTTATAAAAATTAGTGGGGAATGAACATTTGCATCCTTACAATATTTGATATGAAACGTAGAAAACCCAACCGATTAAAAGAATACAACTATTCCAACAATGGTTGGTATTTTGTAACAATATGCACAAAAAACCACACTCCATATTTCGACAAAATTAATAAAGGTAAAATGGTATTGAATGAAATTGGAAAAATTGTTGATGAGTATTGGAACAAAATAGAATTATTGCATAAGAATATTGACTTGGATTATTATGAAATTATGCCGAACCATATTCATGGTATTATAATTATTGAAAACGTAGGGGATGCAAATTTTGCATGCCCTACGAATAAAACGTATGATAGAACAAAAATGGAATTAAGTAAAATAATTCAGCAATTTAAACGTGCCGTTACAATAAAAATAGGAAATAATAAGCATGACTAAAATTTCAAATGGCAGCATTCATTCTATGATAGAATAATCCGTAATGAAACAGAATTGTACAACATAAGAAATTATATTCGGGAAAACCCTTTTAAGTGGGCATTGAAAATTTAGATATTTGAAAATAATTTATCCTCACCAAATCGAATGGGTAATGAGGAAAATAGACAAAATTAAATTATAACCATAGGGAACGAAAATTTTTGTTCCCTATATTTGACTAACAAAAAATAAATATTTAAAATGGAAATAAATCAAATTTTCAACAACAATCAAAAGTGGATTGAAAGCAAACTAAATATAGATCCAATTTTTTTCAATTCTCTTACAGAAGGACAGAACCCTGACATTTTGTACATCGGTTGTTCTGATAGCAGAGTTACAGCCGAAGAGTTAATGGGAGTAAAACCGGGAGAGGCATTCATCTACAGAAATATTGCCAATATGGTTCCCAACACCGACTTGAGCGCAATGTCTGTTATAAACTACTCTGTGGTGCACCTTAAAGTTAAACATATAATTGTATGTGGACATTATTTTTGTGGCGGTGTAAAAGCAGCAATGCAATCAAAAGATTTAGGAATACTAAATCCTTGGTTACGAAATATTAGAGATGTTTATCGCCTACATAAAGAAGAACTAAATGAAATTAAAAACGAGGATGGAAGATATAACAGGTTGGTAGAACTTAATGTGCAGGAACAATGCATAAATGTTATTAAAACTCCGGAAGTACAAAAAGCTTATCGAAATAGAGGATTGAGTGTCCACGGTTGGGTCTTTGATATTCGTTCCGGTAAACTTATTGACTTAAAAATTAACTTTTCAAAGATACTGGAAAGCATTATGGAGATTTATCGCCTTGATTAGTAGTGAACGAAAATTTTGGTTCACCACAGCTAAACATAAAAAAGCTCGATGCGAGGAACATCGAGCTTACGTGAGCTGGCAGACGGACTCGAACCGCCGACCGGCTGATTACAAATCAGCTGCTCTACCAACTGAGCTACGCCAGCATTATTTTGAGTTCGTAAATCTAATATATTTTCCGTTTCAATGCAATAATTATGATTTTATTTTGATAATTTTAAAATCATGTTAATCCAGGATAAATTTGTAATCAAGTTATGAATCGAATACCTGAAAAATTATCTTTGAAGCAAATCAAATATTATTCTTCTTTATTAACTAAAAAAGGAAGAAAAAAAGAACAGCAATTCATTGTAGAAGGTAAGCGAATAGTTGAAGAGGCTTTGAATAGTAGTTTCGAAATTCAAGCTATAATTATTACTAAAGACTTTTTTGAAAAAACGGGAAAGTTTTTGAGCAAATGGGAAATTGATAATAAAAAATTATTTACAATTGCTGATAAAGATTTCAAAAAAATCTCTGTTACCAAATCACCGCAAGGCATTGCTGCAGTATTATCCCCAAAAAGTGTTTCATCTAACATAAATACCAATGATAATTTAATTGTTGCGCTTGAAAATATTTCAGATCCGGGAAATTTAGGAACTATTTTAAGAAATTGCGATTGGTTTGGAATTAAACAAATAATTTTAAATGAAAATTGTGCCGATTATTTAAATCCTAAAACACTACGTGCAAGTATGGGTTCGTTTTTTCATGTGAATATTTTTGAAGAGAAGAATTTTTATAGCAAACTATCTGAGTTGCAAGAAATAGGGTACAATATAATTTACGCCGACTTAACAGGCGAAGATATTTTTAAGTTTAGAAAACCGGAAAAAACCATTATTATCTTTTCGAATGAGGCATTCGGTCCTACAAAAGAATTAAAACAAATTGCAAATTATTCTCTCTCCATTCCAAAAATTGGAAAAGCCGAATCCCTAAATGTTGCTTCCGCTTCTGCTGTCATTCTTTCACAATTAACAAAGACTTTAGCGAAGTAAGATCATTTTTTTCGTCTGAGAAAAACTGCCGCTATTTAATCTGTAGAGGTATACTCCGGATGACAATTTTGATGCGTCGAATGTAACAATGTATTCCCCGGGACTTTGCTTTTTATTTACAAGGGTTGATACTTCACGTCCTAAAATATCGTATACTTTGAGAGAGACCAATAATCCCTCCTTTTGAGAAGGGGAGGGACGGAGTGGAGTTGGAATGGAATATTTGATTACTGTACTTGGGTTAAACGGGTTCGGATAATTTTGATCTAAGCTAAAGTTAACCGGTATGTTATTTTTATTTTTTTCAACTTCACTAAGAATACCTTGTTCGGGAGTTGGAAGTTTTACATCTGTGTAAATATGAAACTCACCAGCTTCCAATACAACTTGTGCCGAAGGGTCGCCAACCGAAATACTATCGCCGCTAAAATAATCGTACCAAGTTCCGCTGGATTGAAATGCCGGATTTATTGATCCGGTTGCAACTCCAAAATTTCCTATAATCGTTACATTCATCAATGAATCGTTTATATGTATTGATTTTACAGCGTTTCCCACATTCATCGAAAAGTTGGAACTACTAAAAGAATCATAATTTTCTTTTAAATAAGTAAGAGCTTTAATTGTTTTATATAAATTTAGTCTTGCTAAATCATTCAGGTAATCCCATCTTATCGGTTTGGGTGTGAGTCTATCGTTATCAGTTCCCGATGGATAATTAATTGAAAAATCATATCCAAGCTCCCCGAACTGCCATAGCATCTTTGGTCCCGGAACGGTATAGAAAAATGCAGAAGCCATTTTCATTCTGGTTAAAGCAATATTCAAATCCTTAACAGTATAACTTCCATTTGAATTTCCATATTGGAGATTTTTGTACATCAAACGTTCTTCATCGTGACTTTCCATATAACCTACCAGGTTTGGCTGTGACCATCCCCTTACTCTGTAGGAAACTCCCGAAAAATTTGACTTCCCGTGATCGTGATAACCCATTGTAGCTTCGTTGTAACTCGAGTTTTCATTTCCCCAAAGCATCATTCCATTATTGGAAAGCACTTTCTCTTCGGAGTTATCAGCAAAGTGTTCAAGAATAACATAAGCATTAGAATCTACTTGCCAAATTTTTCTTGCCATGCGTTCTAATATATTAATTCTTGATTGATCATATTGGCCCCACAACCCAACATCGTTACCGGAAAACTTTTGAGTAAATCCTTTTGAAAGATCAAAACGGTATCCGTCAACTTTGTACTCAGTTAGCCAATATTTAGTTATTCTATCTACTATGTTTTGGGTATAAGGACTTTCGTGGTTGAAATCAAAACCTACACTGAATGGATGTGGTGCAGTTACATTGTACCAAGGGTTATCAGCAGTTGGGGGTCCATAATTACCCGATGCATATAAACGCACAAAAGGAGATTGCCCGAATGAATGATTTAATACCATATCCATGATAACTGCAATATTTCTTTTATGGCATTTATCAATAAAATATTTTAACGTATTAGCGGGTCCATAGTTTTTATCAACTGCAAAATAAAATGAAGGATTATATCCCCAACTTATATTTCCTTCAAATTCATTAACAGGCATTAACTCAATTGCATTAACCCCAAGACTATCGAGGTAATCCAAAGTATCCGCCAACGTATTAAAATCATGTTGAGTGAGAAAATCTTCTAACCATAATTCATAAATTACCAGATCAGATTTAGCCGGACGTTTATAATTTTGAGATGTCCACTGATACTGATCTTGATCAGTTTGCAGAACCGATGTTATCTCGGTTGTTTTTCCTTCAGGATATGGTTTAAGATTAGGATAAATTTGCGAGCTGATAAATTTGTCGTTCCAAGGATCAAGAATCTTTTCGGTATAAGGATCGGCAATTCTTATAGTTCCGTCTACCAAGTATTGAAATGCGTATTCTTGTTTTGGAGTAAGTCCCGTGATTGTTATCCAATAAGTCGAATCATTGGGAGTCCGGTTCATAAAATAATTTGAGTCAACTTGCCAATTATTAAAATCTCCGATTACATAAACAAACTTTTTATTCGGCGCAAACAAACTTAAAGTTACCGTGTTACCATCTAAATAATTAATCCCATTAACAATTCCGCTTGGTAATGGTTCATGTTGAATTGGTTTATTGACTACATAATGAAAAGAATCTGCTGCAAAAACACCGGAAGAGTTATAACCGTTCACTTTAACAGTTTTCTTGCCGAATTGAGTAACAACTAAATTATAATTGAGTGTATCATTAATAGTAGAAAATAATTCGTCTCCATTTTGAAATAATTTTAAAGTGTCTACGGAAGCAGAGCCGATTGCAGAAATTGAAATAGTATCATTCAGATTATTAAAAATTAAATCTTCTTGAGGTTGCAATATAGTTATACCGCTTTTTAATGGGAGGAAAATATCGCCTCCGTCCGTGTCTCTCCCGGTTTTGCTGTTGTCGGCGCTCCTAAAAACAAAAGCAAGATTGATAACCTGCTCTCCGGCATTTAATCCGTAGTATTGTTTAATAGATGGTGAAATTTTGAATTCATACAAATCGGTTCCAATTCTTGTCAGTTTTGTTTCCGGTGTATTTTCTCCCCAATTAGTCTTTACGTGCCGCCAGTCGTGAGAATCCGTACTTTCCGTAGTAATAACTCCCGTATGTGCATAAACATCGCCTGTAAAGCCCGCTAAGCCTCCGTCTCCTTGAGTTGCATCAAAAGTTATAGTAACGGAATCATTCTCTGTTAAAAATAAAGGTTGCCAGGTTATTACTTGTGCGGTTAAAAAGGATTGCACGAAAATTATAATTAAAGTTAATAGCAAACGTTTCATAGTTATTCCATTTTTTAAAGGAGTAAGTTATTGTGTCAAATTATTAAATGCAATTCTAAAAGTAGAGTACTTAATTAAGAAACTCCCAGGATATTCCAAGTCTGAATCCACGTTCCTGCTTAGGATAATACGGGACTATAAAATATTTTCTATCCAGTAGATTTTCAATTGTGAAATAAACTATTGCTCTTTCCTGAATTCTTCCGGCAGTAAAAAAATCAATTGTAAAATATTGTGGAACCTGAGGACGATTAATGTTTAAGAGTTCCGGTTGTTCATCAAAGTGGTTTGAGGACATATTCCTTTCAAAGTCGTAGAATCGGAAATCTTGTTCCGTTGCAAACTGAAAGTTAAATCCGGTTTTTAAGTCCAAATTATTGTGAAAAAGGAAGCCCTTAAAATAAATCCCTCCTCTAAATGAAAAAGTTGGGATTGATTTGCCGGTGAGTATATTATCGTCCGGGTATAAATTAGTATTAGTCTCAATTAATATTTTTCGAATGTTAACGTTTAAGGATAAGTTAATACCGTGAATAGTATTTTGTGCAGTAAAATAATTTGTTACATAGACAGACTTGGGTTTCTCCCAGGGTTTGTTGAGAATAGGAACAAATTCATTGTCGTTATTGTAGCTGAAATATTTTAGAACTCCGTTTAACTTATCGTAACTGAATTTAATTCCAAATTCAGATAGATTTATATTTTGTATGTTATTACTTGATAAATCTTCAGCGCCAAAGAAATTATTTTGTAAAACAGAAAACGGTTTTTCAATCATGGAATATCCGCCGTATATGCTAATGTTATCCGAAAGAATTAAAAAGACAGAACCACCGATTCCTAGGAATGTATTACCATCAGTATTAAGATATTTACCGAATAAATCCGGTTTAACTTTGCTGCCTAAAAGCGAAGATGAAATATTTCCTGCAATAGAAAATGATGTGATATTTTTATTACTACCAAGTAATGGAGTCTTAAATTCCTTACTTTCATATTTTGAAATAATATCAAAATTAAAGTTATTTAAATTTAAATTTTGACTAAAATTAACACCCAAGGTTTTGTACTTATTATTGTCAAATATCCTTTTAGTGTTTGCATCGCTGTTCTTTTCGTTTTGCCTGAATTCCAAAAGTTGGAACTGGTAATAGAAATTTAATTCGGAGTTGTAAGTCTTACCAATACTGCTTAATAATTTTAGAGTAAAATTATGCCGTTTTGTTTTTTGATATCTGTCTTTAAAATTTACCGGAGCTAAAATTCTGTTGTACAATAAATCATTAACGGAACCATTATTCAAACTAAGGATCGAATCTCTATTCACACCTCCGTAAAGACCAACATTTTGATTTGCAAAGCTATAATCCCCAACAAGGTTAAATGATTTATTAAATAAGTATCTTATACTCGAATGAAGTTTCCACGAGCGATAACTGCTGTTTGTAAAACCCTTTTCGATGCTTGTATTAGTAGCTTCGAATTGCCCGAATAATTTATGCATCAATCTGGTTATGAATATTGCATCAACATAACCCTCACTGCTTGGGCCTTGGTAGTACCTAACACGAGAATAAGGAGTTTTTACATATTCGTTTTTCTCAACAAGAATAGTTGAAATAGGATTATTATTTAAATTGTATAGGAAGCCCTTATAAATAGGCGGAATAATAAGTGAATCCAAACCTTCCGATTGCGTGATATGTAAATCGAGAGCGTTAGTTATTCTATTGTTAATCGGTACTTGACTACTTAAATATGAAATACTTCCGAAACCTAATCCGTAGAGCATTACTTCACTTGGCTGACCGGTCCATCCAAGGTCTTGTTCATATCCAAAAGGTAAATAACGGATAAAGTCGCCGGTGAACCTATACTCTAATAAATCTAATTGCTTTTTATATTTTATTGTCCCTTCCAAATTTGAAATACCGGTTTTGTAAACAAAAAATAAATTGCGGTAGAGTTTAGTTTTTATAGAATCAATTTTTGTTAAAGTATCGGCAGTTATAGTAGTATCCTTAGTAGAATTATACTTGGTGGAATCACTCGAAGAAAAACCGTAAACCGGTTTAAAAAAGAAAAGCAAAGTCAAAATTAGTGGTAATAATTTTTTAATTCGATGCATTTTACACTTTAATTTTTAATTATGTTACACAAAATACAAATTCAAATCTTCTAAGTAAAACCGCAAGAGGTGCATAAATAGCTGAGAAAAATCTTTTATAAATGTAAAATATGTGCAAAATATAGTAATAATAGGTGGTTTATAGGGTTAAAAGTGAAAAAAATCAAAAAAAAATCAAAAATAATTTTGTCAAGTTAGGGTTGATGGAGAAATTTAGGA
>CBEVZC010000105.1:0-10429 GCA_965554225.1 uncultured bacterium | reverse complement strand
TTTATTGTCGATAGGTTAAAAACCGGTACACCACCCCGACTTAAAAAGGACTCAATTAACTTTGATGTTTTGGAGGAACAGCCTGGTGATGAAAATCCTCAACCGTTTTCGCGCAGAACAGATATTAAAAGTTTTCCGTTTCTTCCGCAAGTTTCTTGTCACTTGACTTATACTAATGAGCATGTTCATAAAATTTTGGAGACAGGATTTGATCGATCTCCGATGTTTAAAGGACTTATAACTGGTGTCGGGCCGAGATATTGCCCTTCCATTGAAGATAAAATTGTAAGATTTGCGGATAAACCAAGGCATCAGTTGTTTTTGGAGCCGGAGGGTTTAGACAGTGATTTAATTTATCTAAACGGATTTTCTTCCTCTCTTCCGGAAGAAATACAATTTGAAGCTGTTAGAGCAATTAAAGGACTTGAAAACGTTGTGATGGCTCGACCGGGTTATGCGGTAGAATATGATTATTTTCCACCCCATCAAGTTGATTTAACACTGGAAACCAAACTTGTTGAGGGTTTGTACTTTGCAGGTCAAATAAATGGAACATCGGGTTATGAGGAGGCCGCCGGTCAAGGACTTGTGGCGGGAATAAATGCGGCTCTTAAAATTCAAAAAAGGGAAGAGTTCGTTCTTAAAAGGAGCGAAGCTTATATTGGAGTTTTGATTGATGATTTGGTTGGAAAGTCAACTGACGAACCGTATAGAATGTTTACATCAAGAGCTGAGCACAGATTGATTTTAAGACAGGATAATGCGGAAAGACGATTGGTTAAATATGGTTATGATTTTGGTTTGGTATCAAAGGAATTGTATTATGATTTCAAGAAGAACGATGAATTGATGATTCAAGGTGTAGATTTTGCTTCAAACTTGAGGATAAGTCCCAAAAACATAAATAGATTTCTAGAATCCCAAAATTCATCAGCTTTAGATAACGGAGAAACAATAAGCAAACTGGTAAAAAGACCTGAATTAAAATTAAGAGAAATTTTAAAAACATTAGACAAAAGTAAATTTCCACTAGTTGAAGCTATACTTAGTAATGAAGAATTGTTGCAGAAGTTAGAAATTGAATTAAAATACGAAGGTTATATTAAACGACAATATGAACTGGTTGAGAAAATGGAAAAACTAGAAAACACAAAAATACCTTTAAATTACGACTATCATAATTTAAATACCATATCGATTGAAGCTAGGGAGAAATTAGCGAAAATACGTCCACGTTCAATTGGTCAAGCTTCTCGTATTTCCGGAGTTTCGCCGGCTGATATTTCCATATTAACAGTTTATTTAAAAAATTAATTTTAGGGGGTTTCTCTTGCTCCAGACAGAAACATATTTAACGGAACTTAAAAGGTTGTTTTGGGAGAACAGTCTTAGTGTAAACGATTATCAAGTTGAAAGGTTGGTACATTTTGCCGACCTCGTAGTTGAAAAGAACAAGGAAATCAACTTGATTTCCAGGAAAGACATTAATAATATTATTGAGAATCATATTTTTATCTCAGCCTATATTTCTGAATATTTACCGGATGGCGTATCCCGTTTCCTCGATATCGGTACGGGCGGCGGTTTCCCCGGCATTCCGCTTGCTGTTGTTAAACCTTTAATGAGGGGCGTCCTTGCCGATTCTACTACAAAGAAAATTAATGCTGTAAAAGAGTTTATATATGAACTTAAACTGGCTAATGTAATTGCCGAAAATTGTAGAGTTGAGAGCGATGAATTTAAACAGAAATATGATAATACATTTGACCTAATTGTAAGTAGATCTACTGTTCCGTTAATACTTTTATTCCGCTACGCATTGCCATTAATAAAAGAAAAAGCATATTTGATGACAATAAAAGGCGGAAACTTAACGCAGGAATTTAAAACGGCTGAAATGAAGTATAAATCTCATATTAAAAAATCAACTATTTTTGAACTGGCTTACAAACCGACGAACACAAGAAACGAAAAGGGTAAAAAATTAATTTTATTGGAAATTACTAAATGAGTAAAGAACCGAATGAATTATTCGACGAAATAAGTAAATTATCAACGGAACAAAGAAATCCTAAATCTACAAATATCGATTTAAGTTCAACTGCTGAAATTTTAAGAATAATAAATGGTGAAGACAAAACTGTTCCTTATGCAGTTGAAAAAGAGCTTCCTTTTATAGAAGAAGCTGTAAAGCTTATAATTAAAGCATTAAAAAACGGAGGAAGACTTTTATACTTCGGAGCAGGAACCAGCGGTCGGTTGGGTGTTGTTGATGCCGCCGAGTGTCCTCCGACTTTCGGCACAGATCCGGAAATGGTGCAGGGTTTTATTGCCGGCGGTCCCCCCGCTATGTTTGTTGCGCAGGAGGGAGCTGAGGATTATGAAGAAAACGGCGCTGTTGATGTGGAAAAGGCTAAGGTTACTAATAAAGATGTAGTATGCGGAATTGCAGCAAGCAGAAGAACTCCTTACGTAATTGGAGCAATTAAAAAAGCAAAAGAATTAGGTGCGGCAACGTTGTTTATAACGTGTACTCCAAGAGAATCTTTTAATGTGGAAAATGTTGATGTGTCTATTTGTCCCTATGTTGGGCCTGAAGTTGTGATGGGTTCAACAAGGATGAAAAGTGGTACAGCTCAAAAATTGGTGCTTAATATGTTAACAACTACAGCAATGGTTAAACTGGGTAAGACTTACGAAAATATGATGATTGACCTCCAGATGACCAATAAGAAACTGGTCGAGCGCTCTAAACGGATTGTTATGACAATTACAGGCGTAACTTACGATGATGCCACAAAATATTTAAAGCAAGCCGAGGGGCACGTAAAAACAGCCTTGGTAATGATTCTTGCAGAGGTTGATGTTGAAACAGCAAAACAAAGATTAGAACAAGCAGATGGGTTTGTGAGGAAGGCTATAAAATTATAATATTAAGTGAGAAACTAAATTGATTTTTTAGGGCATCGAAACTAATTTATTCGTATAATAAGTTATGTCTGAAACCAAACTAAAATTTCTAAATTATTCTCCAAGCCGAGATGCGGTTTTTGTGCTTGGTGCGGGTGCATCACACCCCGATGGTGTCCCGCTGCAAAAACATATTCTTCCTATGATTCTTTCCGGCGGTATAAAAGAAATTCAAGAATCTGAGATAGGCAAACAAGTAATAGAGTTTATTAATAGTAATTTTGTGTATGATTCAACAAATCATCAATATCCACAGCTTGAAGCTGTTTTTGGTTTCCTTGATTACTTCATTCAACAAAACGAAAGCTTAAGTTCCAAATATTCTAATTCTAAAATTAGAAGTATTAAAGAATATTTAATTAAGTTGATTCACTATATAGTTAATCTTCAAACAGATAAACCAAGTAAATATTACCATTTGTTTTGGGAAGGGATTATAGGTAACAACAAGAATTTTTCTATCATAACTTTAAATTATGATACACTGCTTGAACAGGCATTTGATTTTCTATTTAAGAAATATGGTTATATTGATTATTGTTTTCACTTAATGAATTATGATAAAATTGAGCCATTAAAAAGATTTAACTTTTGGATAAATCCTCGCGAGCCGGTGATTACGGAAAAGGGCTATGAGCCAACCGCATTCAAAATTATTAAGGTTCACGGAAGTTTAAATTGGAAGTACTGTAATTGTTGCAATCAAACATTACTCACTCCATGGGACAGGAAGATTGATTTGCAAAGGGGAAAATTTTTGGGCTATACTTATCCTGATAATGAAGAGTATGAATATAGTTGTCCGTTGGACGGCACTGAATTTCAAACATTAATTATGCCGCCGTCCTATGTTAAATCATTAAATCAGCCGGTAATAACTCAGTTGCTTTCCGAAGCTGCCCGGGAAATTAGAGATGCTAAAAAAATTATCTTTGTCGGCTATTCCGTTTCAGATGCCGATGTACACATTAAAGCGTTGTTTAAGAAACAGTTAAATACTAATAAAGAAATAATTGTTATCAACACAAAAATATCTGATGCTTTGAAAAATAAATATTATGCTTTAAGTGATAAAATTGAATTTAAAAATTTATCATTTGAAGAAATGGTAACTAATCCTAAAATAATGACTGATCTTTTAACTTAAATGAGTTAAGAAATGATTTCTAAATTTTCAACACTCATATTGGGTACTTTAGCCGAAAGCAAAAAGAATCCGTATGAAATTACAAAAATGCTGGAAGCTCTTGAACTTAGAAAATGGTTTTCTATAGCCGATTCTACTGTATATGCTACGGTAAATTCCTTAAGTAAAAAAGGTCTAATAACCGGCGAAAAGATAAGGGAAAGCAATTTCCCGGCAAAGACGGTTTATTCAATAACGGCAGAAGGAGAATTTGAACTGCACCAGTCTATCTCAAACTATTTTGAAAAAAGTGATCCAACTACGTCAGAATTTGATATTGCTATCTTATTTATGCATAATTTGGGCAAAGAGGAATTGTTGAAAATATTTAAATCGAAACTTGAATCACTTGAATCTGCAAATTATATGATTAAAAGGAGATTAGTAAATCTTGAGAATAAAAGAGATAAACAAACAACCGGAATAATTTTACTTAAGCACAGAATGTATTTTATTGAAGCGGAATCTAAAACAATTAAAGAATTGGTAAGACATGTTAACTTAGGGGAAAACCTTTCACCAAAGCAACCTCTGGATTTAAGAATGAAGTGATTAAAGTTTTTTTATAAAAGATTTATATTTATTAAAAATTGACCCAGTATTATTAACCCGGCTCTTATTGTTTGGGAATGACAACTTTGTAGATGTTTGTCTGTGAAATAAATAAATCCCAATATAAGGCAGCCATTTTAATATTCATTATAAACTAAGCCCTTGATAAATTTTAATATCGTTAAAAGGAGGTAACAATGAAACGAATTACCATAATTTTTTTATTGCTTTTGGGATTTTCTACTTCAGTTTTTGCGCAAGACAAAACGCCGCCGCAGCCAAATGAAAGTAATACATCTGTTGTATTAAGTATTAAAGCTGTTACACAGATTCCGCACGATAATTATAAGCTCCCAACAAACATTATAAAGAAATTGTCGGAACTTAATAATTTGAGCGGGTTTTCTATTACAGACGGGGAAATTAAAAGAACTCTTGACGTACGTATTCATTTTACTAATATGCAAAGTTTTCTAAACTGGTACGAGAGCAAAGAAGCACAAGGTTTGTTAAGGGAAATTATGGATAATTTTAAGAATAGTTTTAATTTAAATTTTATCTATAATAAAATGTGATTTATACAAAATGTTTATAAAAAACATTTTAGTTGTTACATCAATACTTATTGGTATTATTAGTATTATTGGCGGTTGTACATCACCAATAGAAGATGAATATATACA
The DNA here is from genome assembly GCA_965554225.1 of uncultured bacterium. Taxonomy (GTDB): domain Bacteria; phylum Bacteroidota; class Ignavibacteria; order Ignavibacteriales; family Melioribacteraceae; genus BMS3ABIN04. The sequence continues at coordinate 5,038 of CBEVZC010000105.1, read as the reverse complement.
CGGATTATGGTCTTCGGTTGATTCGGTCGAAGTAATCTCTAATACAAACGGAGAAATAAAACTTTCTTGTATTGTAAGTATAGGAACTCCTTGTGAGGAATTTGACAGAGTTGAATCAAAGGTTAATGGCCGGGATGTTTCAGTACGATTTTATTCGAAAGAAAAGAAATCCACTATCTGTGTTCAAGTCCTTTCAAGTATGAGGGTTCCATTTAGCATTAAGTTAACGCAGGGTAAAAAATATACATTTCATTTTTGGAGACTGGGAGAAGCTTCGCTCGATTTGGCATTAAGAGTCAATTGAAAATTAGTTCAGTAGCAAAAATATTTTGTAAACACACACATTAATCAATTGACTGCTGTTTGCTTAATTATTTTTATTTAACTTTACAAAGTTCATCAAACAATTAAAAGTTGGTATGGATGATGAAATGAGAAATAAGCTGGGTGAAATTCTTGATGAAGTGGTTGATCCCGAAAGCGGCTTGCCTATAAGCGAGCTTGGACTTGTTGCCGGAATTAAATACAATACAATCGCAGAAAAATTATTGGTCTTTATGAATCCTATTACAAGCATTAAAGCATATAGTTTGGTTTATAACTTTTTTGGTTATGGTAAAATTGAGGATTTAATAAGAGAAGCCCTGCAAAAGGAATTTCCATATTTAACTATTGTTTTTGTAAATGCATAAATTTAAAGTAAATAAACTATAATGATAGTCGCCGAAACACTCTCAGAACTTATTCAAAGATATTTAGGATTCTCAGCTCACGCGCAATCCGATATTTTACTTTCATTAATAACAATAATTGTTTTATGGCTGTCACAGCGATTGATTATTCGATTGATTATTTCCCGAATAGAAGATCAGTCAGTAATGTACCAATGGCAAAAGATTATTAAATATATTGTAGTTTTGCTGGGAATAATTTTTCTTGTTAGGATTTGGTTCGGTGCTTTCAGTTCCCTTGGCACTTATTTGGGATTAGTTTCAGCCGGATTGGCAATTGCGTTTAAAGATTTGCTTGTTAATATGGTTGGTTGGTCTTTTGTACTTACGCGTCAACCTTTTAAGCTCGGTGACCGCATTCAAATTAACGATATAACAGGCGATGTAATTGATATTAGACTTTTTCAGTTTTCCGTAATTGAGATCGGTAATTGGGTAGATGCTGACCAAAGTACCGGTAGAATAATTCATATTCCAAACGGTATTGTGTTTAATACTCCGCAGGCAAACTATACTGCGGGATTCGAATATATTTGGCACGAAATTCCGGTTCTTATAACTTTTGAAAGTGATTGGAAAAAAGCTAAAGAAATTTTATCCGGTATAATTGAAAAATATGCGCAAGAATTTACAGGGAAAGCAGATAAAGAAGTAAAAAAAGCGGCAAAAAAATATTTTATTTATTATAAAAATCTTACTCCAATTGTTTATACAACCGTAAAAGACAGCGGGATTATGTTAACAATAAGATTTATCTGTCACGCCAGGAAAAGACGATCCGTTGAGCAGAAAGTTTGGGAAGATATTTTAACAGCATTTGCCGAGTTTGATAATATTGATCTAGCTTACCCGACACAGAGATTTTATAACAATTTAACCGAAGGAAAACCCGGAACAAAACCTCCCTCAACATAAATTCTAATATAGTAAAATAGATTGATGCCATTTTATTTTGTAATTTATGTAGCAAGCTTTAATAATTTTCTTGAGGATACCATGAAACATTCGGTTTTGGAAAAACAAAATAATTCAAAGCTATGTTTTGTTTGCGGAATTAATAATGAATTCGGACTTAAAACATCATTTTATGAAGTTGAGGATGATGAACTCATAGCTCTTTTTACTCCGAGTAAATTTCATCAAGGTTATCCTGGAAGACTGCACGGCGGAATAGCCTCTACGGTTCTGGATGAAGCTATAGGAAGGACAATATTAATTAAAGATAAAAACATCTGGGGTGTAACTTTAGAACTGAATTTGAAATTCAGAAAACCGATTCCTTTGGGAGAAACTGTTAAAGTAGTAGCAAGATTGACAAAAGAAGGTTCCCGGACTTTTGAGGGAACAGGCGAAATAGTATTGGGAAACGGAGAAAAAGCAGTTACTGCACAAGGTAAATATTTTAAACTTCCATTAGATAAAATAACAGATAAAGAATTTAAAGAAGAAGAATGGTTTAATGTTAAAACCGAAAACGATCCGAAGGAAATAAATATTTAGACTTGCTTGTTTATTCCACAGTTAATTACTTTATTACTCTTAATCCGGTTCTTAATGAGGCTCTCCAAAGCGGTTTAAAAAAATAGTAAAGATTTAGATATGGACTGTTAGGGATAAAATTTAGCACTCTTATTAATTTGTACTAATAGCATCTCTTTGGGAGAACGCCGGTATCTGTTTGTTTAGTAGATTCCGGTATCCGGCAGTTACTCGTAAGATTTTGGAAAAAAAAAGATTGAAATAGTATGACTGAGAATAAGCCTCGATTATTAGACCAAGTAGACAAGTTATTCGGATTAAGCACTATAGCTTAAGAACCGAAGAATCTTACATTAATTGGATAAAAAAGTTTATCTTTTTCCATAATAAAAAGCATCCTATTGAAATGAGAGAGAAAGAAAGTTGAAATTCTCTATAATTTTTTTTCATATTTAAAGTTTTATATTTCGTAATATAAACAACTAAAAACATATAGTCCCGATATATAGAATGGATGTATTGAGACGTTGGGTTTCATTTGAAAGAACTAAAATAAATTCCTCAAAACAGAGAGATATAAATCTTATCTTTGTATCTTAAATAGAATGAAATAGAAATGAAATTTTGGAATATCGATAAAGAGAAACAATTTTTTATTGAAGCATTAAAAAATTTTGCTTCACCCGAACAGTTATTTTATAAACTAACTGACGGATATTTTGCATATGTTCCAAAAGGAAAAAGTACAGAGGGACAAACGTTACAAAGTAGAAATTCTTTAATCGGCCAATATACAGAAAAATGGAGTAAAGACTTTTTTCAACCGATTGCTAAGAGTTTAGGGCTTTTTGCTGTAAATAGTGTTGTTTGTCCGGTACTTGGATTATCCACCCAAAGTGATGCCGATTTAGCATTTTGCACTACTAACGAAACTCAACAAAAAGCAGAAAATATAAAACTACTTTTTGAAATCAAAATGAGTATTGTAAACAATTACCAATACGATAACGGGCAAGTAAAATTTATTGGTGATTTCAAAACACATAAAGGTAACCCTTCGATACTTCGTTCAGATTCCATGTTAAAAGCAATTGGAAAATCAATAAACATTAGAGTTTCTGGACCTGAATCAACTAAAATACCAATTGTAATACTTGGTAATACACCTATCACAAAAAACTATTTTAAAAAAGTAGATTTCTTGAAAAAATCAGGTATTATTCAAGGTTTCATTTCCCTATACCCTAATCCAACAGATGAATTTATAAAAAATACCAAAGATAAAGGCTTTCAGACATTTAAACAATATCAAGATCTGTCCAAATTTATTATTGACTTGGTAAATTCTGATTTGAATTTCTTTTCTTCAATGTTATCTAAAAGAAAGTTGGGGGAAATAATTACTGTATCTGCAAAGGGAAATGATGATATTTCAAAGGCAGAGAAATTTTTAAGTTTAATAAATAAGATGTGAAGAAAATGAAAACAACATATCAAAGAAAAAAAGGAACGGAATCAAGTTCATTTGGCACTAATGGACGGATAAATCACGACTCTACAAAGTTTTACAACTCAAAACTTTATAATGAGCTTAATAATAGTAAAGAAGTTAGCAAAGAAACTAACGAATTTCCGACAAAATTATTGAATACTACAATTCTTGGTTCAGCAGAAGATATGTCAATGATACCAGATAATTCTTTACATTTAATGATAACTTCTCCACCGTATAATGTTTCAAAAGAATATGACGAAGACTTATCATTAAATGAATATTTAGAAATGTTAAAAAAGGTATTTAAAGAAACATATCGAGTTTTAGTAAATGGTGGTCGAGCATGCATAAATGTTGCAAATCTTGGACGAAAACCTTACATCCCTATTTCCGATTATATTTCTCAAATGATGATAGAAATAGGATTTAATATGCGCGGTGAAATAATTTGGAATAAAGCTGCAAGTGCAAGCCCTTCAACTGCTTGGGGTAGTTGGATGTCTGCTTCAAATCCTATCTTAAGAGATATTCACGAATATATTTTAGTATTCTCAAAAGGAGATTATAAACGAGAAAGAAAAAAGAATGAAAAAGATTTAAAGCAAAACACAATTAGCAAAGAGGATTTTATGGAGTGGACTAAATCTATTTGGACTTTTAATGCTGAATCAGCAAGAAGAGTTGGGCACCCTGCACCTTTTCCTATTGATTTGCCATATCGTTTAATACAACTTTATTCATTTACAACCGACATTATTTTAGACCCTTTTATGGGTAGTGGGACAACAGCAATTGCTGCTTTAAAGAGTAACAGAAAATATGTTGGATTTGAAATAAGTCAAGAATATATAGATTTAACAAAAAAACGAACTGAACCTTTTGAAAATATGCTGAAACTTTATTAAGAAAAAAACGCCCTACAACAAAAGCTATATGTAATGCGGACGATAGTCATAAATAGAAAGAGTATGCAAGCAAAGAAATTTAGTCGTAAAATAAAAGTGAAGTACTTCAAAAGTCCAAACTACACATACCCAAATCGTTGTGGTGCATAAAAAAAACGAACTAAAATTGAAATTATGGGATAATTTGGATATATGGAAGATGCGGAACATAGCATCGAATCTGATGTTTTCAGTCTATATTTACATTCATTTTACAATGAAACACTTGAATCCGAGAAGATAGAAAAACTTGCAAATCAATTTAATCTATCAAAAGAAAAGATTACAATTATAAACCCTGACTAATCTAAAAATCATATTATTTGATTTTTATTTAGTCGTTCCTTATGAACAAGCAAATCCGAGATAAAGATAGGCATTAATGATTT
>CBEVZC010000104.1:0-10452 GCA_965554225.1 uncultured bacterium | reverse complement strand
ATATACTAATAATTTATAATTTTTGTTATCTTAGATTTTCGCTTCTCCATAATCTGTCTTTGGTAATATGTGTTTTCATTTTTTGTTGTGATTTACTTTTAAAAAGTTATTTGTGGAACTTTTTGTTTTTCGGGACTTATAACCATTATATTTAACCTTAATAATTGAAACTCTATTCCAGTGGTTCAACTTTTTTAATATAAAAATTATTTTATCACAACAGCGGAGCAAACAAATGGTTAATAAAACTTTAATTACTTTTTTAATAATTATTACGAGTTTAACTATGGTTTACGGTCAATCAACAGAATCAAAATCCATTGCGGTAACTGTTTACAATGCAAACTTGGGTGTAGTTAAAGATAGGCGTACTATAAATATTCCCAAAGGGAAATCGAAAATTGAAATTGCAGACGTTGCCCAGCAAATCGATCCCACAAGCGTGCATATCGGGCTTGACGGTGAGGTGATTGAGCAGAATTATCAGTACGATTTAGTATCCCTTGCAAAAATTTTGCAGAAGTACATAAATCAGAACATCCAGCTTATTAGCGATAAAAACGAATTGATTGAGGGAGTTCTTCTCTCCAGTATTGGTAACCAAATAGTGCTGAAGAAAAAAGACGGCGGATTAGTCATGTTGCCCGACGTAAGCAAATACAGGTTTAATGTAGGCGCTCTTCCTGAAGGACTAATTACAAAACCCACTTTGGTCTGGCTGGTTAATTCAAACAGAAACGGAAAGCAGGATGTAGAAATTTCTTACCAGACAAAAGGAATGAATTGGCATGCGGAGTATGTAGCGGTATTAAACAAAAATGATAACCAATTGGATTTGAACTCTTGGGTTAGTGTTGATAATACTTCCGGAACAACATACAAGAACGCCAAGCTTAAATTAGTTGCCGGCGACGTTAACTTAATACAAAACAGAAGAAATTATCAACCTGTATCCGATAGAGTTTATGAAGCGAAAACAATGGCTGCAGCACCTCAATTTAATGAAAAATCATTTTTTGAATACCATATTTATAATTTACAGCGACCGACAACTTTGGCAAATAACGAAACGAAACAAATTTCATTGTTCGAAGCAAGCGGAATTAAAGCACATAAAAAATATTTTTTCCGAAGCGGCGGTTATTACGCTTACAGAGGTTCTAACGGGAAGGGGAAAGTTGCTGTAATAGTTGAATTCTACAACAAGAAAGACAACGGACTTGGAGTGCCGATGCCGAAGGGTAAAGTAAGAATGTATAAATCCGATGGTGACAACCTTGAATTTATAGGCGAAGATATGATTGACCATACTCCGCGAAACGAACAGATTAAACTTAAGTTAGGCGATGCTTTTGATATTTTAGCTGAAGAAAAACAAACTGAGCATAAAAAAATTACAAATCGTGTTTATGAAGAATCGTTTGAAATAATAATTACGAACAAGAAGAAAGAAAAAGTTAACGTTGAAGTTGAAAGATCTTTAGGCTACGATTGGGAAATACTGAAGTCTTCTTTACCATATAAAAAGAAAAACGTATCTACAATTACCTTTCAAGTGCCGGTTAATAAAGACAGTAAAACCAAGTTAACATTTAAAGTAAGATATATTCATTAATTAATAAAAACCAGGCATAGTAAGGTAATCCGGACTACGCTTGGTTTTTTTATACACTAAAAAGTTAGTTGCCGTTTTTTATAAGAAGTTTAAAATAATTCAAAGGGTTTCTCATTTCGCTGCTTAGCTTAAACTCTCCCATCGATGCTTCCGTAACTAACTCGGAAAGTTTTTGTCCTTTTAGGTTCAGCAAGAAAGATCTTAGTCGGGGCATTTTATAGACTATCCGAGAAATGAATCCGGCGTATTTATTTTCCTTAATTATCTCGTTAGAAACTTTTGAATTGTAAAAAGCAGTGACTTTCTTTGGATTATCAAAGTTATTGCTTATTGCTTCGGCGGAAAATTTTCCGCTCAGTATTGCCCGGCTTATTCCTTCTCCCGTTAACGGATCAGCTAATCCGGCTGCGTCTCCGGTTAGCAGCAACCTATTTTCAGTTATCGGGAAATTACCGGCATTTATCGGAATAAAATATCCATGTTTTTCAATTTTTGCAGTATTCGGAATACCGATTTCAGCAAAATATTTTTGCAAGTGCACATTTAAATTAACTTTGCTTTCCATACTTAAAATCCCTGCGGATAAATGGTCTGCCTTTGGAAAAACCCATCCGTATCCAAAAGGAACAATTCCGAAATCAAAGCGCGGAAACTCGCTGTACTTCTCAAGCAAAATGTCACTTAAATAAACCTCAGATTCTAAAGCCGGAATTCGTTTGTAATTTCTATTTTTAGAAATTGTTTTTGGCGTTATTCCGTTTGCTCCATCGGCCCCGATTAAATATTTTGCAGTATAAGAAGCGTTTTCGGTATTAACTTCAACCTCATTATTATTATTAAATACATTAATCACCTTAGTATTTGAAAATATCGCTACTCCAGATTTTTCCGCAGCATTTATAATATTATAGTCAAAATTTTCGCGCATAACCATGCTGATTATAGGAAGGTTTCGCTTTATGCTAAAACTCTTTTTTATTTTATAATCGTGAACCGTCACTTCAAAAAATTCTTTCTCAATTATTCCGTTAATAGAAGAAGGAAGCAGATTGGTGGATTTGTGTATTAATCCGCCGCCGCAGGTTTTATAACGCGGTAATTTTTCTTTTTCGAAAAGAGCGACCTTAAACCCTGCTTTGGCTAAATAATAAGATGCTATTCCGCCCGCCTGACCTCCGCCGATAACTATAATATCATAAAAAGTATTTTTCTTATCAGGATTCAAAACTTTTGAAAACCCTATTGAGATTTTTTCAAAAGTAAATATTTATTGTTAAAAATAAAAACGGATTGTTAAACTGTGTCAAGAATAAAGAGAAACAAAATTTTGAATCGGGTAGAGGATTGATGCTGTGTTGTTATGCACACATTAAAATTGCTTTGAGTATAAATATATTTTTCTGAAAACCACAAAAATCAATAAGATTCAATCACATCTCTCCAGAATGTAGGATCAAGATTATATCTAAAATTAACTGGGTTATAATAATTTCCGTTCGAGTTTTCAATTAAATCAAACATGCAATCCACAAAATCTATAGTGTTAAAGAATGATGCCTTGCAAAATTTAGTTGAAATCACACGAATTTCATTTCCTAATCTATCAATAATTTGGGGAATTTGATTATCTGAAACATTTATTTGATTGCTTATTTGTTCACCGGAGTTTAAAATATAATTTTCCATTTTTCCCTCAAATAATATTTTGTTGTCTGCACTGTTTTCAAATTATTGAAGGAAAGTCACGGAATTGTGATTTATGTCAAGCTCAGACCCCATGTTTGATTTAAGACAAAGCCAAGATTATTGGGATAAATGAAAAACATATTATTATTATCATTATTTTTAAAAATAAAAATCAAAAGGAAAGGACATGAAATTACTAATAATTTATGCAGACAAGTTTGGATATAAAACCAGTAAAAAGGGTTTGGAGAATGTGGAGGAGATTAATGAAGAAAAGGAACTGAACGATGTATTGGTCGGATTTATTCAAGTTGAAGAAAAGGACGAAGAAAATGCATCTTATGCGGAAACCAAACTTGTAAAAAATCTTAAATGGGCAGCCAGAAAAAACGAGACAAACAAAATAGTGCTGCACTCATTTAATCATTTATCGAACAGTAAGGCGTCGCCGGAATTTTCAAAATCGCTTATTGACAGAGCTGATGAGAGACTAAAAAAATCGGATTACGAAACTGCTCAAACTCCGTTCGGATATTTTTTGGATTTAGACATTCAAGCTCCAGGGTATCCGCTTGCCAGAATTTTTAAGGATTTCTAAAAGAGTAACTAATGATGGAATTATCACCACAATTTTGGGCAGACTTGATTGTTTGGGCATTAGTAATTCTTCTTACAGTTGGAATTATTTTGTTGATATTCAGTCCAAAATTTAGAAGAAGTGGTAGCAGCATGCATATGACCACCTTTTTCGGTGCAACCTCAGAATTTTATAACGCGGAGAAGAAACAATCAATGGAGCAAATTGTGGAGGAACAAGCTGGCAAAAAAATGGAGGAGCAAGAATCGGGAGAACCCGATAAAAAATAGCAGAAAAATAATTTATAATATGAGTACTAATAATAAAATAAAAGAAACCGCAAATTTAATAGCCAACTCTAAAAGAACTGTAGCTTTTACAGGTGCCGGAATTTCCGTAGAAAGCGGAATACCTCCTTTCCGCGGTAAAAACGGTTTATGGAGCAAATACGATCCGATAATTTTGGACATTAACTACTTCAGGCAAAATCCCTTAAGTTCATGGAAGGTAATAAAAGAAATTTTCTACGATTTTTTCGGTCAAGCACAGTCCAACGCCGCACACAAAGCTTTAGCCGCAATGGAGCAAAAGAATTTGCTGCAAACTATAATAACTCAAAATATTGATAATCTGCATCAAGAAGCCGGCAGTAAAAACGTATATGAATTTCACGGCAATTCCAGGAATTTGGTTTGTACTAACTGCGGGGAAATATTTACTGCTTCGGAAGAAAAGCTGAACAATCTGCCTCCCACTTGTAAATTATGCGGCGAAGTTCTAAAACCGGATTTTATATTTTTCGGAGAAGCAATTCCCGAGCCTGCAAATTCAAAATCGTTTGAAGAAGCCGAAAGAGCCGATTTGTTTATTCTAATCGGTACTACCGGCGAAATTATGCCTGCTTCAATAGTTCCAAGGGTGGCTAAAGAACATGGGGCAAAAATAATTGAAATAAATACCGAAAAATCCAAATACACAAACAGCATTACAGATATTTTCATACAGGAAAAAGCTACGGCTGCTCTTACTAAATTAGTCGAGAAGCTTTCACTTTGATAAAGCAATAATAATTTGTCATCTTAAAAAACAATTACTCAACAACAACAATTTGCCCTGTCTCGGTGTGAGCCTTTAACGTTTGCTTTATTTGTAGTCCTGCGCTTGCTGCCAGAGTTTGTAATCCGCCGTTTTTAACAAAATTTCTATAGTTTGTAAAATGATTTTTCCCTGCTAAGAACTCGATTATCTTTGCCGATATTCCACTTAAGTCTTTCGGGACAGGAACTTTATAGTCGGCAATGATAATTTTTTGGGTTACCGTTTTTAGCATGCGCAATGTTTCAATTCTTTCTTCCGGATCCATTTTGGTGTATAAGCGTTCATTTGTGTCCCTATTTGAACACCCAGGGCTAAACCAATAAAAGAAGCTGTTATTAATACTATTGGGAGCGATTTTCTTCCTATTTCAATAAATTGTTCTACTACTTGCGGAAGGTAATCCGGTACTTTTCTTATTGCCAAAAAAGAATTGAAAGACATTACAGATAATTTTCCGTAACTTTCAAAAAAGGAAACAGTTAAATTACCGATATGTTTAAATGTGATTTTGCTGTGGCGCATAATTTGTTTATAAATTCAAGAAAGGTAAGATAGATATTCTAACAAATAATCTCAAATTATTTTAATTTTATAAAAAGTGCACCTTTGGAAGAATACAATTAGCCCGGCTATTATTTCTGAAACAAACAGTATATTGGTATTATTCTCTAACTAAACAATATTAAACGGGCAATACCAACCGTAATATTTTAGTATGCAAAAAAATATTAAGTAGGTAAATCGTTTTAGTTTTGTTAACTTTTCGGGTTTAATTTTAATTATTAAGAGAAAAAATGAAGAGCATTAGAAATATAGCAATTATTGCACATGTTGATCACGGCAAAACAACATTGGTTGATCAAATATTAAAACAGAGTAAGATTTTTAGAGAAAACCAAAAAGTTCAGGACAGAGTTTTAGACTCAAATGATTTAGAGCGGGAACGTGGAATAACCATCACTTCAAAGAATATATCTGTTAATTATAATGATGTAAAAATTAATCTTGTCGATACTCCCGGTCACTCGGATTTCGGCGGTGAAGTTGAACGGGTTTTGAAAATGGCTGACGGTGTTCTGCTGCTTGTCGATTCTTTCGAGGGACCAATGCCGCAAACAAGATTTGTGCTCAAAAAAGCGCTTGAGGCACACCTTTTGCCTATTGTTGTAATAAATAAAATTGATAGACCCGATAACAGACCTGCTGAAGTTTTAGACGAAATTTACGATTTATTCATCGATTTAGGCGCTTCAGAAGATTTACTCGATTTTCCGGTTGTTTATGCTAGTGGTAGAAACGGCTGGGCAATTTGTAAGTTAGATGACGAAAGGAAAAATCTTTCTCCGCTCTTAGACACCGTTGTGGATTCTATTCCTGCACCTAAGCAGAATGAAGGCTCTCTGCAGATGCAGATAACTACAATCGAATATAATGATTATGTCGGTAGAATTGGTATCGGAAGAGTATATCGGGGCACTTTAAAAAAATCCGACTCTTTGGCTATAATTCACAGGAATGGTTCGGTTGAAAATATTGCGGTAAACCAATTATTTTCTTTTGAAGGTTTACAGAAAAAAGAAGTAGATGTTGTTGAAAATGGAGATATTTGTGCAGTAGTTGGAATTGAGCATATTGATATTGGCGACACAGTAGTTGAGGCAGAAAACCCCGAACCGCTTCCAATTGTGGCAATTGACGAACCGACAATCAGTATGAATTTTACTACAAACACATCTCCTTTTTATGGAAAAGAGGGGAAATATGTTACGTCCCGCCAACTCCGTGAAAGATTATTTAAAGAGCTTGAAAAAAATGTTGCTCTTAAAGTAGAAGAAACTTCAACTCCGGATACGTTTAAAGTTTCAGGTCGGGGAATTTTACATCTTTCAATATTAATTGAAAGCATGAGGCGCGAAGGATATGAGCTGGCGGTTGGAGCGCCTAAAGTAATATACCGAACTATTGACGGAAGAAAAACCGAACCGATCGAATTACTAACCGTTGATGTGCCTGCAGATTTTTCCGGGAAAGTAATTGAAATCGTCGGTAAGAAAAAAGGCGAAATGGTTAAAATGGAATCGAAAGGTTCGCTGACGCATTTGGAATTTCACATCCCTTCACGCGGTTTGATGGGAATGCGAAATAAAATTCTTACCGCTACATCCGGAGAGGGTTTAATTCATCATCAATTTTATCAATATGAATTTTTCAAAGGAATAATTGTTCATCGCCAAAATGGCGTCCTTATTTCAATGGGTCAAGGAATGGCAACTGCCTATGCAATCGATTCGCTGCAAGACAGAGGTAAGTTTTTTATTGATCCGGGCGATGTGGTTTACGCAGGCCAGATTGTTGGCGAGCATAAAAAGAATAATGATTTAGAAATAAATGTTCAAAAGGGTAAAAAGCTCTCTAATATGCGGGCTTCCGGTTCCGACAAAGAAATAAAAATTGTTCCTGCTGTAAAATTCTCGCTCGAAGAATCGCTTGAATTCATTGAAGATGATGAATTGGTTGAAGTTACGCCCAAATCAATTCGGTTAAGGAAAACAATTCTTGACTCACTGGAAAGAAGAAGATTTAATTTAAGCAAAATTAAATCTTAACTCTATTTCCCTTCATAAAAGACCGGAGACAAATAAATTGCTTGACCTGAAGTTTTTTTATTTCTATATTTCGCCACATAACTAAATGAATTATGGAAGAATTAATAAAAATATTAAAAGCGCTTTCTGATCCTAACAGAATAAGAATTTTAAAGATGCTTGAAAAGAAAGATTTGTGTGTTTGTGAAATTTCCGCAATATTGAAATTGGCAAACTCAACCGTCTCAAAACATCTTTCAATATTACGCCAAGCGGGCTTAATTTACGGTGATAAAGAAGGTAGGTGGGTTTATTATAAACTAGTAAAAGCGCCTACAAGTCTTTATCTAAACAATCTAATGCCGTTAATTAAAGAATGGCTGAATGAAGATGCGGTTATAAGATATGATTTAAAAAATGTTAGGAGTGTAGACAAATTGATTATTTGTGCTTAGTTTTTTATATTCAACATTTCGTTATTTGACGAATTAAAATAAATGGCACAAAATTTAACCAAAGGATATAATGATGCAAAAAAAAACAATAACAAAAAACGATGTATTTGATTCCGCATCTAAATTAGGAGTCTCAATCAGCAAATCGACAAAGTTTGAACAATTCAAAAAGGATCAGGACAGATTTTTGAAAGATGAAAATTTGCAAAATCTTTACAAAAACTATTTAGACGTTTATACAGAATATGAAGCCGCTCGGCAGCATAACGGCGATTCTCAGGACTTGGTAATTAAGCTTAAAAATATAGAGAAACAACTATTCGATTTTGATATCTTCCGTGATTTAATCAGTAGTCAAAATGAATTCTTTGATTACTTAAAACTAATTAATAGTGAAATCTCAAGCAATTTAATGTTTGACTTCGCTTCGCTGGCAAAAACAAATATATAATTAATTATAAAGGATTAAGAAAATGTTGGAAGAACAAATAAAAAAGCAAATAAATGATTTTACGGAGCTACTATCCGAATTACCTGAGTATAAAGAGTTTCAAAAAGCGATAGAAATTCATAATAATAATTTAGATGTTCGCAATATGCGAATTGAATTTGGAGCTTTAAGGAAAAAATATTCCGGACAGCAATCTCTACCAGAAAGTGATATACAACAGTTAGAGTCTCTGCAAAACAAAATCAATAATCACCCGGCTGTAAAAAATTTGTTTGAGAAACAGAGAGAGGTGATTAAAATTTTTAAAGATTGCAATACCTCAATCAGCAAATCAATAGGGGTTGACTTTGTATCAAACGCGGCATCTTCTTGCTGCGGTTAACACAAACAATAAATTTAAACAATTGAACAATAACGAATAAACTAATATTGTAAAGAATAATATGGAATGGAAAGAGCAGTATAAATCGTTTTTATGGATAACAGGATTCTTCCTGTTTGCATATTTTATGCCTTTGGGTAATTCTAATTTTGATACGGCAATTTATGATGCCCTTGAGCTTACAAAGTGGTATGCTCAGGAACATGTGCTTCTATGCCTTGTGCCCGCCTTTTTTATTGCGGGAACAATTGCGGTTTTTGTAAGCCAAGCATCGGTTGTAAAATATTTTGGAGCAAAAGCAAAAAAATGGGTTGCATATTTAGTTGCTTCGGTATCAGGCTCAATACTGGCAGTTTGTTCATGTACAGTTTTGCCTTTGTTTACAAGCATTCATAAACGCGGAGCGGGACTGGGACCTGCAATTGCTTTTTTGTATTCAGGGCCGGCTATTAATATTTTGGCAATAATTTTAACAGCAAGAATATTGGGCTTTGAACTTGGAGTTGCGCGTGTAATAGGAGCAGTGGTTTTTAGTATAGTAATCGGTCTGATAATGGCTTTTATATACAGAAAAGAAGAAGCTGAAAAAGCAAAAGCTCAACTTGCAATGCCGGATATTCCGGAAGAAAGACCTTTGTGGCAAACGGCTACTCACTTTTTTATTCTTGTTGCTATTCTTGTATTTGCTACATGGGGCAAACCAGATTCAGACAGCGGATTATTCGCTTTAATTGCTGATAACAAATGGTTAATTACAGGCTTATTCGGTCTTTCCTTGTCGGCTTCACTTATATTTATTTTAAAATTAAATAAAATATGGGTTACTCTGGGAACTATACTGGTTATTATTCTTGGCTACGCATATCCCGAAACCCCGCTTGTTGCTTATACGGCAGCAATTGTAGTTTTGACTTTGTTGCTGACTTTCTCAAAAGATGAACCGAATCAATGGCTTGGAGAAAGTTGGGATTTGGCTAAATTAATTTTGCCTCTTCTTGCTGCCGGCGTTTTGTTTGCAGGGTTCTTGCTTGGTCGACCCGGAGGCGGTAGCGGAATTATTCCCAACGAATGGATAAGCATGCTTGTCGGTGGAAATTCCCTTTTCTCAAACTTTTTTGCATCGATAGTTGCTGCTTTCATGTACTTTGCTACACTAACGGAGGTCCCGATTTTACAAGGATTGCTGCATAACGGAATGGGTCAAGGCCCGGCTCTTGCATTGCTGCTTGCCGGACCGGCACTATCTTTACCTAATATGCTTGTTATTAGAAAAGTAATCGGTACTCAGAAAACCGCAGTTTATGTTTCTCTCGTGGTTGTGATGGCAACAATCAGCGGAATGATTTATGGTGCAATAATTTAAAATTAAAGGATAAAATGAAAAAAGAGATATTAGTACTCTGTACAGGAAATAGTTGCCGCAGTCAAATGGCTGAAGGCTTTTTGAAATCATTTGATAGTGAACTAAATGTTTACTCTGCCGGAACAAATCCGTCAGGAACAGTTCATCCTAAAGCTATTCAAGTAATGAAGGAAATAGGGATTGACATTAGCGATGCATATCCTAAAAATGTTGATCAATTCCTGGATAACTCTTTTGATT
>CBEVZC010000103.1:0-10503 GCA_965554225.1 uncultured bacterium | reverse complement strand
AAATTTACTTTATAATAATAAAATTTTAGAAAAATAAAAAGGATCAAAGCTCAAAACAAAATTTAATATCGAATTGTTTCTATCCCTTAATGCTGATAAAAAATTACATAAAGAACTATCCGCCAAAGTCATCGTACATAATATTTTCAGGTTCAACACCTAAACTATCCAGCATTTTGGTTACAGCTGAATTCATAAGTGGCGGACCGCAAATGTAGTATTCGCAATCTTCAGGGGCGGGATGATCTTTTAAGTAATTATCATAAAGAACTTGGTGGATAAATCCGGTATAACCTTTCCAGTTATCTTCGGGTAGAGGATCGGATAAAGCAAGATACCAATTAAAATTAGGATGTTCTTCTTGTAGTTTATCAAATTCTTCAACATAAAAAGCTTCCCTTAAACTTCTTGCACCGTACCAGAAAGAGATCTTTCTTTTACTATTTAATCTTCTTAACTGATCAAATATATGAGAACGCATAGGAGCCATACCGGCGCCGCCGCCAATGAATACCATTTCAGCATCTGTGTCTTTAGCAAAAAACTGTCCGTATGGTCCGGAGATCGTTACTTTATCACCCGGTTTCAAATTAAAAATATAAGAAGACATTTGTCCCGGAGGAACATCCGGCATTCTTGGCGGTGGCGAAGCTATCCTAACATTCAGCATAATTATCCCTCTTTCCTCCGGATAATTAGCCATTGAATAAGCGCGGCTTATTGGTTCATTAACAGTCGAAACATATCTCCAAAGATTAAATTTATCCCAATCGGCTTTATATTCTTCATCAATATCAAAATCGGAATATTTTACAACGTGCGGAGGAGCTTCAATTTGTATATATCCCCCGGCTCTAAATTCTACGTTTTCTCCCTCAGGCAGGTCCAAAATTAATTCTTTTATAAAAGTAGCAACATTTCTATTTGATCTAACGGTACAATCCCATTTTTTAATATCAAATATCTCTCTCGGAATTTCAATTTTTAGGTCACGTTTAACTGCCACCTGACAAGATAAACGTACATGCTCTTTAACCTCAGGACGAGCAAGTTTATTTAATTCGGTTGGTAATACGTCACCACCGCCTTCTAAGACTTTAACTTTGCACTCACCACATGTTCCTTTACCACCACAAGCCGAAGGGATATAAATCTCATTATCTGCAAGTTTAAATAATAATTTACCTCCAAGAGGAACGTTCAGTTCATGTTCATGGTCTTCGTTAATTTCTATTTTTACACTGCCTTCAGCAACTAGTTTGGATTTTGCAAAGAGTATAAGTAGTACTAACAAAATCACAATTAGCGTGAACATTACAACGCCGAATATTATTAAACTTGTTCCTTCCATAAATAGCAATCCTTACAATTGAATTCCTGAAAATAACATGAAAGCCATAGCCATCAAACCTGCTATTAAAAATGTGATACCTAAACCTCTTAATCCTTTGGGCACATTACTATATTTCATTTTTTCTCTAATACCTGCCAAAGCAATAATAGCCAAAGCCCAACCTATACCCGATCCAAAGCCATAAACAACACTTTCTCCAAAATTGTAATCGCGTTGAACCATAAATAGAGAACCTCCTAAAATAGCACAGTTGACGGTTATTAAAGGCAAAAATATTCCTAGTGAATTATATAAAGACGGTACAAATTTATCTAATACCATTTCCAGAATTTGCACCATTGCGGCAATCACACCGATATAAGTTACTAATCCGATAAAAGTTAAATCAACGTCCGGTAAACCTGCCCAAGCTAAAGCTCCCTCTTTTAATACATGCTGATACAACAAATTATTAACCGGAACCGTTATTGCTTGAACAACTACAACTGCAATTCCCAATCCAACAGCAGTGCTAACTTTTTTGGAAATTGCCATAAAAGTACACATCCCGAGGAAGAATGCAAGTGCCATGTTTTCAATAAATATGGACTTAATAAATAAACTTATATAATGTTCTAACATACTAATTCTCCTCAACCTGTTCAGGTTTAAAAGTACGTATTAACCAAATTATTAACCCTATAAGAAAGAATGCACTTGGCGGCATTAGGAACAATCCGTTTCCCGTGTACCAACCGCCATCATTGACTAACGGTAATATGGTTATTCCAAATAATTTACCAGCTCCAAAAAGCTCTCTTATAAAACCAACAACCAACAAAATAAAAGTATAGCCAAAACCATTCCCTATACCATCCAAAAAACTAGCCAGAGGTGGGTTTTTTAATGCATAGGCTTCTGCTCTTCCCATAACTATGCAGTTAGTAATAATCAATCCAACATATACAGAAAGCTCTTTACTAACATTATATGCAAATGCTCTAATCAATTGGTCAGCTATTATTACTAGAGCTGCAATAATTGTCATCTCTACCAATATTCTTATGCTGCTGGGAATAAATTTTCTAATTAAACTCACAAATAAATTAGAAAAACCTGTTACTAAAGTCACTGAAAGAGCCATGATTACTGCGGTTTCCATTTTGGATGTTACCGCTAATGCTGAGCATATTCCTAATATCTGCAGAGCAATTGGGTTTTCATTAAAAATTGGATCTAGAATAATCTCTTTATAACTTTTCATTAACTGCCTCATGTAATTTTTTGATGAATGGTCCATAACCGCCATCACCCAACCAGAACCTAACTAAATTGTTAACTCCCCTAGTTGTTAATGTAGCACCGGATAAACCATCAACTTCATATTTTGCATTAGGACTATTTTTATCTACTTCTCTTTTTATAACTCTAATTTTCAGATTCCCTTTTAAATCAAAAGCTTGTTTCCCAACCCAGAGTTTTTTCCATTTTGGATTTTCAACTTCACCTCCCAGACCAGGTGTTTCACCTTGATCATAAAATGAAATTCCCTTTATTGTGTGTAAATCTTTATCAAGTGAAATAAATGCAAACATAGTTGACCAAAGACCTTTTCCATAAATTGGTAAAATATACTCTTTTACTCCTTCTTTGCCCGTTACACGATATACTATCATAACTTTTGGCATTCGCTTAATTCTAGCCACATCCTTACTAGCAGGAATTTCTTCTCCCCATGTATTACTGTTTGCAACTTTCAATATATCAAAATCATTAAGGTTTACTATTTTATCAAATTTATTCTTAGGTACGATATTACCTGTTTTAAGATCGACTATTTCAGGTGAAATTTTTTCTTTATAGATTTTATTTATATCCTCACCTTCTTTATAAATATTGCCGACGATTAATATATTTTTTAAGAGATCTAACTTTTTGTTATTATCTTGAATAGGTTTTAGTTCTACAGCAGCTGTGGAAACTAAAATAGAAGCAACAAAACAAACTCCAAAAGCCACTAATAATGTATTTTTAAAACTAGATGACATTTCTCAATTGCCTCCTTTTAATGTTTGCATTAATTACAATCTTGTCTATAATTGGGGCAAAAACATTACCAAACAATATTGCAAGCATCATTCCCTCTGGAAATGCAGGATTAACTACCCGGACCAGAATAACCAATATCCCAATTAAAAGTCCATAATAATATTTTCCGGTATTTGTCATAGCGGCACTTACGGGTTCTGTTGCCATAAAAACCGTACCGAAAGCAAAACCTCCTAAAACGAAATGCCAAAGGGGGCTTACCGCAAACATCGGGTTTGTAGAACTTCCAAGTAAATTAAAAGTAAAAGCCATAAATACCATCCCAACAAGAACACTTAACATTATCCGCCAAGAACCTACGCCTGTATAAATTAGTATAACAGCTCCTATCAATATCGCCAGTGTCGATGTTTCTCCCATTGAGCCGGGCATAAAACCTAAAAAGGCATTTATCCAGGAAATACCTGCATGAAAAGTATTATCTGCTAACTGTGCTAAAGGAGTTGCTTTACTAACACCGTCTATAGCTAACCAAACCTTGTCGCCCGATATTTGTGCAGGATAAGCAAAAAACAAAAACGCTCTTGCAGTTAAAGCCGGATTGAGGATATTATAACCGACACCTCCAAATACTTCTTTACCAATCACAACACCAAAACTTATTCCTATTGCAACTTGCCAAAGTGGAATTGTTGGCGGTAAAATCATAGGGAACAATAAACTTGTAACAAAAAAACCTTCGCTAACTTCATGCCCTCTTACAATAGCAAAAAGTACTTCCCAAAATCCACCAACAGCAACAGTAACAAGATAAACTGGGAGAAAATAAAGTAATCCATGAATTATGTTTGCCAAAACATTATGCTGATCGAATGGAATTCCTAATGACATGAGCAAATGTCCCTGCCATGTACCGGGGTCGGTTAGTCCTAAAGCTGCCATATTCGCATTAGCTTGCAGACCTGTATTATATAACGCCATAAATACTGCTGGGATTAAAGCAATCACAACCGTAAGCATCATACGTTTAAGGTCCATAGCATCTCTAATATGTGATGCATATTTTGTAACTGATGCGGGTGTATATAAGAAAGTATCTATAGCTTCAAAAAGCGGATAATATTTTTCTAGCTTTCCGCCTTTTTGGAATTTCTTTTCTTGACTATCTAAAAATGTTCGTAAAAACTTCACTATCCTTCCTTTTCAATTATAGTTAATTTTTCTCTTAATTGAGGGCCAAAGTCAATTTTAGAAGCACTTACAAATGTACAAAGGGCTAAATCTTCTTCATCTAATTCAAGGATACCTAAATTTTCCATATCCTCAAGATCTTTAGTAAATAATGTTCTCAGAAAAATTGTTGGCAAAATATCTAAGGGCATTACCTTTTCATAACTTCCAATTGATACAATAGGACGGACACCGCCATTGATAGAAGTTGAGAAATCAAATTTTTTACCTGGTGTTAAACTTGACAATAAAACTTTTCTAGCTGAGAATAACTTAGTTGAAGGAAGTGCCCAGCCAAAAAATTTCCTCTCTGTACTTTCGCGCACAACAGAAACTTGTTGATGGTATTTGCCTAAATAATCTTCCGCTCCTGAAGCTAATCTGCCGGACAATACCGACCCTGAAATAATTCTGTTCTTATCCCCTATAAGCTCATTACTTGTCAAGTCAGTTAATGAAGCGCCTATTCTTGTTTTCACTAAACGCGGATTTTTAACTCTTGGTCCTGCTAAAGAAACTACTTTTTCAACATCTATTTTACCGGTTAAGAATAGATATCCAATAGAAGCAACATCAGCTGCATTAACATACCAAACCGATTTTGTTTTGCTAACGGGATCTATAAAATGGATATGTGTTCCTACTAACCCTGCAGGATGAGGCCCTGTAAATTCTTCAATTTGTAATGATGGTATATCGGCTGAAGGAATTTTTTCATTAGGTTTTTTACAAAGGAATGTTTTGCCTTCGGTTAATTTCGATAATACTTTGATTCCGCTCTTAAAAAATTCTTCTTTACCTTCAAGTACCTTTTCAATTGATGGAGCTAGTGGATTGGTATCCATGGCAGTAATAAATATTGAATTCGGTTTATTTTCGGGATTAGCAACTTTGCTAAACGGCCGCACCCTAATCGAAGTCCATAAGCCGGATTCAATTAAGTTCTTTTTTATTTTCTCTTCAGATAAACTGTCAAGTTCCCCTTCACTAAATGATTCAAAGAGTACTTCTTCGTTACCTGAGAGTTCAATAACAATTGAAAGAAATTTCCTTTTTTCACCCCTATTTATTTCTACAACTTTTCCAGCTCCTGGTGATGTATACTTAATAATAGGATTTTTTTTATCGCTAAAAAGCACTTGACCTAATTTTACATTTTCACCGACTGCTACTTCCATAGTAGGTTTCATTCCTACATAATCGTTACCTAGTATAGCAACAGTTTTTACATTATTCCCTTCGCTAACAACTTGTTTAGGTTCCCCTTTTATTGGAACGTCTAAACCTTTCTTTATTTTTTGTAATGCCATAGTGATTTACTTTTGGTATGAGATGATTAAATAAGTTACGCGATTAAAAACATTAGAACTGCTATCAACAAGTAACATTCAAGAATGAGATTTTAGTTAGAGAAAATAAATTTAAAAAACTTTCACAAAGTTACAAGAATACTTTAGTAAGTTCAATAATTTTTCTAATAAATTTTTAAGATAGTTTAAGTAATAATCTATCTGAATTATATCAATATATCTTGATTTATTGCATCACAGATTTGAATACCCAAAACTTTTATTACATTGCAATAATTCATATATTTACAAAAATTATAATGGATTGTTAAATGGAAACTCTGGAAAGTTATTTCGATAAATATCGTCAAAATATTGTTGGTATAAATCAAACTTTTGAGACTCCGTTTGGAGAGAAAAAACTCATCTATGCCGACTGGGTAGCAAGCGGAAGACTATATGCACCAATCGAAGATAAAATGTTTAAGACGTTCGGACCCTTTGTCGGCAATACACATTCCGAAACAAGCATAACCGGCATTTATATGACAAAAGCATATAATGAAGCCAGAAAAATTATTAAGGAACATGTAAATGCTAATGAAAACGATGTAATAGTAACAGCAGGGTTTGGTATGACTACTGTTATTAATAAATTTCAAAGACTTTTGGGATTAAGATTCCCTGAACAGCTTGACAAATATATTAAAATCCCTGACGAAGAAAGACCAGTTGTTTTTATTACACATATGGAACATCATTCAAATCAAACAAGCTGGTTAGAAACCATTGTTGATTGTGAAGTAATAAAACCGAACGAAAGTGGGTTGGTTGATTTGGATTATTTTTATGAATTATTAGAAAAATATAAAAACAGAAAATTAAAGATCGGTTCATTTTCAGCAGCATCAAATGTAACGGGAATTCAACCCGATTATTACCTTCTCGCAAAAATAATGCATGAGCACGGCGGATTGTGTTTTGTAGATTTTGCGGCTGCGGCGCCTTACGTAGATATTGATATGCATCCGAAAGATCCAATGGAAAAACTTGATGCAGTATTTTTCTCACCTCATAAATTTTTAGGCGGACCTGGTACTTCCGGAGTTTTAATTTTTGATTCAAAACTTTATAACCGAAAAGTTCCCGATCATCCCGGCGGAGGAACGGTTGACTGGACAAATCCTTGGGGCGAGCACAAATACATGGATGATATTGAAAGACGCGAGGATGGCGGAACACCTGGATTTCTAGAAGCTATTAAAGCTGCTTTGGCAATTAAGTTAAAAGAAGAAATGGGAACTAAAAATATTATTAAACGTGAAGAACAATTGCTTGAAAAAGCTTACAAAGCATTTGATGAAATTCCCGAAATTCATCTTCTGGCTAATACTAATAGAAAAAGATTAGGGGTATTGTCTTTTTATGTAGAAGACCTACATTACAATCTTATGGTAAAATTATTGAACGATCTTTACGGAATTCAAGTAAGAGGCGGTTGCTCTTGTGCCGGAACTTACGGGCATTATCTTTTACATATTGATCCAACAAGATCAAAAAGAATAACTGATGAAATTAACCATGGCGACCTATCAGAAAAACCAGGCTGGGTTAGGCTTTCCCTACACCCAACTATGTCCGATCAAGAATTAGATTTATGTATGGATGCTTTACAATACATAGTTACAAATGGGAAAAATTTAGCAAAATCCTATAATTATTCAGCATTAACTAATGAATTTCATCATATAAATGAAGAAAACCCCGATTCATTAGTTAGAAGTTGGTTCCTTTAGAAAAAGTTTTTTTAATGATTTTATAGTATTATTGTATCTTGTTTTAATTATTATATTTTATTATATTTTTTTAAATTATTTGAAAAATTTTTTTGGCTTAGTTTAATTTGATAAATCGTTTCCCAAAAGGAGTCCTAAATGGCAGATGAAGCAAAAAAAGAAGCAAAGATTGGTGAATTTAAAGGTAATCCGGTAATTTCTCTTCCTGTTAGTGGCAGCGACCGTTATCCATTTACATTTGGTCTTTCCAAAGCAAGAGCAGTAATTGAATTTTTTGACGATATCAAGAAATTTGTTGATGAACACGAACCTAAAGAAACAGACTCAGAAAATTAATTACTATAATTTTTTTTAATTTCGTTTTGTACTATTTGATCTAACTTGGGATTTAGGGTGAAGTATGTTAATTCTTCTAAAATATGCATTTGTAGTCTCTAATTTTCCAAATAAATGCTTTTTTTAGTTTTATTATTAAATCTTATAACAAATGATATCGCTGCAATTGTTAATCCAATTAACAATGCACTCCAAATTCCTATAACACCAAACCTCAATTTAAATCCAAGTATATATCCAAACGGTATCGCAAAAACCCAATATGCAATAAAAGTTATAACAAGAGGAACTTTTACATCTGTTAGTCCTCTTAATATTCCTAGTCCAATTGCTTGAATTCCATCTGATATTTGAAATAGTGCAGCAATAATTAACAGATTAGAAGCGACTTCAATTACTTCATCATTTGTTACATAGAGAGATGGGAAAAATTTATTTAAAAGGATAAATGTGATGCCTGATAAAGTCATAAATATAACTCCTATTAGTACTGCTGTAAAGCCGGCTTTTCTGATATTACTTTTATTCTTTTCACCCATAGCATTACCAACCCTAATAGTTCCTGCAGCTGATATTCCTAGAATTATCATATAGGAAATGGAGGCTAAACTTATTGCTATTTGATGCGCAGCAAGTTGGATACTTCCTAACCAACCGACCATTATTGCGGAAAATGCAAAAGCACCGA
Source organism: uncultured bacterium (assembly GCA_965554225.1). Classification (GTDB taxonomy): domain Bacteria; phylum Bacteroidota; class Ignavibacteria; order Ignavibacteriales; family Melioribacteraceae; genus BMS3ABIN04. The sequence goes on along the minus strand of CBEVZC010000103.1, from coordinate 1,782 downwards.
CTTCCAGAGCATACATTAACCCGCTGGGTAATCCGATAGCAATTATCTTTTTAATAATCTTTAAATCAAAAAAAATGAAATTCTTAACTGTACTAAATTGCTTTAGTTTCTTCGCTTTTTTTACATATATGATAATTGTTATAGCCATAAAAAGTCTGGTAAACAAAGTAGAATAACCGGCGCCATCAAGACCCATCGCACTAAAGCCCAAATTTCCGTATATCAATAACCAGTTACCAAAAAAATTTATTATATTCGCCGCTATAGCAATATACATGGGTGGTTTTGTAATTGAAAGTCCTTCAACATATTGACGGTATGTTTGAAAAAGTAAAAACGGAATAATTGAATAACTTAATATTTTAAGATACGATTCCGCTAGAACAGCAACATGTTTAGGCTGATTTAAGAAAGGAATCAAAAAGGATAAATAATAAACAATAAATGTGAGTAAAATAGAAAAAGCAAAATTTACAATTATAGATTGTTTAAAGATTTTGCTGCATCTGCTAAAATTATTTTCCCCTTTCGCTATTGATACCAAAGGAGTTGTAGCCATTGTCATTCCAATGCCCAAAACAATTACAAGAAAAAATAAACCGTTAACCAAAGAGGAGGCAGCTAACGAATCCGTCCCTACTTGACCAACCATAACACTATCAACCACACCAAGAGAAACGTGTCCAAGTTGTCCTAAACTTACAGGCCAAGCAAGCTTAATTGTTTCTTTAAAATCAGTTTTACTTAACAAACCTTTCCGATATAATATAAATGATAGAGTTGACAAAAATAGGAAATAAATCTTTGTAAGGTCAATTTTGATTAGTAAATTTATTTTTGAAAAAAAATAACACTTAACTTAATAAAGGGAGCATCGATGAAATTAAAACTAATATTTTTGGCAATACTTACTACAACTTTAATATCTTGTCAACAAAGTAGTAACAAAACTATAACAAAATCCGATATTAAAACCCAGCAGGATTCTGTGAGCTATGCGATCGGATTAAATATAGGTAAAAACCTTCATGCACAGAAAATAGAATTTTCCCCGGAAGTTTTACTACAGGGTTTAAAAGATGGAGAGAATGATTCATTAGCATTATTAACACAAAAAGAAGTTAATGTTGTAATGATGAACTTCCAAAAACGTTTATTAGCAAAAAAACAAGAAAAAGATAAAGAACTTGCCGAAAAAAATAAAAAAGCCGGAGAAGAATTTCTTGCAAAAAATAAAACTAAACCGGGTGTTGTTACCCTCCCGAACGGTTTACAATATAAAATATTAAAATCCGGTCATGGTAAGTCTCCAAAAATTACCGATCAGGTTGTGGTTAATTATGAGGGGAAATTAATAAACGGAACTATATTTGACAGCTCATATAAAAGGAATAAACCTTTTACAACAAAACTTACAGGTGTTATAAAAGGTTGGACTGAAATATTACAAAAAATGAAAGAAGGAGATAAATGGGAAGTTTATATCCCTTCTGAATTAGCCTATGGTTCCAGAGGCCCAAGGTCTATTGGTCCAAACTCTACACTTATATTTGATATAGAATTGCAAAAAGTAAAATAAATAATATTTCATGGTTAGGGCTTTAAATTAAATTTAAAGCCTTAACCTTTTTTATACCTAGCACACCACTTTGATTAATATATACTCTAATTTTACAGGTACGTTTGTAATAAAATTTTGTGATATTCGAACAAAAATTATAAATTCATAATTATTAGTGTCCGATAAAAAAATAAGACAAGGGAAAAATCGGATAGAAAATT
>CBEVZC010000102.1:0-10533 GCA_965554225.1 uncultured bacterium | reverse complement strand
TTTTCCACGTTTATATGACCGCATGAATTAAGAAGTTCTTGCTATAGTAGTTTTTAAGTTTTCATAGAAAATACAAAAGTGTTTTCTATCATAAATAGACTGTACTCTTTAAAAAGTTTTTATATAAAACAAACACCGGCTGATTTTCTTTTGTCAACCAAAATATTTAATTATTTTAGGTTTATAGAAATGCCAAATGTTACGGTCTGAGTATTATTGTAAAAAAAGATTTATTTCAGAAGCTTTAATTATTTTTCATCGAAAAGAAAGAAATTTAAAGTCCCAGAGTTCTACAACCTGTCACAAAAATAATTCATTAAGATATCTTATCCTAAATCCTTCAAGAATTGAACATCAGTTCCCTTAACTTACATTTTAATTAGATATAGTTTCGCTTAATGTGAAATTATTTTTAGTTCATAATTCCATTATTATTTTAATTACTGGAGGTTAACATGGCAGAAGAAACTCGTGTAGTAGACACCACCGCAAATCCGGCTCCATTAGGGTTGCTGGGATTTGGGATGACAACAGTTCTACTCAATTTACACAACGCCGGCATTTATCATTTAGGAACAATGGTTCTTGCAATGGGCGTTTTTTATGGAGGCTTAGCTCAAGTTTTTGCTGGGTGGATGGAATGGAAAAAGGGTAATACCTTTGGTACAACAGCATTTACATCATACGGCCTTTTTTGGTTAACTCTTGTATTTCTTGTTTTAGGAAAAGCCCATGCCTGGTTTGCCGGTCCTGAAGAAGGCGGCATGGTAGCATACTTGTTTATGTGGGGCTTGTTTACATTTGTAATGTGGATTGCTACTCTGAAACATAATAAAGCGCTTCAGGTAGTGTTTTTTACATTATTTGTTTTGTTCTGGCTTTTAGCAATAAAAGATGCAACAGGTAGTGCAGCGGTTGGTGTAATTGCTGGATGGGAAGGAATATTCTGCGGTTTTTCTGCGGTTTATTTAGCACTTGCTCAAGTTCTAAATGAAACTTATGGAAAAACAGTTCTGCCAATTGGCTAAAAATTAAAACAATAATATTCTAAATCAAAATAAGGAGATTAACAATATGGCTGATGAAGAAAAAAATGAAAACATTGTTTCCGAAGCCCAAATAGCGGTGCACTGGAAAGAAGAAGAATATTTTGAACCCAATCCTCAATTTATCGCCCAGGCAAATTTAACTGATCCTGACGTTTTAGAAAAATTTGGTGAGGAAAATTTCCCTGAATGTTTTAAAAATTATGCGGATCTATTGACATGGGATAAATATTGGGGAACTACACTAGACACAAGCAATCCTCCACATTGGAAATGGTTTGTCGGGGGGAAACTAAATGCCAGTTATAATTGCATAGATAGACATTTAGCTAAGTATAAAAATAAAACCGCTCTTCATTTTGTGCCTGAACCGGAAGATGAAGCAATTGTTCATATTACCTACCAGGAACTTTATTATAAAGTAAATGAATTTGCAGCTGTTCTAAGGGATTATTGCGGCTTAAAAAAAGGTGATACAGTTACATTACATATGCCCATGGTACCGGAGCTACCTATTACTATGCTTGCATGCGCACGTCTCGGAATAATCCATTCGCAAGTATTCTCAGGTTTTTCCGGTAAAGCTTGTGCAGATAGAATTGTAGATGCAAAAAGTAAATATCTAATAACTATGGATTCCTATTACCGTGGTGGAAAATTATTAGATCATAAAGAAAAAGCAGATATTGCATGTGGTCATGCAGAAGAAGAGGGACAGCATGTTGAAAAAGTACTAATTTGGCAAAGATATCCAGGTAAGTATTCTGCTAAAACGCCGCTTGTTGAAGGCAGAGATGTATTTGTTAATGATATCTTAAAAGATTATCGTAATGTTAAAGTTAAACCTGTAAGTCTGGATTCAACCGATACATTATTCTTGATGTATACATCAGGTACAACCGGCAAACCAAAAGGTGCTCAGCATTCTGTTGGTGGTTATATGTCTTATGTTACAGGCACATCAAAATATATTCAGGACATTCATCCAGAGGACGTTTATTGGTGTATGGCAGACATAGGCTGGATTACTGGACATTCATATATTGTTTATGGACCTTTGGCACTTGCTGCTTCTTCGGTTATCTTTGAAGGTGTTCCAACACATCCGGATGCTGGTCGTCCTTGGCGTGTTGCTGAAGAACTTGATGTTAATATTTTCCATACTTCCCCAACCGCAATCCGCGCACTTAGAAGAGTAGGCCCGGATGAACCGGCAAAGTATAATTACCATTTTAAACACATGACCACAGTAGGTGAACCGATTGAACCAAATGTTTGGCGTTGGTATTATAATACCGTAGGGAAAAAAGAAGCTGTTATTGTAGATACTTGGTGGCAAACAGAAACCGGTGGGTTTTTATGTTCAACTGTTCCGGGACTTCATAAGATGAAACCTGGAAGCGCTGGACCTGGAGTACCGGGTATTTATCCCGAAATTCTTGATGAAGATGGAAATCCCCTTCCAAAAGGTAGCGGGAAAGCAGGTAATATTGTAATTCGCAATCCTTGGCCTGGATTAATGATGACTATCTGGGGTGATGATGAGAGATTTAAAAATCAATATTTTGCTCGTTACAATAAAGATCCCAAAAGTACAGATTGGCACGATTGGCCCTATATGGCAGGCGACGGCGCTGTTGAAGCTCCTGACGGTTATTTCCGCATTTTAGGTAGAATTGATGACGTAATAAATGTTGCCGGTCACCGTCTCGGGACCAAAGAACTTGAATCTGCCGGACTTATGGTAGACGAAGTTGGTGAAGCTGCAGTTGTTCCGGTTGCAGATCCTATCAAGGGAAAAATTCCTCATATTTTTGTTTCTCTAAAGCCTGGCGTTGAGCCATCAGAAGCATTAATGAAAAAGGTTTCTGACACTTTAGCTTCAGAGATTGGTCCTATTGCTAAACCTGGCAGAGTATGGATTGTTCCTGATATGCCTAAAACTCGTTCTGGTAAAATTATGCGTAGAGTATTGGGTGCAATTGCTGCAGGACAAGATGCCGGTGATGTAACGACATTAGCAAATCCACAAATAGTTGAAGAAATTAAAAAACTCTATTAATTTTCTTCCTCAAAAGAGGTTTCTTTCTACGGATTGAAACCTCTTTTTTTATGATAATTTTATATGTTTATATATAAAATTTTGAGTGGTGAATAAATGTTCCGCATAATACCCGAAGGTCCCGCCTACAAAGAGCATGTAATACTCAAAGATGGACAAGGTTTACTCTTTAGACCTGCTCTACCAAGCGATATTCCAAAAGTTCAATCATTTATGAAACGGGTTTCCAGGGAAAGTTTAAGAATGCGATTCATGGCTGCCGTTTCTGAAGTTCCATACGATGTTGTTAAAAATCTCTGCGAGGGAGATTTTAATGATTCCGGATGCTTATTAGCAATAACCAGTGAAGGGACGGAATCAAAAATTGTGGGTCTTGGAAATTACATCAGTATGGGTAATAAAAAATCTGCAGAAATTGCTTTTCTTATTGAAGATGATTATCAAGGGAAAGGAATTAGCACATTATTATTAGAACGACTTGCCGGTTTAGCGGCGGCAAATGGTTTTATTGAGTTCGAAGCGGAAGTTTTACCGGATAACCAACCAATGATTAATGTATTTAAAAGTTCCGGCTTTGAGATTCATAAAGTATGGCATTCAGATACTGTTCATGTAGAGTTGCCCACAAACGGAGCGGCGGCAACGTGGAGAAAATCGAACTTAAGAGAACGTATAGCTGTTGCAAACTCTTTGATTCCTTTACTGCAACCTAAATCGGTAGCAGTTGTTGGTGCCTCTAGAGATCCATCTTCAATCGGCTATATGATGTTTAAAAATATTTTAAACGGTAATTTCCAAGGAACTATTTATCCTGTAAACCCTGAAGCCGTTTCTGTTAATGGGGTAAAAGCTTATTCATCACTTCAAGAAATTCCTGAAAAAATTGATCTTTCTGTAATTTCAATTCCTGCAGAAAAAGTTTTAGAAGTTGCTGAAAAATCTATAAATGCAGGCGCAAAAGGATTATTGGTAGTTTCAGCGGGGTTTGCCGAAGCAGGCGAAGAAGGAAGTAAAAGACAAAAGGATTTGGTAAAGCTTGTAAGGGAACATGGTGTTAGATTGCTTGGTCCGAGTTGTTTGGGACTTATGAATACCGACCCCAAAGTCCACCTTAACGCAAGTTTAGCTCCAAATATTGTTCAAAGAGGAAGCGCCGGATTTTTTTCTCACTCAGCAGCTCTTGGGTTAGTCATTCTTGAATATGCAATGGAAAAGGGTGTAGGATTTACAACATTTGTTTCCGCAGGAAATCGTGCTGATGTTTCAGGAAATGATTTGCTACTTTATTGGGAAGAAGATGCAAACACTAAAATGGCAATTCTTTATTTAGAAACTTTTGGTAATCCGAGAAGATTTGTAAGAATTGCCAAAAGAATGTCTTATAAAAAACCCATCTTATGTGTAAAAAGCGCCCGTAGTACGGAAGGGAGGAAAACAGCCGAAGCTAAGAGCGGTACTTTATCCGGAGGAACGCGGCAAGTAGAAGCACTTTTTAGGCAAACCGGTATTATCCTAACCGAAACTTTAGAAGAATTGTTTGATGTAGCAGTTGTCCTTGCCCATCAGCCAAAACCGAAAGGCAACCACGTTTGTATAATTGCTAATTCAGCTGGTGTGGCAACAATATTTGCAGATGCATGTGAATCAAATGGGTTGGAACTTGCAGGACCTAAACTCGTTAACCTAGGTGCTTTCACATCTCCAGATAGTTATGAGACTAAAGTATATGAAGCTCTTATTGATGAAACGGTGGACTCTATTTTGGTTGGTTATGCATGTGTTGGTCAGTGCGGTTCCGAACCGGTTGCGGCTGCAATAAGAAGAGGTGTAGCTCTGGCGGAAAAAGAAATTATGAACAGTAAACCGGTACTGTTATGTTTAATGGGAGAAACAGGTTCTATTTCTCTAATTTCGGAAGATGGGAACCATGATACCAAACGAATGTTTCCAGCATTTAGATTTCCAGAGTCCGCAGCTAGAGCTTTGGGAAGAATTGTTCGATATACGGAATACTGTAGTAAACCACCCGGTAAGCTTGTTTGGTTTGAAGATGTAAAACCCGAACTTGCTCGTAAAGAGATTCAATCTATTTTAAGCAATTTAACTTCTCAACAAACTGTAGAAGTTGAAAATGCGGAAGCGGAGAAATTCCTTGAATATTTTGGATTGCATGTTTCTAAAACCGCTAACAATAATGACAAACCTTTTATATTGAAAGTCAAACCGGACCCATTATTCGGTCCTTTGATAGAAATATCGCAACTGCCAAATTTAAAACTAGTCCGTATTACTCCTTTAACCGATCAGGATATTGAAGAAATATTAGAAAATTTACATATTGAAAATAAATCAAACTTTAATAGTATTTTAGGAAGGATTTCACAAATGATTGAAGAAATTCCGTGGTTATGGAATCTTGAGTTAAATATTGAAATAATAAATGATCAAATTTCAATCTTTAATGTATCTTTAACTCTTAACCCGGCTGCTAAAAGACCGGCTTATTAAGACTATTTAATTGCGAGGCATGTTATGTTAATTCGTGAAATAATGCATCCGGATCCATTAACGATTACTCCAAGCACTACCTTGTGCGATGCATATAAGATGATGCAAGATAAAGGAATTCGTCATCTCCCAATTATAGAAAATGAAAAACTTATAGGAATTGTAACTGATCGTGATCTTCGCTTGGCTACAAGCCGGCTTGCAAAAAGACCATTTGATCCAACATCGGAAGTAAGAGAAATTATGAGTCATCCCGTTGAAACTACTAACCCATCAGACCCTATAGAAAGAGCAACACAGTTGATGAGAGAGTTAAAAATTGGATGTTTACCTGTTGTTGAAGACTTACGGTTAGTTGGTATCGTAACGAATGCAGACCTTCTTGATGCAATGCTACTATTAACAGGAGTACATAAACCTTCCGGACGCATAGATATACGTTTATCGGATAAAGCCGGTGAACTTGCACGACTAACCTCTCTTCTTTCTGAAAGGAAAATAAATATTCATTCAATTTTAACTTATCAAGAAAAAAATGACAAAGCACGTTTAGTATTGCGCGTGAATACTATGGAGATAAGAAAACTTGCAGAAGCTATATGTGAAAATGGCTTCGAAGTTCTATGGCCGGTACATATTTCATGTGTAAAGTAATCTATCATCCTAAATATGGCAAATACGATCTGGGTCCGGAACATCCGTTCAGTCCCTTAAGAGTTGAAATGGTATTGGACCTTTTGCAAGAATTATGCATTCCAACAGATTTTATTAAGCCCGAACCTGTAACAGCAGAAGATTTGGAGGTTATTCATTCCAAAGATTATATTAATATTGTTGAATCTTTAAGCAAAGGTGAAAACAGTGACAAGGCAGAAGCTTTCGGTTTTGGTTCTCAGGATAACCCGATTGTATTAGGTATGGCTGAAGGTGCTCGTTACCAAGCCGGAGGAACTCTTTTGGGTGCAAAACTTCTCGTTGAAAATAAAGCTGGTAAAGTACTTCAGTTCGGTGGTGGATTTCATCATGCGCATAAAAGTCTTGCAGCTGGGTTTTGTATTTATAATGATCTTGCTCTTGCCATTAAGTATATGACAGATCGAGGCTGGCACGTTGCTTATCTTGACATTGATGTTCATCATGGAGACGGTGTACAGGAAATGTTTTATTCCGATGAAAATGTGATGACAATTTCTATGCACGAGTCAGGTGAATATTTATTCCCTGGAACAGGTTGGTTATATGAATTGGGGCAGGGAATGGGACGTTCAATGAAATTAAACTTACCCCTAGAACCCTTTACTGAAGGAGATTCATATTTAGAAGTATTAGAGGGCGTTGTAATTCCTGCACTAGAATGGTTTAGACCTGATGCAATTGTAATTCAAACGGGTGCTGACCCGCATTTTTCCGATCCATTAGCTGATTTACTGCTTACTACACAAGATTTTGAGAGGCTATTTAAAAAAATATTTCAAATTGTTGATAACCATTGTAACGGAAAAGCACTTTTTACGCTTGGTGGAGGCTATTCCATTACGGCTACATCAAGGATATGGACACTGCTGTATTTACTGCTAAATAATATTGATTTACCTATAGAACTTCCTGAGAAATGGCGTAAACGTTGGGAGGAAAAATTGGGAAGATCCATGCCGAAATTCCTTCATGATAAAAATCGTGCATACGATCCAATCCCTCGCAAACCGGAAATAGTAAGACATAACAAAGAACTAATTCAAAGACTGATGGATCGTGTATCGGGAGATTGGCTTTAAATACCGTTTTTTCTTTCTAGTATATCTGCAATCCTTTCAACTCCTTTTACAAGTCTTATTGCTAAAGAAATAATATAAATTACAACACCTAACCAAATAATAGGAATTATTATTCCCATAACAGCAGACATAAGATTGAACATATATTTACTCATTTTTAAGAATATCAATAAATGAATATTCGAACATACATTTGTCAAAAATAAGTTGAATAATGCCGCGGAATTATCAAATTTCGTAGTAACATGTTGTTTTAAAAACGGATAAAGTTATTTCCATTTAACGCCGTTAACGCTGCAAATTTATAATATGCCGAAAGCAAAATGGTTTTCCGAACTATGCAAAACATTTGACCGTCCCTCCGGGTAACGGTTAAGGTTATGTGCCGTTTTAATTGCATATAGCCTGTGCGTGTGCCTCGAATGGCAAATATAGTTCTTTAAGAAATAGAACCTCTCTGAATTTATTATTCAATTCTTGTAAACGATTCGACTTCATTTTAAGTTTTCTTGGTCAAAATATCTGTCATTAAGATATAATTTTCTGTTTATTTTTATTTGAATCGAGGGTTTAGGATAGTTGCCGTACTTTCTCGTTATAAAACCACAATTTGGTTGTTAAATTAAAACACTTTAGAAAATCCAAACCGAACCACAGAATTTTTATACTTATTATAAGCGACATTTAAATTAAACAAACCTAGAATACCGGAAATTCCACCATAAACTTCCCAATAAAATTTATCCTCAAAACGATTATTAAAATACTCGCTATTGTTCCATATCTGTAAACCATTTATGCCTGTTGTTAATTCTAAATTCCACGCAACCGGGAAATAAATTCCTAACATATCAAAAAATGTTTTACGCCAATTATGTTCAATATGAATAGCCAAATATTTATCACCAACAAATTGATATGGTTTGAGTGCTTTAAAAGTACCCACAGGAGAATAAACCCCCAAAGCAGAATTTGGAGTTAATAGATGCTGTACTCCATAATTACCCCAAACGGCTTTACCCTCAATAAAAACATCTAGATATGGAGAAAAGAAAAGCTCATCATAAAGAGTGTTAAAGAAGAATTGTCCTGCAAAACTTATACTTGTGTAGTTAAAGTCGCTGCCAATTATTTTATTTGAATGTTCAAGTAACAATACAATTCCGTCAACAGTTCGCATATCAAAAATATATGGTGATACACCTAACTCATATTTTATATTTATTCTGTTATCCAATCCTTCATTTATTTTGAAATTTTCTCTTAACACTCTATTTGAATTAAATATGCTATAGTACTTTTTTTCACTTAAAGATCTTTGTGAATCGTAAATAATATCAAATTTCATTTTAGATTTTTTATTAAAATTTTTTGTGGCTGAAAGAGAAATCTTTCTTGAGAAGTAATAGTTAAACCGATCTTCAAAACCAAATGTTACAGCAATTGAATTTAATAAGGCATTGTAAGGGATTTGTTTATCATGAAAGTCACTTCCATATTTTGCGCTTATTTCCAGTTCATCGATAAACGAGTGGGATACGGGAAAATTTAAATTCAATTCCGTAGCCACATCGTTTCGCTCAAGTGAATAACCAAGGTTGCCATTTATATTCCATAAAGTATCTTTAACCCAATAATCATACATTAAACCAAGTTCTAATCCATCAACACGATTACTCTTTACATTAAGATATTGCAGATAACTTAAAACTGACTGACCGGAGCTTAAATTATTTTTAACGCCTTTTTCTTTAGCTTTCTGTTTTACATATTCACCACCAATTCCGCCTAGTTTTAAGGATGAAATAATATCTTTGGAACTATCGATAGAAGTATAAGAATTATATTCCTTAGCAGTTAAAGGATATAGACGCAGACTATCCATCTGTTCTTTTGAAATTAATTGAGCCACAAATTTGTTCGTTGTATTATTCTTTGAATAATCAATTCTAGATTTTATGTTGCGCACCAAATTGCTTGTGTCTTCTAAATTTGTATTTATATTGTTAAATACCTTTACGTATGAAGTTATTGCACTATCTAAACTTATTAAGTGATAATAATTCATGTTTGTTTCAACATTAATATTATAATATTTTGGGAACCAATAACCGTTATAATATTGCATGTTTTGATAAACTGATATTTTAAAGTCAGTAAATGGAATAAGATTTCGATTTTCTAATGATAATGAAACATTGGTAAGTGCATAACTTGAATCTTGAATATATAATTTTCCTGCGAACGTTGGTCTTATATTTGAGTAGGGAATAACCTGAATTTCGTAAATGTTTACATCGTCTCGTTGACTAATACCAAGTAGTTTATAATCATAATAGTCGAAAGCATGAATTGAGAGGGGTAAATGAAAAACAAATTTTCCTAATGTTAGTGAATCCAAACAAAAATCCATTACTTTCTTTTCAAAGAAATTTAAATCGCCATTTCTGAACATTTTTGCTTTTATGTTTTCGGTTTTAGTTAATGTATTTTTTACTTCAAGTGTACTATCCGGCATTACATGAAAACCTTCACCTAAATCTTCTTCAATAAATACTATTTCTTTTCCTGAATAAAGAATGTTTTTGGAGTAAAAATCGTAATGGTAATTTCTAAGTCCTTCTTTTAACTTTTCTTTATTCTCAATAGCTTTTCTTATTATTCCATAAGCAGGATCTTCATCTGCATCAACTAATACCTCGGGTAATTGAATTGTAATGGGTTTAAGGGCTATATTAAAATTGGAATGTAATCTTGATCTTATACTTGGGATAATTGTTTTGGTTTCAAATCCAACACAAGATATTATTAAGGTATCTTTTACCGAATATAAAATTAATTTGAAATTACCTTGTTCATTTGTACTAGTACCATAATAAGTATTTTTAATTCCAATGTTTACAAAGGGAATAGGACTTTCATTAGATGAATTGACAATCTTTCCGGAAATACTTAATGATTGAGATAAGAGTAATGAGTTAAAGAATAAAATAAATATTAGAGACCGATTCATTTTAAACCAAATAAATGAGCTATATTATATAAGACGAACAATTATAGAAAAATGTTACAAAAGTCTATAATTTTTAATAAATAGTCGCTCCTGAAAAAGGCAAAAAAGCAAGAAAATGGATTAAAAACG
>CBEVZC010000101.1:0-10565 GCA_965554225.1 uncultured bacterium | reverse complement strand
TCAAATTCATTTAGTTTATCATTAAGTTCAACAATTTGATTTTCCAGTTCTTGATTTCTATTTAATACAGATTGAGTTTCTTCGGTTTTACTTTCAAGTATTTCCGATTTTTCTTGATTTAGCTGCGATATTCTTGATTCAAGCTCTTGAACTGTTTCTCTCAACTCATTTACTTGTTCATCTTTCGAGTTTTCGCCATGTTTTGTGTTTTCTAATTCTTCTTGTAATTCCTCAACAAGATTTTGAAGTCTTTCAGCGGTGCCATTTCGGTTTGCAAGTTCTTCTTCTAATTCTCTTTGCCTATTTAAATTGTCCTTTAACCTATTGCTCTGCTCTTCTGTAACATTATCTCGTTCTGTTATTTTCTGTTCAAATTCATTTAATTTATCATTAAGTTCAGCAATTTGATTTTCCAGTGCTTGATTTCTATTTAATATAGATTGGGATTCTTCGGTTTTACTTTCAAGTATTTTCGATTTTTCTTGATTTAGCTGCGATATTCTTGATTCAAGCTCTTGAACTGTTTCTCTCAACTTATTTACTTGTTCATCTTTCGAATTTTCACCATGTTTTGTGTTCTCTAATTCTTCTTGTAATTCCTCAACAAGATTTTGAAGCCTTTCAGCGGCGCCATTTCGGTTTGCAAGTTCTTCTTCTAATTCTCTTTGCCTAATAAGATTATTTTTTAATTTTGTACTTTGATCTTGTACAATATTTTTTTGTCTTGAATAGTTTTGTTCATATTCAGTGTTTTTATTTTGAAGTTCAATAATATTCTGTTTTTGTTCGTTAATTAAGTTATTAAGTTTTACCTCATTTTCAGATTTTTCATAAGATTTATTTTCTAACTCGGATAATTTTAAGTTCAGTATATTAATAAGATTGTCTTTTTCCAAAACGACCTTTCCGTAAAATTTATTATCCTTTCTTAATTCATCAACCTCAGCTTCTAAGTTTTTAACCTCCTCAACTAACTGGTTATTATTGTCTTCACTCTCAATTAATTTTTCATCATCTCTTTCATTTTTTGAATCTATTTCATAAATAGACGGCTTTGGAGGTTGTATTAAACCTAAAGCCTCCTGTCTTGCACGTTCGACTAATTGTTCTAGTTCTTCTTTTGAATATTTACCAATATTAGATACAGATTTTTTTATATTGTTGAAAATCTGGTCATAATTCTGCAAAAGGTTATTTAAATCCCCTCTAAATAGTTCAGCTATATATGCATCTTTAAGAGCAACGGCAGTAGATTTACGCGGAGCTTTTAGAAAAAATTCATCCTGACCAAAAAATTCATTCTGACTTAAAATAAATGAACTTGTTTTGCCGATTGCTTTTCTTTTCAGTAAATTTATCTCACCGTCTAAAATCAGAAAGATAGAGTTTGCTTTATCACCGTCACGAAACAGTACTTCCCCTTCTCTGAGTGTAATCATTTTAATTTTCAGTGCATGAGGATCAAAATTTGTGAGATCAGCATTTTTGAAAAGTTCGTTGCTTTTTAGCGCTAAATTTAGATTATTTTGCATTTTATACTCTATGATATAATTGTTTTATTTGATTATCGGTTTTTTTCTGGTTCTGTTTATCTATTAAGGCTATATTTATTAACAAATTTATTAAGGATTTTTAAAGTCATGACTCAAATCCAAATACCAAATTCTATGCCGAATATATAGTTTTACTATTTTTTGTAAGATTTAACTTGGTTGATAGAGAGAGTTATTGACTTATTAAGTGATTTATTGAAGAATTTTTGTTGAGTATAAAATAAATTAGTTTCTTAAAATTCAGAAGTACTTAATTTAAATGCTTATAAATTGTCTCAAATTGATAGATAACTGTGATTTGAGTCACGCTAAAAACGAAGAAGTAATTACTTGAAACAACAAAATCAATATTAAGAAACGGGAATCTTTTGAAAAAAAACTCCTTGCAAATAATGGTTCAAAAATATACAGAAAAACATTCTCTAAAAACTTGGAAATTACAAAACAAGACAAATAAAAAATTTGAATTGGCGGTTGTTATTCCTGTAATCAATGAATTTAAAAATGTAAAAATTCTTTTAGATTTTCTCGGTAAAAACAACAACAAAGAAAAAGTAATAATAATTTTTGTTGTAAATAATCTAAAAAGTTCTTCAGAAGAAGTAAAAACGGATAATTTAAATTTACTTAATTATCTTAAAAAACTAGAAAAAAATAACAAATACGGATTGAATATAAGTTTTATTGACGCTTCTTCATCAGGAAATGAATTGCCGGAAAAGGATGGGGGAGTTGGTCTTGCCAGAAAAATAGGAATGGATGCAGCTTTAGAAGTGTTGAATTATAATACCCCGAAAAAGAAAATCATTGCAGCTTTAGACGCGGATTGCCAGGTTCAAAACAATTACTTTTCAGAAATCATAAGCCAAACAAACACCAAAAACTTTTCCGCAGCATACATTAACTTTTCTCACATTTTGCCCGAGAATTGGGAAAATAAGTCTGCAATACTAAATTATGAGATTTTTCTTAGATATTACGTTTTAGGACTTAAATTTGCAAACTCTCCTTATGCTATTCATACAATTGGTTCTACAATGGTTGTAGATTTCAAAAGTTACATTAAAGTTGGCGGAATGAACAAAAGAAAAGCCGGAGAAGATTTTTACTTTATGGAAAAATTAGCCAAAGTAATAAATATCAACAAAATTGATTCAACTACCGTTTATCCATCTGCAAGGAGTTCTTGGCGAGTTCCATTTGGAACAGGGCAGAGGGTCGGACGGTTTCTTCTACGCAAGCAAAACGAATATTTACTTTATTCACCGGAATCTTTCAAAATACTAAAAGAGTGGCTAGACATTTTTAATTCGGATAATATTTTAACTTCAGAAGAATATCTTGATAATGCGAAAGGAATTAATGAATCTTTGTACAACTTTCTTCAACTAAATAAATTTTACGAGAATTGGAATAAAATCTTAAAAAACTCCAAATCAGACAGGCAAATTAAATTACAGAAGAAATTATGGTTCGATGGATTTAAAACCCTAAAACTAATTCATTATTTAAGAGATAATGCTTATCCGGAAATAAATATGTTTGATGCTGTTGATGAATTGCTCAGTTTACTAAACGTTAAAATTGACATAAAACGCAAAGATACAATTCCCTCAATTTCGAAACAAATTAGATATTTGGAGTTATTAAGGGAAACAGAAAAACAATAGAAACCTGGAGATTACAAACAAACTTCACTAAAAAATGATAACAATAAGTAAAATTCTAAAGTTTTAGACCTGCAAAACCGGGTTTTTTAATATTTTATTTATTCTCCTATTAACAAACTATTTGGATTTACTTCTGTTAATTTTTCCTATCTTAATTAACTTTCCAAGCATAGTAATTCTAAACCAACTTTACTATATTTCGATTTCATTTATGAGGATTATATGGAACTGTTTGACAAGCTAAAAGAAATAAAAGAAAAATATGACGGAATTAACGAACAATTATCCGATCCCGAAATAGTTTCCAACCAAGAAAAGTTGATAGAATTAAGCAAAAAGAGAAGCGAACTAACGGAATTGGTTGATGCTTATAACAACTTAATGGACGTAATTAAGAACATTGAAGAGAACAAGGAAATAATTAGTTCTTCTGATGATGATGAATTAAAAGAAATGGCAGAAGCGGAGTTAGGTGAACTTGAAGGGAAAAAAATTAAATTAGAAGAAGATATTAAAACTCTGCTGATTCCCAAGGATCCTGACGATGACAAAAATGTGATAATGGAAATAAGAGCCGGTACAGGTGGAGACGAAGCCGGAATTTTTGCCAATGATTTATACAGAATGTACTCGAGGTTTGCCGAGCTAAAAGGATGGAAGCAGGAAATTATTGACGCAAACGAATCGACTATGGGCGGAATTAAAGAAATTGTACTTGGATTAAGCGGAAAAGGAGTTTATGGCGATCTAAAGTTTGAAAGCGGCGTACATCGTGTTCAAAGAGTTCCGGTTACAGAAGCCAGCGGACGCCTGCATACTTCAGCAGCATCAGTTGTTGTAATGCCCCAAGCCGAAGACTTAGAAATTGGAATAGATCAAAACGATCTGCGGATTGATATTTACAGAAGCGGTGGTGCCGGAGGTCAAAATGTAAACAAAGTTGAAACTGCAGTACGAATCACTCACATACCAACCGGAATAGTGGTACAATGCCAAGATGAGCGCTCTCAGTTAAAGAACAGACAAAAAGCTATGAAAGTGCTTAAAACAAGGCTTTATGATTTGGAAAAACGAAAAAAAGATGATGAAATTGCAGCTCAAAGAAAATCTATTGTAAGAACAGGTGATAGAAGTGAAAAAATAAGGACATATAATTACCCGCAAAACAGAGTTACAGACCATCGGATTGGTCTTACGCTTTATAATCTTTCAAACATTATGGAAGGAGATCTTTTCGAAATGATCGAAAAACTTAAAATTGCCGATAGAGCAGATAAGCTTAATTCTTAACTATTAGTCGGTTTTAAAATTCTCTAAAAATTTATAAGAAAATACTAAAACAAAGCCGATCGCAGCGTTAAAAACATCTGCAATACCTAAACTAAATTCATTACTAATTCCAAAAACATAAGTAAATAATTTTGTAAAGAGAATCAAACTAAAAAAAACCGCAAAGCCCATCATTCCCGCTGAAGTAGGAGTAAAAAAGTATCGTTTAAGAAATGATAAAGGTTTTGATGAAGAAGTTAAATCTTCATTTACTGCCGCTTGATGTTTATTCGATATATTTTCCATTGCTAACCTTTCCTATAACTTTTGTCTCAAATATGTACAAAACGAAAGGCTAATACTGTGATCTTCTTCACATTTTCAAATATCTGTGATGAGCATCACTTTAATAGATAATTTACTCATCAATTAATTTTCTTATTATCTTAAAATATAGTAGAGAAAAAGTTCCGAGTATTGAAAATTTCCTCTATCTTTCCAAATATCATATTTAGAAGATATGCTTATTCAAATAATATTTTGAACTTTAACCATCAAACAATCGGGCTTTTCATGAATTACAAAAACATATTTAATAACCTAAGTCCCTCTCTATTTTTCATAATCACTTTTATAATATTACCAGTAATGATTTACCCTCAGGTTAAGTTTGATGCGAACTTTGAAAGCGGGAATCTTAAAACGGTAACGACAACCGATTCCGTT
Source organism: uncultured bacterium (assembly GCA_965554225.1). Classification (GTDB taxonomy): domain Bacteria; phylum Bacteroidota; class Ignavibacteria; order Ignavibacteriales; family Melioribacteraceae; genus BMS3ABIN04. Next base: position 5,347 of record CBEVZC010000101.1, on the reverse strand, counting down.
CACTATACTGTTACGACGAATGAAGACATAGGAGGAAGATGGTTTTATTTTAGAATTTCAGGAGTTAACAATAAATTTATAAACGTAAATGTAAGTAATAGTGACGTTTCCAGAGCTATGTACTCATACGATAATAAAAATTATTCCAGATTTACGGAAAGCGAAAGTCCGCAGGTTAACGTATTTGAAAAGACCTATGAACAGGACACAGTATTTGTTGCATACTATACACCTTATACATTCAGCTATTTACAGCTACGGCTAAGCGAATGGGAAGAAAGTCCGTTTGTAATTTTGGATACAATTGGATATACACCTCAAAATCTTCCTATGCAGCAAATGAAAATCACAGATCCTACTGTTCCCGATAGTTCGAAATTAAAAGTTTGGATTCATGCAAGAACTCATCCCGGCGAAACCCCAAGCTCGTGGCATTTTGATGGGATTGTTCAAGAATTGTTAAGCAATAGTGAAGTGGTTAACGATTATTTATCCAATGTTGTTTTTTATATGGTCCCATTTGTAAATCCCGATGGTGTTTATTACGGGCGTTCCAGAACTAATTTTGAAGGGATTGATCTTGAATCGAATTGGGATAAAGCGGACAGTGAAACAGCTAAGGAGGTTAAAATATTAAAACAGCGATTAACCGAGATTAATTCGGATAGGATCATCTCGAATTTTTTAAACATGCACTCCCAAGCTGCTTCTTATTGCACATTTTGGATTCATACACCTGGTACAACATCAAATCTCTTTTACAGTAAGGAATATCAATTTGCAAATTTAAATGCGTCGGATATTCCGTACTTTGCACAAGAGGATTTTAATGAATCTACTTTAAAATCCAAATTTCCGGAAGGATGGCTATGGAATCACTATGGCTCTTCGGTCATGGCTTTAACCTATGAAACGCCTTATAATAACTACTTAAAAAGCTCTAATGACTTGGAAGTAACGAATGAAAATCTTTTGGAGATAGGAAAAAGAACTGTTTTTGCAATCGCGGAATATTTGGATTTATCCCATCCCAAGCGTATGATTTTAGATAATAAAGATGCAATAATTAACGGAGCTGCTACATTAAAGCAATCCGGACAAGAATTTTACGGTGAAAATTTTTATGAATTGCCAACAACAGATACTTCTGCTTATGTATTGTTTAGTTCCGATCATCTAATTCCAAGTAGTCATTATGTCCTTTATGGCTGGTGGCAGACAGATGCAAACTATTCTTATGAAACCAAGTTTATAATTACGATTAATGGAAAGGATACAACCATAACAAAAACGCAAAGATTAAACGGGGGACAGTGGAATTACCTAGATGATTTATACCTTACAAGTTCCGACCAAGTTTCCATTAAAGTTAAAGCTAATCCTACAGGAAGTGCCATAGCGGATGCTTTCAGACTTATTTATGTAAGTCCGATTCTTTCTGTTAAGGAAAATCCTGTTATAAATAGTTTTCAATTATATCAAAACTATCCTAATCCGTTTAACCCGGCAACAACAATAAAATATTCTATTTCATCTGTTGAAAAGCAAAATCTTGCGTTTGTAAAACTAAGAATTTTTGATATTCTAGGCCGGGAAGTGAAGACGTTGGTTAACAAAGAACAATCGCCAGGAATTTACGAAGTTCCTTTCGATGCTTCTCAATTGGCCAGCGGAACATATATTTACCAATTACAAATTAATGGCTTCAGAAAATCAAGAAAGATGTTACTGGTGAAATAGTCCCGAATGTCGTAATTAAACCATTGGACAAGGAAATTCGTGTCCTCTGGTTTTTCATAAGTTAGTTCTTATACATTTCGATTGTTGGTTTTCCACCCGAAACCATAAATCCTCTAAACATTCCTTCCGTATTAAAAACCGTTACAATATTACCAAGTCTATCAATGGCTATTACGCCGCCTCCGGCTTTTTGTTCTACCAATTTTTGCATAATATCTTTTTCGGCTGCTCTTTTTAATGAAGTATGTTTATATTCCATTTGAGCTGATATGTCGTAGGCAATTACATTACGAATAAAATATTCTCCATGTCCGGTTGCAGAAACAGCACATGTTTTATTATTAGCGTAAGTTCCGGCTCCAATAATCGGTGAATCACCAATACGTCCGTACATTTTGTTTGTCATGCCTCCGGTTGATGTACCCGCCGCAAGATTACCAAACTTGTCCAATGCAGCACAACCTACTGTTCCGAATTTATCCGGCTTATCTAATTTTAATAATGATTTGTCTTTGTTTTTTTTAGCTGTATTTTTTTTAATTCTCTGTAAAGATTTCCAACGGCTTTCGGTAAAGAAATAAGAAGTATCGACCAAACTTACACCCATTTCCTTTGCAAATTTCTCTGCACCCAAACCGGCCATCAATACATGCGGAGAACGGTCCATTACTAATCTGGCTAAAGAAATTGGGTTTTTAATATGCTTAACCCCGGCAACTCCACCTGCGTTTAATGTTTTACCATCCATAATAGAAGCATCCATTTCGTTGGTACCGGCGTTTGTAAAAACGGCACCTTTACCGGCATTAAACAGAGGAGAATCTTCTAAAATCCGTATTGTCTTTTCGACAGCGTCAACGCTTGAGCCACCTTGTTCAAGAACGCCGTAACCGGTTAATAAAGCTTCGCGTAGTTTATTTTCATATTTTTGCTCCTGTACTTTGGTAAATCTTCCTTTTGTAATATTTCCTGCTCCGCCGTGAATGACCAAGCCAAATTTTATTTTCGCTCTACTTCCTCCGAGCTCATTTACTTTTTTGAGGCACCCAGTCATTAAAAATAGAAGAACCGATAAAACAATAATTAGATTAAATTTGAATGATGTCATTTAGGTTTCCTTAATATTTTATTTAACAACTATTAAAAAATGTTATTTGAAAAAATAATCAAAAATATAACCCATCTTTTCTAATTTTATTTTGTTTTTCTTTAGAAAAGTTCCAATTGCTTCTATTGATATAACTTTCGCTATTCCATATCGCATACTTATCTTTTTATTTACATAAAGATTACCTGTATAAGGAACTTTGCCGTTAATTACAGGAGCTTGCTCACCTAATGCGGGTTTAAGATAATAATCTGTTTGTCCTGAACCCGATTTTACAATTCCAACTAATTCGAAATTCGGAATGCCGTCTTTTATTGCCAAAACCAATCCGCCGCTGAAACCCTTATTTATATTTGCATCAACCCAGAAGCTCATATTGTCCTTTTTATTGGGTAAGCTTACTATACCTTTTGTAATCATCTTGTTATTTAAAGGATAGCCAAACAAATATACAAATGATCCCCAGCTTAAGTTTTTAGAATTTCCCCAAGGATACGGGAATGGGTTCAATCTAATAGCATTTGATAATTTAAGACTCTTTCCCAATAGAGCTAAATCTAATTTTTCATTTTTTATTAATACATTAAATTCCGGTTGACTTTCAAGTTCCGGAAGGTAATTTGTTTGTTTTGTTTTTATTGAAACAGTACGAATTATGTCTGTCCGTCTACCTAAATAATCAGAAAAATAAGAAATAGAAGTATCGGGAAAATTTAATACATGAGCGCATGTTAATAGGGCAATCTTGCCGCTGTTTGAGTAAACTATAGTGGCAGTGCCGGCAAATGTTTGATGGAATAGCACTTCGGAAGTTGCATAATCTTCTGGATGTTGAAATCTTGAATCATTTATAGTTAAATTGGTTTCAACGTCGAAAATATAACTTTTATAAAAAGCCATGCTGTGAATCATTCGAATTGATTCTGTGATTTGTTCTAATTCCTTCGAAGCATCTTTATAAGGAAATTCACTGTCATACATGCCGTCGCTTAATTCGGGGTGAGCCATTTGAGAAATTGAAGTAGAACAACTTTGCACGAGAAAGAAGGACAAAATTACGGCACAAGAAAAAACAAATTTTACTTTGTTAATCATTACTTCCTCCGGCTTAAAATCTTAAAAGACATTATACAAAAAATCAATTTAAGAATTTTCTGCCTTTAACATAAAAATTTAATAAATTTCCATTCGGCATAAAGAAATAGGAGAAAAGATTTGAAAAAGATTTTTGCTTTTAAGCAGCTGCTTATACTTACCGTACTTGTTCCCTTAATAACATACCCGCAGGGAAAGAAGACTAAAAACCGTCACGACTTTCAGATAATTTATAACGTTGAAACAACTTCCGTAAAGAATCAAGGAAGGACCGGAACATGCTGGGCATTTGCCACCTCTTCTTTCGGAGAAACGGAATCCATTAGACTTGGCAAACAAAAGTTTGATTTTTCCGAAATGTATATTGCCAGACGTGCGTATGAAATGAAAGCGGAAAATTATATACGATATCATGGTAAAGCAAATTTTGACGAAGGCGGGCAAGCCCATGATGTTTTAATGGTTATGAAAAAATACGGACTGGTGCCGGAGCAAGCATATCCTGAAATTAAGAATAGCAAAGGAATTCTTGATCATCATGAAATGGTTTCTGTTCTTAAGAGAATTTTAAGCGGTGTTCTTAGAAATTCAAACAGAACAATATCAACAAAATGGGAAAAGGCATTCGCCGCCGTTTTGGATGTTTACATGGGAAAAGTTCCACAGGAGTTTATGGTTAATGGTAAAACATATACACCACAAAGTTTTGCGAAATATACGGGAATTAACCCTGATGATTATGTTGAAATAACTTCATACACTCATCATCCGTTTTATACGAAATTTGTTTTGGAAGTACCGGATAATTGGGCAAATGCCGAATATTATAATGTGCCTATTGATGATCTTGTAGAAATAATCAATAACGCACTTAATAACGGATATTCGGTAGATTGGGACGGAGATACCGGACATAATAATTTTTATAGAAAAAAGGATTACGCTGTAGTTCCGGTAAACAATAAATCTGACAAAGACAAATCTTCTGACGATGAAAAACCTGAAGTTGAAAAATTTATTACTCAAGAAATGCGCCAAATTGCTTTTGATGACTTTGATGTTACAGACGATCATTTAATGCAGATCGTAGGGTTAGCAAAAGACCAAGCCGGCACTAAATTCTATTACACAAAAAATTCTTGGGGAACGAAAGGCAAAAAATTTAATGGTTATTGGTACATGTCGGAACCTTATATTCGACTTAAAACCATTGCTGTTATGGTTCATAAAAATGCAATACCTTCTGCAATTAAATTAAAGTTGGGACTTTAATAAAAAGAATAAATATTATAAGAATATTTATTATCAGAAAGATTAATTGTTCTTAAAATTGTTTAGTCTTTTATCAACACCTTTCCTTTTTTCTTTGCAAAAAAGTCGGGCAATTGACTGAAAAAGCCCGTA
>CBEVZC010000100.1:0-10714 GCA_965554225.1 uncultured bacterium | reverse complement strand
AGTGCGAAAACAGCCTAAAAACGCAATATTTGTACATCTTTTGAGCCTTTTAAGCAGAGGGTCGGTGGTTCGAGACCACCCGCGCTCACTCGACAAACCCTTATAGGACTTAATCTTATGAGGGTTTGTTGTTTTAAAGAATTTATGGGTGGTCGAGAAGTTTATCCCGATGAACGAATTTCAATCGGGAAGACCACCCGCGCTCACATTGGTAGAGCCTTATAAGTATTGTACTTGTGAGGCTTTTTTCATTTATTGTTCCTTAAGTTATTTATAATTAGAAATTAACAAGTTTTACCTGATGATTGGAATTATTTTAATCTTCTTTTAAAAAATTATGTCATTCAATAGTTTCATATTATTGAGCATTAAAATTTAGATTCGATAATAAAAAGACTTAAAATAGAGAGAGACAACAAATATTCACACAATACTTTTTAAATAGGCTCAAAAACTAAAAAAATATACCTCAAAGTTGTTTAATATAAAAGAGTGATTGTCTTGTGTATTAATTAATTGTTTAGTACATTATTTTTTATTTTTAATTAGAATCAAATTACCAAAATAGCCTTACAATTATTTTAATAGGACTCATATTGCTTATTATCGGATTAACTATCCGAAGATAGCAATAAGACATTATAATAATTATACTCCGATACGGAGGAACACAAAATTTTCAATATTCACTTTCCATAATGCATGCTGATTTAACACTACATTTTCAAAAGGAGAATAATAATGAAAACAACAATCACAATTTTTAATGCATTAATAATATTTATTTTATTGACTACCACATATAATGCCCAGTGGGTAAAAACCTCCGGTCCTGAAGGCGGGGATGTATACTGTTTTTTATCGAACGGTACTGATTTATTTACCGGTACTTGGGGAACCGGTATTTTTGTTTCCTCCGATAATGGTTCTAATTGGTCTGAATCTAATGCTGGGTTAACTTATCATGTCGTTTATGCTCTTACAATGAAAGGATCTAATCTTTTTGCCGGTACGTACGGAGGAGTTTTCAGGTCAAGTGATAATGGTTCAACTTGGAGTGAATTTAATACCGGATTAACCTCTCCGGATGTTAGAGTTCTTACTTCTTCAGGGACCAACATATTTGCCGGGACTAAATATGGCGGAGTTTTTCTTTCTACTGATGAAGGCTTAAATTGGAATGCCATAAACACCGGGCTAACAAACAATGATATTCGTTCTATAGTTACTAAAGATAGTTATTTATTTGCCGGAACTTACGGAGGAGGAGTGTTTTTATCTGATAATAATGGTTCGAGTTGGACGGAAGTTAATACAGGCCTGACTAATCTAAATGTAACAGCTTTAACGGTTATCGGAAATAACATATTTGCCGGAACCTATGGCGGCGGAGTTTTTCTTTCAACAGATAACGGCACTAACTGGACAGTAGTTAATTCGGGATTAAATTCTACAAGTGTAATGGATCTTATTATTAACGGCACAAAAATATATGCCGCCACATATGGTGGAGACGGTGTATATGTTTCAGCTGACAATGGTACAAATTGGGATGTAATAAATTCAGGCTTAACTAACCGGTTTGTTAGAACTCTTTACATTAAAGATAATAATCTGTTTGCCGGTACATTTAAAGGTGGAATATTTCGATCAACCGACGAAGGAACCAACTGGACACAAGTAAATTCGGGATTAACAAGTACTATGGTTTCTTCAATGGTTGTAAGTGGTGACCGCATATTTGCCGGGATACCTACTCTAGGTGTTTTTTCCTCAGGAGATGAAGGCAATAGCTGGAGTGAAGTAAATTCAGGATTGACAGGAAATTTTGTCAATGCTTTAACATTAAGCAGTACCAATTTATTTGCAGGAACTTATAGCGGTATATTTCGCTCTACTGATAACGGCTTAACCTGGACCGAAGCCAACACCGGATTGACAAACAAATCTGTTAACGCCATTGCTTCTAATGGAACGAGTTTATTTGCGGGTACAAACGTAGGTGTATTTCGTTCAAGCGACAATGGCGATAATTGGACTGAAGTTAACTCTGGCTTGATCACCGCGACAAGCATTAATTCCCTCGGCGTAAGCGGAACTAATCTTTTTGCAGGATCAAGAAGAGATATATTTCGTTCAACTGATAACGGTGATAGCTGGAATGATGTTAATTTTGGTTTAACAAATGCAGAAATTCATGTTTTTGTAACCTCGGGTACTAAATTATTTGTTGGAACATCAGTTGGTGTTTTTTTATCAACAGATAATGGCGATAATTGGACGGAGGTTAACAATGGTTTGATTAATAAAAGCGTTTATGCTTTTGCAGTTAGCGGAAATAATTTGTTTGCAGGTACTTGGTCGGGCAGCATATTTATCTCAACAAATGATGGAACAAACTGGACTGATGTTAGTACAGGCTTGTTGGATACTCCGGTTCGATATCTAGCAGTAAAAGGTGATAACCTTTTTGCAGGTACTTGGGGAGCTGCTATTTGGAAAAGATCTATTTCAGAATTATTGACTGGAGTTGAAGGAACAACAAAAAATATTCCGGATAAGTATTCACTTTCACAAAATTACCCAAATCCATTTAATCCAACAACCACAATTAAATATTCCCTGCCTGCAGGCAGGCAAGAATTCCAAATTGTGCGATTAAAAGTATTTGATATTCTAGGAAGAAAAGTAAAAACCTTAGTCAACAAAAAACAAAAACCGGGAAATTACGAAATTAAATTTGATGCAAGAAGCTTAAGTTCAGGAGTATACTTTTATAAATTGCAAACTGGTAATTTTATCCAAACGAAGAAAATGATATTGATGAAATAATAACACTATTATTAAATTAATTCGTAAAGTCCTTTCAATAATTTAACTTTATCAGTAATAACAAATAATTAAATATTCTATTTACGGTGTTTTGATTTAATTATATATATTGGGCATAATAAATAAAAGGACAATTTGACTTTTTATTTGATTTTCCTTAATATCTAAATGTTTAAAATCATTTACTATTCTTAAGAATATGTCAGCAAAATTAATTCACTTTGTTTTTGCAATTTTTTTTATTCTAATAAGTACAAATCAATTAATATTTCCGCAATCTTTAAAATTTAAACATCTTACCGTAAAAGACGGATTATCAAACAATAAAGTAAACACAGTTATTCAAGATCAATATGGTTTTATGTGGTTTGGAACCGATGATGGTTTAAACAGATATGACGGTTACAACTTTAAAATATTCCGCAACAATCCTGAAGATTCAACAAGTATTTCCGATAACAGCATTTGGGCTTTAACCGAGGATAGCAAAGGAAATATATGGGTTGGAACTAAATCAGGTGTTCTAAATAAATTTGATCCTTCAACTGAAAAATTCACAAAATGGGAACTGAAATCAAATGCTAGTGCTGAAAATAGCATTAAATCTCTTTACGAAGACCGAGCAGGAAATATTTGGATTGGTTCATACAAAGATGGACTGTATAAGTTAAATATTAAGTTAAATAAAATTGATCATTGGGTAAGTGATAAAACTAATCCTAAAAGTTTAAGTCATAATTACGTTTTATCAATCCTAGAAGATACTAAAGGGATGATAATCGTCGGGACATATATTGGCTTAAATATTTTTGATCCAGAGAATCCTCAAAATGGATTTAAAACATATTTTTTTAAAGATAAAAATAATAAGACAGTGTTAAGTTCCAATTTAATTTGGCAGTTAACACAGTCCCCTATTGACTCAAATTTAATATGGATTAGTGCACACAATCATCTAACCAAGCTTAATGTAAAAAATTATACCTTTGATAGAATTGAAATTCCAAATCCTCAAAATCTGCAGTATGGAACTGCTACCGGATACATTATTGATGAAATTGAGAATGGTCAAAGAATATTATGGTCAGATTCGTATTCAGGTTTACTTAAAATAAATTTAACAACTAATAAAATTATTCGTTTTATTCATCATGATAACAATTCTCAAAGCATAATTAGCAATCAAATAAATAAAGTTTTAAGAGACAAATCGGGAGTAATATGGTTAGTAACTGAACATGGAATAAGTTACAGCACAAAAAAATCTACACAGTTTAATTCAGTTAAATTGAACAACAATTTTTCAATATTGAATAACAAAAATGTAACAGCAATATCAAAAAACAGTTATAACACAATATTTGTAGGTACAGAGAAAGGTATTTTTTCGATAGAAAACTTTGGCTCTGATTTAACAATAAATAAAATATTACCACTAAATGATTTTCATATTTGGTCATTAGAAACTAAGAAAAATGAAATTTGGGCAGGAACCTACGGTAAAGGTCTAAAGCAATTAAATACAACAACTGGAAAAATTACAAATTGGAATTTATACAATTCAAAAACAAATACTCGTGCTTTGTTTTATAATAAATCTTTACTACAAGACAAAAACGGTTTTATCTGGATAGGATATTGGGGTGTTGGTGCAGCAAGATTAAACCCCAAATCTGGTGACTATGAAATTTGGCTGAATGATTCTGAAAATAATAATAGTCTTTCTCACAATGATGTTTGGGTAATAGAAGAGGATAGATTTGGAAGAATTTGGTTAGGGACTCAAGGCGGCGGTTTAAATTTATTTGAAGATAAGAACGGAGGAATTTTTCATCATTGGTTAGAAATGGAAGATTCAAGCAATTCTCTTAACAGTAATAATATTTTTTGTATTACAGAATCAAAATCAAATATAAAAGATAACGAAACTATATTATGGATCGGAACAAATAATGGATTGAATAAAATTAAAATTACAAATAAAAATGACTCATCAGTTTATGATTTCAATACTGAATTTGAATATTATTCAATGAAAGATGGATTGCAAAATAATTTAGTAAATAGCATAGTTGAAGCAGAAAATGGAAATCTTTGGCTTGGAACCGGATCCGGAATTTCATTATTTAATACCCAAAATAATAGCTTTACAAACTTCACATCCGAAGACGGAATAAACGGCACTTCAATGAATCCTGATGCTGCCATTATTTTCAAAAATAAATACATTCTTATGGGAAGCACAAAAGGATTAAATATTTTTGATCCGGATAAAATTTCACTTTCTAATTACAAACCAAATTTGGTTTTTACTGATTTTCAATTATTTAATAAATCTGTTAAAATTGGAAAAAATTCATTGCTCAAAAAAAGTTTGATAAATACCAAAAAAATTGAATTATCCCCTGATCAAGATGTTTTCTCAATTGAATTTGCAGCATTAGATTACAACTCACCAAAATCAATTGAATATGCGTACAAGATGGAAGGATTTGATAGTGATTGGGTTGAAAGCGGCAACAGAAGATTTGTTACTTACACAAATTTAGATCCGGGCAATTATATATTTAAAGTTAAAAGTACAAATGCATATGGCGTTTGGACAAACAATGAAACTCTTCTTAATATTTTAGTAAATCCTCCTTGGTGGCGAACAATTTGGGCAAATATAGCTTTTGTTTTCTTAATTGTTCTTGGACTTTACGCCATAAGACGCTTTGAACTTAACAGAACAAAACTCCGTAATGAACTGGAGATGAAAGAGTTTGAAGTTAAACAAAAATCGGAATTAGAAGAAATTAAATCGAGATTTTTCGCAAACCTTTCTCACGAATTCAGAACTCCGCTTATGCTGATTAAAGGTCCGCTGGAACAACTTAAAAATAAAAAAGAACCTAATACTTCTGAAAGCATTGATTTAATTGAACGAAACAGCAATAGGCTAAAAGAACTTATTGATCAGCTTCTTGAATTATCCCAACTGGAAAAAGCTGCAATTCCATTAAAAGCAAAAGAAGAAAATTTAATTCTACTTTTAAAAGGTTTAGTTTCTTCATTTGAATCTTTGGCCGAGCAGAAAAAAATAAATCTAAAATTTGAAAGTAATTCAGAAAAAATAATTTGCTGGATTGATAAAGATAAGTTTGAGAAGATAATTAATAACCTGCTTTCAAACGCATTAAAATTTACGCCGGGAAATGGAAACATAAATGTAATAGTAAGTCAAAATTTAATAACTTCAAAACCAATTGCCGAAATTATTATTTCGGATAGCGGAATAAGTATACCTAAAGATAAACTTGATAAAATATTCGACCGGTTTTTTCAAGTAGATGATTCGATGCAGCGTAACTACGGAGGTTCCGGTATTGGTTTATCTTTGGTTAAAGAGTTTATTGATTTACACAAATGGGATATTTCTGTTAAAAGTGAAGCCGGTAAAGGGACAGAATTCAAATTAGAAATTCCTCTCGGTGAAGAATATTTAAATAAAGAAGAAAAAATTAAAAATGCAGCTAAGTATGAAATTACCGCGACAAAGAATAACGAAACTGTTTATACAAAAACAGAAACCTCAGAACATACTGAATTTATTGATCCAAACAAACCTTCAATACTAATTGTTGATGATTCTAATGATGTAAGAAAATATTTAAAAAGTTTATTAGAAGAAAAATATTTTATTATTGAAGCAGAAAATGGAATTAATGGAATTACAACCGCCTCGGAAAAAATACCCGATTTAATAATAAGCGATATAATGATGCCTTCAATGGATGGAATTGAATTTTGTAGTAAAATAAAATCTGAATGGCAAACAAGTGATATCCCGGTAATTCTTCTAACCGCAAAAGCTTCTTTTGAAAGCAAATTGGAAGGCTTACAAATTGGGGCAGATGATTATTTAATAAAACCATTCGATTCCAGAGAACTGTTCACTAGAATTGAAAATTTACTTGAACAAAGAAAAAGAATAAAAAATAAATACAATAAAAATTTAGACACTATATTTAGAAGCGATAAGTTAAGCGCTGCCGATAATGAATTCATTAAAAAAGCTTTGGAAGTAATTGATAAAAATATTGATAAGCAAAATTTTGGAACTGAGCAATTGGCAAAAGAACTGTTTATGAGCAGAACAAAATTGCATCGTAAAATATTGAAAATAACTGCCCAACCTCCGGGCGAATTTATAAGAATACATAAACTTAAAAGAGCCGCAAAACTTTTAATAGAAGATAAATTTTCAGTAACACAAATTGCATTCGAAATAGGATTTTCAAGTCCGGCGCAATTTACAAGAGCATTTTCAAAACAGTTTGATTGTGTCCCTTCGGAATTTAAATTGAAAAATAACCCTCAAAAATAAATTAATTTCGCACTTTTTAACATATTGCAACAAAAAAGCAAAATGTTGAAACAAATCAGACAGCAAGTCTATTTCGCAAAACTTACTTTTGGTACAATTAAAAAACATGATGAGATTTTCTTGAGCAGACTCTTAGAAGCCTTTGAATAACTGACAAATTGTCATTCTGATTCCGATGTTTTTTATCGGATGAAGAATCTCATTGATACTTAAAATCGAGATATTTCGCTCCGCTCAATATGACAAAATGATGTTTTGCAGAGCCTTCTAATAATCATCTGAATATTTTTAATGAAGATTAAGAGTACGAGTAAGAATATGATTAAGAATAAAAGGCAAAATTGAAAAAGAAGAAAACAGACCAAGATTTTGACTTACTTCCTAAGCAGGAAAAAATAGTCAGCCGCATAATTATTATCATATCAATATTAATTGGTGTTTTGTTAACAATAATTGTCATCGGATTCTTTGATATACTTTGAAAAAATCATTAAACAAAATGGGGAAAATAAAAATGCTTAAAACAAAAAACATTTTACACTTTTTAGCATTCTTTTACTGCTAAATAGAATTTCATATACTCAAATAGAAAATAATAGTTTTGAAAATTCGGAAATATTACTCAATTCTATTGAAGTACCCAGTGACTGGGCAACTACAAACATTTTATCTTCGGCTGTCACAAAATCAACTGATGCTTATGAGGGAAATATAGTTTTTATAATTCATGAATAAAATAGTCAAACATCTAACAACAGGAGTAAAAAATGAAAAACCTATTAACAACACTTTTTTTAATGATCGCACTTCTTTCAAATATAAATGCACAAAGTAATATGGCAGTCGGCGCTGGTGCGGTCGTTTCTATACCTGTAGGCACTTTTGGTGATGGAGCAAAATTAGGTTTCGGAGGCACAGGTGCGTTTGAATTACAATTTATTCCGCAACTTAATGGGGTTGCACAAATCGGATATATAAAATACAGTACGGAATCTGATAACGTTAGCTATAGTACTGTACCCGTGCTTTTGGGCGCAAAATATTTCTTTGTCCCAGGAGTTGGTTTTTATGGTATCGGTCAGTTAGGTCTTAACTTTTTTTCTGTATCTACTGATATTCCATCGGTAAGTGCCGGAGGGTTTAGCTTTGGCGGCAGCTCTGCAAGTGTAGGTTCAGCAGAATTTACTTTTGCTCTGGGTGCCGGTTATGAAATGCCAATCAGCAGTAAATTAATTTTTGATGTTTCAGGAACGTTTAATATTATCAGTAAATTTAACAATCTTCAACTTAGAGCCGGCATTAAAACAGGTATATAAAATTTAAAAGACATAATAAAAAAAGGAGAAGACATGAAAAATAAAATATTCCGACCAGCATTTATTTCAAAGCTAATGATATTACTCTTTACAACAAGTTTAATTTTACATTCGCAAACAAATATTATAAGTAATCCACATTCTTATGAATTACTAAATAAATATGAAAAAATTTTAGAAGCAAATAATAATGTTGGCTTTCTAAAAAATAGAGAATTTCTTTATTCTCAAAACTCAGCTTTAAATAAAACTTTAGCTCAGCTTACTGTTCCGGATTCTGTAGTAGGAAAAGATTTATTCGGACCTAAATTTAAAGAGATTTATCAATATGATGATCACGGTAATATCATCATGGATATAAGTCAAAACTGGGATGGAACCGGTTTGGTAAACAGCACGCGGACAACCACAGCTTATAATTCTAATGGACAGCGAACCGAAAGATTGTTTGAAAATTGGGACGGCACCGGTTGGGTTATTAATGACAAATCAACCTTTACATACGACTCAAACGGAAATAGAATTGAAGAGTTAGAACAAGTTTGGGATGGAACTCAGTTAGTGAATGATAGCAGATGGAGAACTGAATATACTTCTGAAGGAAAGCTATCATCCAAAATAAACGAAGATTGGGATGGTACTGCTTGGATTCCGGATTCTCGACAAACTGTTACAGAACAAACTGCTAGTACTTTTATTTCAATAGTGGAAAATTGGGATGGAACAAACTGGATAAATGATTCCCGAAGTACTAACCAGTTCGATTCTAATGGTAGAATTATTTCACAGTCAGATGAAAATTGGGACGGTAGTGATTGGGTTAACAGAGACCGTTCTTCCTTTACTTATAACTCAAACGGCTACATGACTTCTTTACTATCGGAAGAATGGAACGGTACCGATTGGGTTAATGTTCAGAAATATTCTTATACTTTTAATGCCAACGGTTTAAGAACTTTATGGCTTTTTGAAAATTGGGACGGAACAAATTGGATTGGTGATTCTAGATTTGTTTATACATATGATGCCAATGGAAATAATACCGAAAACTTAAATGAAAAATGGGACGGAAGTCAGTGGATAAAGGATAGAAGGGTTGTTTATACTTATGATTCCAATTCAAATATGATTATGGGATTATCAGAAATGTGGGAAAATTCAAGTTGGGTAGAATCGCCCGGCTTTATTGGTTTTAGCGTAGGTGACTTTGCAACAATCTATAATTCTTATAGTTTTTTAGCATATAACATTAATGTTTTTTATAAAACAATTACAGATATTGCAAACGATAATCTAATTGCCACTGATTATAAATTATCACAAAACTATCCTAATCCGTTTAATCCAAGTACAACAATTGAATATAGCCTTCCGTTAAATGTAAAAAGTGAAACGTCAAATGTAAAACTTGTTATTTACGATATTCTCGGAAGAAAAGTAAAAACCTTAGTCAACAAAAAACAAAATCCTGGAAATTATTCAGTTCAGTTTGATGGGAACGGTTTATCAAGCGGAATTTATTACTACAAATTACAAACCGGTAATTATGTACAAACTAAAAAAATGATTTTGATGAAATAGTATTAAATGACCATAGGAGCAGTTAAGTTGTTTTAATATATTAACTTAGTTAATTAAATAAAGGAATGAACGAAAAAAACGATAAATAAAATTAAGTAAAAGGAGGTTTAGATGTTAATTCTTCCTCCTTTCCTGCCATCCGGCCAGGCAGGTTTGTATAATACTCTGCTACTTTTATATTTGATTGGTCTAATTGTAGCAGTTCTATATACTCGCTGTTTTTTGAGGCACATAATATCAACCCAATTGGTTTTTCTTCGTTTTCTGCCATTTCATACTTTTCAAGCTATCTCAAATAAAACTCCATTTGCCCTTTATAAGAGGCTTTAAATGCACCAAATTTCAACTCTATAGCGATCAGTCTTTTTAATCTTCTGTGAAAAAAGAGTAAATCAATATAGTAGTCTTCGTTGTCAATAGTAATTCTCTTTTGTCTGGCTAGAAAAGCAAAATCATTACCTAATTCGATGATGAACTTTTGCAATTTAACTAAGATGGCGCTCTCTAAATCTTTCTCGGAATAGGTATCGCTCAATCCCAAAAAGTCAAGAAAATAGGGATCTTCAAAAACCAAAAGCACATCTAGACAAAAACCGTTTGGTTTGGATTTGAAAAA
>CBEVZC010000099.1:0-10788 GCA_965554225.1 uncultured bacterium | reverse complement strand
TTCTTTCGTTTTTAATCCATTTTCTTGCTTTTTTGCCTTTTTCAGGAGCGACTATATAATTATAATATTTTACAATATAAAACATATAATATAAACTTAAAGCAAAATAGCAACACATAAATTTTAATAAGACAAAATTTAAAGTATAATCTGTTCGTGTTTTTGGATGTGAATTAAATTATATTTCCAATTAAAATTATACGGAGAAAGCTATGCACGCATCAAGAAGACTTAGTTATATTGGCGTTTCACCAACAATGAAAGTTTCTGCTAAAGCAAAGCAAATGAAATCTGAAGGATTCGAAGTTATTGATTTAAGTGTCGGCGAGCCGGATTTTCCAACTCCGGGAAATATTAAAGATGCTGCCAAGCGTGCAATTGATAACAATAAAACTAAGTATACGGTAAATGTAGGGTTACCGGAATTAAGAGAAGCAATTGCAAACAAATTGAAGAGAGATAATGGTCTGGATTACTCTATCTCCGAAATTGTTGTATCGAGCGGAGCTAAACAAAGTCTTTTTAATACAATCCTTTCTATGCTTTATGTCGGCGACGAGTTTATTATTCCTGCTCCTTATTGGGTCTCTTATCCGCACATGGTAAGTATTGCTCAAGGAGAATCAGTTGCAATTCAAACAAGAGAAGAAAATGGATTTAAACTAACTCCAGAACAATTAGAAAAAGCCATCTCTCCCTTCACAAAAGGCGTTCTCCTTTGCAACCCTTCAAACCCAACGGGATCGGCATATTCAAAAAAAGAGCTTGAGGAATTGGTAGAGGTATTGGAGAATAAAGAAATTTATATAATTGCGGACGAAATATATGAAAAACTGGTTTATGACGATTACAAATTTGTAAGTATTGCTTCGTTCAGCGAAAAGATTAAACGCAAAACAATCGTTATAAATGGAGTTTCAAAAGCATATTCAATGACAGGCTGGAGGATAGGTTTTGCTGCCGGACCCGAAGAAATTATTAATGGGATAAACAAAATACAAAGCCACAGCACTTCAAACGCCTCTTCTATTTCTCAGTATGCCGCTATAGAAGCCTTTAACGGTCCACAAGACGCTGTCGAAAAAATGCGAATTGAGTTTCAAGAGCGTAGAAATTATATTCACAATGCTATAACCTCAATTCCTAATATTTCTTGTTACAAGCCGAACGGAGCTTTTTATCTGTTCCCGAATATCTCAAATTATTTCGGAAAAACGTATGGAAAGTATAAAATAAATAATTCTGTTGACCTTGCTATGTACTTGTTAGAAAAAGCTGAAGTAGCTGCTGTTCCTGGAAGTGCTTTTGGTGCCGAAGGATTTTTGAGAATTTCTTTTGCTAATTCAATACAAAATTTGGAGAAAGCATTTGAACGAATTAAAAAGGCATTGGAACAATTAAGTTAAGTTTGAATTGGTTATTGATTAAGTTGAGAAGTTAATTTTTCGTATACTTCATTTACATTCATTTCTTTACCGGTCCAAAGTTCGAAAGATTTTGCACCTTGCTCAATGAACATTTGCAAACCATTTATGGTTTTTGCCCCTCTTGATTCTGCTAGTTCTAAGAATTTTGTTTTCAGAGGATTGTAAACAACATCGAATACTATCTGACCTTCCTGAAAAGAATCGGGAAAATCAACCGGAGAATCATCAATGTTCGGATACATTCCCAACGATGTAGTATTAACAATTAATTTTGAATTCCTAAATACATTAGTCAAATCGGGAGAAATAAGTTCTAAAGGAGTGATGCTGTTGAAATGCATTTTGGAAGAAAAATAATCTCTAAGAAATTCTGCGCGCTGTAAAGTTCTATTTACAAGATTAATTGATTTAATTTTATGATGTCTAATCAAGCTGTAAACCACACTCCTTGCTGCGCCGCCGGATCCGATTACGGTTACAGTTGCTCCGCTTAATTTTTCTCTATATGGTTCAAGAGTTTTAGTAATACCATACGAATCTGTATTATATCCATGTAGGTAACCGTTTTCATTTACAACAGTATTTACTGCGCCAATAACACCGGCTTCCTCCGAAACATCTTCTAGATATTGAATTATTTTTTCTTTGTGGGGTAGTGTTATATTAAATCCCCTAATTCTTAAAGCCAGCATACCCTTAATTGCATCTTCTAAACTATTTGAAGGAACATCAAAGGGAACATAGATATAACTTAACTTTTCCAAAGCAAAAGAAATATTTTGCATAAGCGGAGAAAGAGAATGTTTTATTGGATGACCTACAATTCCAATTAATTTTGTGTTATTATCTATGTCAGGATGGGTCATTTATAAATTTTTCCTTATCTGTTACCTAAAAGTTTTTTAAATAATCCGGACTGAATAATATTTGGGAAATCCAAATTAAAATCGTTTTTTAAATTGGGATCAATTAAAAATGATCTTTTCAAATCATTTATTGCATCATCAATGTACCTAAGGTAAAACTCTGCTACAGCTTTACCATATAGTGCTTGTGGATAATTAGGCTGCAAAAGCAAATACTTCTCATAGGCTATTAAGCTATCTTTCCAGTTTCCAACTTTTAAATAGTTTTGTGCCAGTGTTAACCATGCATCAAAATTAGAACCATCTAATGAAACGAGTTTTTTGTTTCTTAATATCGTTTTAAATGATTTTAATACCCAATCGGATTTACTATTATTCCATGATGAACTAAAATTATGTTTTAAAAGGAGCGCTTTATTGAAATCCTTTTTTGCTAAGCCTACTATGTTTTTCTTCATAAAACAATTTCCTCTTCCGAGCAAAGCTTCGTAATAAGAAGAATTTAGCACTAACGTTCTGGAATAATATTCAATTGCTTCATCAATGTAATCTAAGTCCTCACAGACCTTAGCTAAATTGAGTAAATTTAATTCGTCTTTGGGGTCTAGTTCCAAAACTTTTTTGAAAGCTTTATAGGCGTCTTTTAATCGATTGATGTTAGCATAAGCAATGCCGCAGTTAAACCATGCGTTTGTTAATTTGTCGTCTATGGCTATAGCTAATTCAAAAGAGTCAATAGCTTTTTCAAAATCGTTAAGCCGGGTTAAAACTATACCTTTGTTATACCATCCGGATGGACTATATGGTTCTATGTCTACATAGTGGTTGTAACAATTTAGGGATAAATCTAATTGATCGGTACTTTCGTAACAATAACCTAATTCGTACCATGCATCAGAATATTCTTTATCAATATTAAGCGCTTTGAGAAAATAGTTAATAGCCGGTTCAAATTGCTCTTGTCTTTCGTAAATTGTAGCAATACTAAAAAGCGCTTCCTCGTTATTGGGATCAAATACTAAACTTTTTTTTAGGGATTCAATCGAATCTTCAATCAGTCCAAGATTTTCTTCGGCGATGGATTTGTTGATAAGGATTTCAGAATCGCTGGGGTTTAAAGAAAAAGCTTTATCGAAACACTTCAGTGCTTCGTCGAAGGCAAAAAGGCTATTTAGAAAAATACCTTTTGAATACCAAAGTTCGGAATTATACGGAGCAATTTGAAGCGCAGCGTCTGCTAAGAAAAATCCGTCTTCTATATAATCATATTCTATACACAATTGAATCACTTCTTCAATATTTTCTAGATAAGTAAATGCTTGTCCGGAAGATATGTATTCTTTACATGCTTTTACTTTTAGAATAAGCTCGTGATTGCCAATAGAGGAATACTCTTCGTTGTTAAAAAGATTATCAGAAAAATTCATTTTATTATTGAATTTGTTTGAGTGAAAAACTATTACTATACTTGATCAAAATCAAGTTCAATTTGCAGTATGTTAAACTTTATTTATTTAGAATAAAGTTTGAGAACAATAAGTTCATATATGCATTATTAGCTATTGCGGTTAGCTGTTTATTTTTAATGCTAGGCGGAAGATCATAATAATAGTTAACATTAAACACATGTTTTTTTATGGAATACGAATTAGCTTTCTAACCGGGCGTTCAACTTATCGGTTTCACAATGAATTCTTATCTTTTGAAAACTTAAGATCCAAAAGAATAAATAACTATTGATTAGCATAATTAACTAAACTACCTTAATTTTGAGTTAATAATAAATAAATACATGCTAAAATGAAAATTATTGTTTCGGGCGCAGGAGAAGTAGGGTTTCATTTAGCCAAGCAATTGGCAAATGAAAACCACGATATTACATTAATAGACATAGATAACGAAAAATTAGATAATATCGCTTCGAATGTAGAAGTAATTCCCGTAAGTGGATCTTCTACTTCTATAAAAACATTGCAAGAAGCTGATGTTGGGGAAACAGATCTGGTTGTGGCGGTAACCTCGTTAGAGTCTGTAAATATTAATACGGCTATTATTGCAAAAAAGTTGGGAGCTAAAAAGGCTATTGCAAGAGTGGAACATGCCGAGTATGTTTCTCCCGAACATTTAGACTTATTTAAATCGATTGGTGTTGATCATTTAATTTATCCCGAAGAGTTAGCTGCCGTAGAAATAGTAAAGCTTATTGAAAGAGTTGCCGCTACTGATATTATTGAATTTGAAGAAGGTAAATTATCTTTAATGGGGCTAAAACTGGAGCCTGATATTCCGATTATAAGAAAAAGTTTGAAATATGTAGCCCAAGAGTTAAGCGATGTAAAATTTAGAATAGTTGCTATTCATAGAGGTATGAGAACTATTATACCAACCGGTAATGATGTTTTTCTTCCATACGATCAAGTTTTTGTGGTAACAACTCCAAAGGGAATTGACGAAATTCAGAAACTAGTCGGGAAAGATCAATCAAACATGCAGAATATAATGATTCTTGGCGGAGGTAAAGTAGGAAGAAAAGTTGCTAAGTTGTTAGAGAGTAGTTTGAATATAAAATTGATAGACTCCGATAAAGTTAAATCGGAAGATCTAGCCGAGTATTTAAACAAAACTCTTGTTATTCAAGGCGACGGACGAGATATTGATCTATTGGCTCAAGAAGGTATTGTTGATATGGATGGCTTTATTGCTCTAACCGAAGATAACGAAACAAACATAATAACATGCTTAATGGCTAAACATCTCGGTGTTTCTAAATCCATAGCTCTCGTTGATAATGTTGATTATATTCCTTTAGCACATACTATTGGAATTGATTCTCTTATTAACAAAAAACTGATTGCAGCAAATAATATTACTCGCTTTATTCATAAGGCAAATATTATTTCTATTATTAGTATGCAGGGAATAGATGCAGAAGTACTTGAATTTAATGTCCTGAGAAAATCGCCGGCTACAAAAAAGTTTGTTAAAGATTTAAAATTTCCTAAAAATGCATTAATAGGAGGTTACATACGAGGCGATGAAGGATTCATTGCCGAAGGCGAAACTCAATTTCAAGAAAATGATAAGGTCGTTGTTTTCGTTTTGCCTGGGGCTGCCGATAAAGTTGGAAAGTTTTTTAAATAAGTATGTTTTTTGTTTTATTAAGAATGAAACGTAAGGGTATAAATGAGTTTGGTTAAAAAGATTATTTTTTTGTTATTTCTTGTTGGCGGTACGTTAAGTGCTCAGCAAATTTATTTTTGTAAAAGCTTTACAGAAGATGGAAAACCCATCGAAGCAAAAAATGAATGGAAAATAGAACCGTGGGGAAGTCAAGTTTATATTTTGTTCGACAATGAACATAAAGCTATCGGCGACTCTTTATTATATTTATTTATCGATAAAAAAGCGGATAATGTATTTAAACCTTTTGACAGCCAAATTATCAAGATAAACAAAAATGATAAATGGGCTGTTTTTAATTATGAGTTTAAGGAAGCGGGTAAATATGAAGTTTATTTTCTGAATTCATCTCAGACAAAATTATCTGTCGATACAGTTGATATTAAAATAGATACGGAATATTCTTCTTCGAAAGTAGCAAACTCTTCTCGATATTATGAAAATTGTGATTTAACTTTCTGTGAAGTTGTTGTTAGCGGGAAACCGGTCAATGTTATTACTTCTCTATCCTTATCAAAGAATTTAGGTGTAGTTTATGTTTATTTGAAAAACTATATGCCTTTTAAGACCGATACAATTAAAATTCAAGTTTGGCAAGATCAGGATAATGATTTTGAATATGAGAAAATTATCGGTTCAAAAATGTATAAACTAAACCCGGATTGGGAAGATACGTTTTTTAAATATGTTTTTTCTAAACCCGGTAAATATCAAATAAAAGTGTTTAATCAAAATGATATTTTTATAGCTTCAGGACAAATTGAAGTTGTGAAGTAATCTTAATAATATAGGTGAATAAGTGAAGGGAATAATTCTTGCCGGTGGAGCCGGAACGCGGCTTTACCCGATAACAAAAGTCTATAGTAAACAGCTCACAATAATTTACGACAAACCTTTAATTTACTATCCTCTTTCAATTTTAATGCTGGGTGGAATTAAGGAAATATTAATCATTTCTAATAAAGAAACTATTCCGCTTTACAAAAAACTTTTCTCGGATGGTTCGCAAATAGGATTGTCTATTACTTATCAAGTTCAAGATGCCCCAAACGGAATTGCGGAATCTTTTATTGTTGGAGAAGAGTTTATTGGAAATGATAGTGTTACGCTTATTCTGGGAGATAATATATTCTATGGAAAGTTAAATTTCTTGTATAATGTTTTGGAAAGCCATCAAGAGGGAGCAAATATTTTTGCTTATCGCGTAAAAGATCCTGAAAGGTATGGTATTGTTGAATTTGATGAAAAAGGTAATGCAGTTTCTATTGAGGAAAAACCTAAAAATCCAAAATCACCATTTGCTGTTCCCGGTTTGTATGTATATGATAATAAGGTTATTGAAATTTCTAAAAATCTTAAACCTTCAGCAAGAGGCGAGTTAGAAATTACCGATGTTAATAAAGTTTATATGAATGCGGGTAAGTTAAAAGTTGAGCAAATCGGCCGCGGTGTAGCTTGGCTGGATACCGGAACCCCCGAAGCTTTGTTAAGTGCTTCTAATTTCTTTGGTGTAATTGATGACCGTCAAGGATTAAAGGTTGCCTGTATTGAAGAGATAGCTTATAAAAAGGGCTTTATTACAAAACCCCAACTCCAAATCTTAATTTCAGAAATGCCGAATTCATATTACAAAGACTATTTAAAAAGAGTATTAGACGAATAATTTTATAATACTAATTTTTTTCATTTATTAGTTTAAGTAAATAACTAATATCAAAAAATAGTTTCTGAAAAGTAAATAAGTACAATAACAAAGATTCAGACAGTCGGCTTAAATAGAATAAAAAAACAAAAGCAAGACGTACGTTTCACAAATTGAAAATTAGAGATTTTTGTGTTTTATTGTTTGATATTTGGTGCTTCTAATCGAATTTTATTTGTATTTGCTAATCTTTAATTCTACTTTACTTGTTACCTTCGAAAATCACTTTAAATGTACTTCCTTTCCCTTTAGTACTTCTTACAAAGATAGTTGCATTGTTAAGTTGGCAGTATTGATAAACAAGTGCTAAGCCTAGTCCGGTTCCCTCAAATTTTCTTGTGTATCCGCTTTCTTCCTGAGTAAAAGGATTAAATAAATTTGGTAAGTATTTTTCGGAAATGCCGACTCCGGAATCTTTAACATTAACGCATAACTTATTTTTTGCATTCCGGTAGAGTTTTATCTCAATTTTTCCTTTTTCAGTATACTTAATTGCATTATCAACCAAGTTTGAAAATATCTGAATAACCGAGTATAAATCAGCTACAATATTAGAAGAATGAGTTTTGTTTACGAAGGTAAGCTTAATGCTTTTACTTTCCGCTAAACTACTATATTCATCTAAAACACCCTTGAATACATCTTTTGCCAGACTTAATTTTCTTGGACTGACTTCGTAGCTTCCGGTCTGGATCTCGGACATATTCAAAATCATATCTATTGTTTTTATAATTCTTCTACTACCTCTGTTGATACTTTTAAAGTAGCTCATCAATTCTTTCGAATTATACTTTTCGGAAACTTCCTGCTCCAATAAAGAAGTAAAACTTAAGATAACATTTATGGGGGAACGGATTTCATGAGACATTTGAGCTAAAAATTCAGTTTTTAGTTTGTTCGATCTTTCTGCCTCTTCTTTAGCTTTTAGTAAATCTTTTTCATACTTTATTCTTTTAGTTATATCGGTTCCTGTTACAAGAACGCCTTCAGTATTATTGGTCAAGGGAATAAGTGTTTTGCTCAGTTCCAAATAAACAAATTTACCGTCTTTTCTCTGTGTTTCTATTGTATGGTGAATTGTTTTGTTCTGATTCTTTCCCCCTTCAAAATTATTAACTGATTCTAACTCGGTTTGCGGAAAAAACTTTTCAACCGGTTTTCCAATAACTTCTTCGTACTTATAGCCTAACGATTTACATAAAGCCGGATTTATATCTAAAATTATATTATCTACGTTTTCTATCATTATTCCGCTAGGAGACATATCGAATAAAGTCCTATAACGTCTCTCATTCTTTTCTAATTCAATGAAAGCAAGCTTTTGATCGGTTATGTCACTTGCAATTGCTAATACGAATTCCCCGCCGTATGCTAAAGAAATTCTCGATTCATTTAATTCTAAATAAACAACCTCTCCGTCCTTTTTTACGTTTTTTACCGTATGCCTTAATATTTTATTCTTTTTTAGGTAAGAGATATGTTTGTCTATTTTTGCTACACTATCCGGATGAGATAAATCAGTAACCTTCATTTTCAATAATTCTTCTCTGGAATACCCAATAATATTACAATAAGCAGGATTTGCATCTAAAATATTTCCTTCAAAGTCAATTAAAACAATTCCAATTGGTGATAGGTTGAATAGCGCTGTGTAGTTCTTTTCCCGGTCTTGTAATTTTTGTTCAGAAAGTTTTCGCTTTGTTATATCATTTACTGTTATAAGGAAATGTCTTTTCCCTGTGTACGAAAAAATACGCGCATGAGCTTCAATGTAAAGAGGATATCCGTTCTTTTTAAGACCTACTCCATGAAAAGAAACATCTTCGTTCTTTAATAATGGCTTGATTGTTAAGAGATATTCTTTTTTACTTTTAGAATCTACTAAATCTATGAGATTAAGTTTAAGAAATTCATTGTATTTATAACCATACATTTTGTATGCCGAAGGGTTCGCCTCTACAACTTCACCATGTTTGTTAACTATTACCAAGCCTTCAATAGCTGATTCAAAAATTGCCTTATACTGCTTTTGCCTCTCTTTTAGTTCTTGGGCTATTTTTTTTCTGGATTGAATTTCTTTTTTCAGCTCTTTGTTAGCTTGATGGTACTGTTTTATTCTTTCTTTAACTTTAACTTCAAGTTCATAATTAAGTTTATGTATTTGGTCTATAATATTTTTTCTTTCAGTAATATCTCTCGCGGTAGCAATTACGTACTGCACCTTGCCGGTTTGTGAAAATTCAGGGACCAAAAGCCAATCTATCCAAATTTTTGTCGGTAATTGGAATTCAATTCTATTCGGCTTGGCGGTTTTAAATACTTTCTCAATAGCTCTTTCCCAAATTTTAATTAAATTCTCCGGAAAGCCTAACTCCTTATGGGTTTTTCCTATAAAATCTTTTGCATGAATTCCAGTTGATTCGTAAACAACCGAATTAACATAGATATGGCGGTACTGTCTATCAAAACGCATTATTACATCATTAGAACTTTCTGCAAGAGCTCTAAATGTTTCTTGCTTTTTGAATAACTTATTTTCTGTCTCGATTTGCTTGGTAATATCGGTGTTGGCTACAACACAAGCAATAACGTTTTTGTTTTCATCAAACAAAGGATAAAATCTTGAATCAGAATGGAAAACTTTTCCTGATTTACTTAAATACTCCAAATGAATTCCGCTAAATTTTTCGCCTTTCTCAAACACTTTGCTAATAATCAAATCAATTTTTTTTGAGTTTTTGCTTTGGTTCAATAGATTGCTGTACTTTTTATTCTTAATGCTATCAGTATATGATTTAAATATTTTACATGAAGGGTTTAGAAATATTAACCTTCCCCTTTCGTTAACAATAAAAATTGGATTGGGAGAGTTTTCTATAAATTGCGATAAGAAATATTTATCATGGAAATCAAGTTTGTTTTTCATATAATCTATTAAATATTTGAATTTATCAAGTAGCGGACTGTATCTGTGTCTCTAATTTACTTACTTTCAAAAGCTATACTAAATTGTTTACTACTCAAAAGTATTAAAAAATCAAATGTAATGTAACTAAATTTATTTCTTATTGGGTTTGTTATATGTTGATTAAGCGATTTATTATTACCCCTTTTAATGGGAGCAAATAGAACAAATTGACTGTAAAACAAATAGAAAAAAGAATCGATAATTTAAAAATGATGAAAGATGATAGTAAAGGAAAGTGAAAACAAGAAAAGGATAAGGTTATGATAAATCTTAAAATACCGTTGGGAACAGCATTGGTTCTGCTGACGGAAAGAATGAAGTATGAATTAAAGTTTCGTCAAAAAGCAGGGTTATCGCCCGATAAAATAAATTTATCCGATTTGAATTATGATGAATTGCTGATAATTGCCGAAACCGCTGCTTTTGATCTGGTTAGCTTTTTACCTTATGATATATTAACTCAAAATAATAATTTAGTAGATATCATTACAAAATCAATAAACTCTCTAGCTCAAGTGTTTTCAAAAAATGAATTTGGATCATATAATCAGGAAAGGTGCAAAAGATTGCTCGGTAGATTGATGAAAGTTTACAGAGAAGAAGAAAGAAGTAAAATCTTCCTTTATAATTAAAGTTTATTATATA
>CBEVZC010000098.1:0-10884 GCA_965554225.1 uncultured bacterium | reverse complement strand
GAGCTGACGACCGGGATTGAACCGGTGACCTCATCCTTACCAAGGATGTGCTCTACCGACTGAGCTACGTCAGCATTACTAAATCAACAAATCAAATTCGGCATAAAAACTAAAATTCAACCGAAAATAAACCGGCACGAGCCGGCAAACAGTACAGAATTAACGTGAGCGGGAGACGGGGCTCGAACCCGCAACCAACAGCTTGGAAGGCTGTGACTCTGCCAATTGAGTTACCCCCGCAAAACTATTTTTTGTGGGTGGCGAGGGATTCGAACCCCCAAAGGCGTTCGCCAACGGATTTACAGTCCGCCCCGGCTCTCCAACTCCGGCGTCCACCCAAAAAATTGCACTACGAAATTCTAAACGAACTACAAAAATAGAACGGTTTTATTTAAAAAGCAAGAAAATGAGGTGATCCGAAATTTATTTTTATCTAACTTAAATGAGCCGGTTAATTAATAGAATGTTCTTCATCTAACATGTCTGCCATAGTTCCAAAATCAGCAAGTATATAATATTTGTCTTGCTTTTTTGCAAAGAAAAATACTCCACCTTCCACACCAAAGAGAAAAGTCAAACCAGGATAGTTAGTTTTTAAACTTGTTGATAATGGTAAATATCTCTTTTCCATATACGCATAACGGATTACGATTAAGGTACCCGAGCACGTTTAGAAACCTACCAACACATTGATTGCCCCGATAACGGTTGGGCTATACGTAGTTTGGGATTTTGAAACAATTAATTTTCAATTTACTACTAAGCTTATTTATCTCTATAATCTTCAAAATTAGCATATTACCCAAATTACGTATAGCCTTTGTTGTCCTTTAGTGCTTTCTATTTTCCTTTATTATTTCAAATTTTGTTAGCATCTCTTTCAGCGTTGGCAAGGCATACTCTTCCCATTTTTGATCGGGATGTGTATGGCTTTTGCGTGGCTTATTTGTCTAATTCTATATCAAAGTCGTTTGGTTCTATCCAATATTTTTTGTAGAAATCTTTGTCTCCTAATACTGCTGTGTCTTCCGTTGCAAGTCTTAAATGGACTTTTAGTTTCTTTTCACCAAATTCAAATTCCTTTACTTTTTCTTCCGAGCCTTCGGAATCAACAAATAAATCCCTGTACCCATCAACTTTGAATTGATATTCACTTCGGCCAGTCCCTTTTGGGTCAATGTACAAAATATGATATTCATTTCCTTTTTGTAACCAAAATACAAAGTCAGGCAAAAAGTTTCTTTTTCCGTTATATGGGTCTATGTATGGTATTCTAACTTTTTTATCAAGTGAATGGTCTATTTTACTGAATTTCCACCAGTCAAATTGTGAAAAGAAATTATCATCTTCTTTCAGATGTTTTTCCAAAGCATTTACAAATTCAATTTCACTCGGAGTATCAATAATGTGTTTCATCCATTTAATACGGTCTTTGCCTGAAACCACAGTTGGAAAATAGTAATGGTTTAATAATTTCCTGATATGTATTTCTTCGTTTCTGTAAGTGAAAGTTTCTGTGCCAGTTGTTTTATTTTTTAATTTGGCATACTCTTCCATTAGTGTATCTAAATCATCTTTGTATTTATCTTTCAAGTCAGCCTTTAATTGTTCAATATCAACAGGATTTTTCGCTTGCCTTATTTTATTTTTTAATTCTTCAAGTCGTTTAAAATCAATAGATGTTTCACTTCCTGTTTTTGATGTGTTTACACTAATTTTATTGTAATGAATAATTTCTTCTTTAACTTTTGAAAAAGTGTCAACTTCTTCGGGTATGATTTTATAATAATTCAAAATGTGTTTTACTACCGGTTCAACTTTACCAATTTTTTCGTTTTCTACTTGTTTAAAATTTTTCCTGTCTTTTTGTTTCTCAGTTAAAATGGCAACATCTTCATATTTAAGATTAAAATTGAAAGCAATTGCTGTTTCATCCATTGTTTCAACAATATCGTTGTATAATGCAAAATCTTCTTTGTTTATTCTCAATCGTTTTAAACGCTTTTCATTATTCGATGATGCGTCTTTGTACACAGGAATTAGCAAAGGATGAGAAAAAATATCTTTTTCAAATAAACTTAATTGATGTTCTTCTTCTTGTTGTTCTCCTTTTAATGTTTTGAGAACTGATAGAATTGCTTTTTGGTTTGTGCCAAAGACAAACAAAGTTTCCAAAAGATTTACTTCTTTTACTTTGGCTTTCAAGTCTTCATTTTTAATTACATCATCGTTAATTAATGGCAATAATCTTTTACGCTGATTTTTAATAGGTTCAATTCGTATTCCCCTGCCAATGGATTGCAAAATAAATTTCTTGGCATCTTTATGCGTTCCAATATTTACAAAGTCTATTATGTTTGGGCGATTACTGTCCCAGCCTTCGTAAAATGCACGACTACCCATTAAAATATTTACGGAACTATCATTGATGTTTTTAAATAAACTAACATTATCAAATTCTTCTTCAATATCGTAATGGGTTAAATTATTTGTTTCAAAGCCTTTAATATCTCCAATTTTTATTAATGCAAAAGGTTCTGAATTTGTACCTGATTTTACTCTAAACGATAATTCATGTTTGTTTTTTGGGTTTCGTCTTACTTCAAATTCACCGCTTGTTGAAGCATTAAAAACAAACTTTAATATTTCGTCAAATGTTAGATTTGTAATGCTTGCTATTTCAACATCTTCAAATAATTCAATTCTTTCAAATTCAGCAGATTTAACACTATACAAATCATTTTGCAATGTTGACTTTGCATTTGCAAATAATGTTTTATCAACTTCCTTTTTTGCAATCTTTTCCAATTCCCTGAAAAACAAATACAAATCGCTGTCTTTTGCAGTAACCGAATTTACCAATGTTAAAAGCAATGGATTGTGAAAATATTCCGTACCAAATTCAGTCCTAATTTTTTCTGCATGCTTCTTAATAAAGGCAAGCATAATTACAGACATTAAAACAATTTTCTGCTTTTCTTCTTCTTCAAAATCTTTATTGTCTTCTGTTGTTTTGAAATTCTTGAATTGTTCTTGGAATAAGTATAAGTGTTTGCCATATCCTTTTTTAATGTATTCGGCAAGATTAAGATTATAAACTGTCGAAAGTTTGTCTATCTCGTCAGTGAAGGTTGCCGAGAAATTGAATAAAAAACCATTTCTTGATAAAATATTGTAATACTGTTTTCGTTTACTTTCTTCGCTGTCTCCTTTGTGTGCTTCGTCCAGTATTACAAACCACTTTCCATCGTTATCATAATTTTTGAAGTCAATTATATTCTCTTTCTGAATATCTGAAATTAAATCGGAACGATAAAAATAAATGTTGATTTGTGTGTCTTTAAACAAATTACCATTCATTTCTTGTTCTGGAAATTCTCGCAAATCCCTAACAATAAATTCAATGCCTTTTTCTTTTTTGGTATATGCGTTAAATTCAACAATGTGTTCTTTTAATTGCTCAATTAAATCAGGTCGATGCGTTAAAAATAAAATACGATTATCAGGCAAAACTTCATTGCTTATTAAGTTTTGCAACAACTCAATAAGTTTAATAAGCACGACACTTTTTCCGCTACCTGTTGCCATCCAAAAACTCATTCGATTAATGAAATTCCAAGTAGGAAGTTTATAATCTTCTTCTTCAAAATATTCTGACATAATATTATAGGCTGTACTTTCTGTATCGGAATAAGTAAAAAACCGTTCTTGCAAATCTTTGTTTAAACCGTTTTGTTCATTGAGTTTTAGAAATTGTTTTTTGGCAATCTCAGTATCTGTAAAATTATTGTAAAATTTATAAATAATTTTTGTAGCATTTTGCAATGCTTCTCTTTGATATGGATAGAGTGATTTATGTTCTGAAAATCTGTTAAAATCAATATCTTTCCAAAGAACAGGCAACTGCTCAAAATCTATATTCTCGGCTATATTGTATAAAATGCTACTATTCATCTTTATTTTTTTTCTTTAAAAGCTTTTTGGCATTCGCTGATGATATTACTTTCTTACCTGATTTTTCTTCTATTTCTTTTCTGGCATTTCCCGCTATGGTTCCGCCCTGATTGGCAATTTTTCGATTTTGTTCAAATGTTTCCGGTTTTTTTTCTTTGCTTATTTCAGTAGTAGTAGCCTCGGCAAGCATACTTAAAACCAATTCAAGATTTGTCATATTATCCCGAAGGTTTTCCTTTTTCAGTCCTTTAAAATTTTTGTATTTTTTTACATCAAAACCGCTCCATGCTTCAGTAATTTCATTGGTAAGAATTGCATATTCCAAACCTTTTTTTACACCTCTTGTATCCCATTCGTCTGTAAGTTCTTTTCTTACTTCAATACTTTTTAATCGTTGGTTTATCCATTCTTTGCTATACCCTTTTTTAAGATATGTTTCCATTGCACGTTCAAAAGCAAGTTCTGGGTCTTCTATCTCATCAATTCGCTCTCTTCCAACTTTTGCCAGCCATTGTTTAAAAGGTTCTGCTTTGGGCGAAGGTATAGATTGAATTAGTCTGAATAGTTGTTCTGTATCTGCAACATCAGTCATTCGCATTTTGCCATCGGCAGCCTGCATTTTCAACTGTCCGATTTTTTCGGACAGTTCACTTCCTTCTTCCTTTAACTTTTTCTTCAGGTCGCTCCAATATTTTCTGGGGCGTTTATTTTCTGCTAATATTGAAATTACATCAACAATCGAAAAATACCATTTTCCATTTTCCTTGTCCCAATGTGAACGCACTTGCTTATGTTCAAATATTCTTATTGCAGTTTCTTTTTCCATATTACCACCAAATTAAAGGTTTAACAATTTTATAATCAATATTGGCGTATTCAATCTCGCTACCGTCAGTAAAAACAACTTTATCTTTTAAAATTTGCTTAATGAATTTTCCTGTTAAAAAACTCAATGTTTCGGGTATATCTATTTTGTCGTGAAGTTTTGTAAGGTCAACTTTTATGCTTTTACTTTCATCATCCAATTTTGCAACTTTATCAGCCAATTTTAAGTCTTTAAAGAATAAGTATTGATGATAAATATCTTTGGGTAATGCTCCTTTGTCTTCGTATTTGGCTTTTCGTAAGGTTTCTTCGTATTGTTCTAATTCGTAGTATTTGAAAAAACCTCCACCTTTCCAATTAACATCTTCATCTTTTGATATGCCTGAAACATCACCATATAATACATCTTTCATTCTTGCAAGTATGTGAGTATTATAATGCTCTCCTAATTCAATTCCAATCCATTTTCTTTGTGTTTTATGAGATACAGCAATTGTTGTCCCACTTCCAAGAAAGTAATCAAGCACTAATTCGTTTTTATTGGAAGAAAATTCAATTACACGTTTTAGGAGTTCTTCTGCATTCTCTGTTGAAAAAGTAGAACCAAAAGCATAACCTTTTAAATCAGTCCAAACTGTATCAATAGGCGTTTCATCAGTTTGTAGATATTCTGGCAGTCCTTCTATTCTTAGACCGTTCATATCTTTGTATGCAATTGCAGGGTTCAGCCTGACTCTTTGGTCTTTCTCCATATCAAAGACCTTGGATTGCGTAAAAGTCCAATGTCTGCCTTTTGGTGGTAGTAATTCTTTGCCTGCAATAATTTTTGCCATTGTTCTTGGCTTTCCATTTTTGTCAAAAACAATATTAGATTTGGAATAAAGGTCAATGTATTTACTTTCGATAGGTGATTCTCTTTCTTGTCCGCAAAAAGTGCAATTTCTTTTACGGTAAATTTTGTTAGGCTTATGATTAGCAGTTTTCGCATAGTAAAACAGACTTTCTGTTGCAAAATTCAGTCTTGATAAATCATCCAATTGTCTTTTAAATCGGTTTACTACTATTTCATTTTTGAAATTTTCATTGCCAAAACACTGGTCTAAAATTGACCTTACAATATGGTTTCCATTATAATCACAACGTGTAAACATACTGCCGTCATTACTTATAAGTGATTTTGAAATTGAAATTCTATTTTCGAGCAAACTCGCCCACGTTGCGTCTTTATAATTTACCAAATATTTAAAATCAGCATTTTTATCCAAATTAAAGGGAGGGTCAATATAAATTGATTTAACATTCCCCATAAACTTATATCTAATTGTATTCAATGCCTGATAATTTTCGGAATGTATCAGCCAACCATCTAATTGCTTATCCAAATCATCAAACAAAGCAAGTATATCAAATTCTAAGTCTTTAAAGTATTTTGTGTCTAATGGTAAAAATTGCCATTTTTGGTTTAGTTTGTTTTGTTTTTCTTTTTCAAATAATTCTTTATCCTTTTTTTCTTTATTAAAAATATCGGCAACATTAAATTTGTCAGAAATCATTCCCAATTCTTGCCATTCTTTTATTTGCTTAGTTATGCCTTTGTGTTTTAGTAATTTTTCAAGCAGTGCAAAATTTTTGTCGGCAATTCTATCAAGAGTAATTACGTAATTAGAAGAATGAGCAAATTTTGGTTTGTTCCATATTTTAACCAATTCGTCTTCAAACTGGCTAACAAGGTCAATAATATTGTAGGCAATATCACGTAATGCTTTTAGTTGTTTTAGTCTTGCTTCTTCAAAAATGGTATCATCGTCAAAAACATAGGTCTTTATCCAAAGGCTAAATTGTTCACGTAAAAATTCTTTAGCATTTTTATTTATAAAATAATCCACTTCACTTTGTTTACGGAAAATTCCCAATGCTCTTTTTAATTCTGCTTCCTTAAAAGAGCCAAATGCTTTGGTAGATTTTTTTATCTTTTTTAGAATGCCTTCAATTTTAGTTTTACTTCCGTTTTTTGAGTACTTTACTTTAAAGAATATTTCCCGTTTTCCCTCTTCGTGCCAAGATTTATCATATTCAAAAATCAATTCTTTCTTTTCGTTATTTTGTTTATGCTCCAATTCCGAAACATCAAAATGATACCAAATCTGGTTATCTTCATCCTGGAAGTCCATATTTTGGTAAAGCCTTTCGGTTTTTACATAATAAAGCATATTTGTTTTCCAAAAAAGCATTACATCTTTATCATCTCGGTATATTCTTTCGTAAACCTTTTCTTGTAATGGCGTATAAGAAAAATAAATGGAGCCGCTTTCAGAGAAATACTTTTTAAAAAATGTATAAAGTTTATTATAAAGTTCTTCTTCAAAGTTTCTGCCTACTTCATCCAATTTTTTATCAATGTCCGTTGCCAGTTGTCCTTTAAAATTCTGATAATATTTATTCTTTATTCGCATCAGGTTTACATAACCTGAATTGCCTTCAATTTTAGCACCGATAAAAATGTTTTTTAAAACACTATAAAACTTATCCTTCTTTGTATTTGTTGCCATAGCTTATTTAGCCTTTTTAGAATATTCAATTTTCTGTTCTGCTACTTTTAATATTTGACTTGCCAACTTCTCATCTTTTAAGTCGTTGTAAACCAAATCACTTTTCCAAGCAATTATTAATTCGTCTTTGTCTAATTTGTAAAAGTCAGCCAATTTTTCAACTTGTGCCCTTGATGGTTTTCGTTCTCCGAGTTCAAACTTATTTACAATAGTTTGGTCGATTTCAGTTGCAGATGCTACTTCTCTCAACACAATTCCTTGTTGCAATCTTGCTTCTCGTAATATGTCTTTTAAATTTTTCATTTAGACAACTTTTGTTTAAACAATATTTGCCAGAATTATAAATAATTTATCAATTAAATGCAATTATTTTGTTTTTTTGCGGTGGGTAAATTCATACTCTTTTGTTTTTTTCGGGTCGGATTGGTGTGTCGGCAAAAACCAAATCCCACTTGCGGAACGGGCAAGTGTGCTATTTGTTCGGTGGCATTTCATTAACTTTTCTCTTTCAATTTTAGTAATCGGTTTTCTTTTTTTTTATTGGCTACAACGGTAAATTGTATGAATAGTAGCCGACTGCGTAGTACTTTCCTGTCAAACTGCTACGCAGTTTGAGCGGGCTACAAACCTTAATATTTAGCACTTCCTCTGCCATTACTTATACAAAGTGTTAGCAAACGTTTTTATTTATTCAAAGGATCTGCTTGTTTATAGCATTCCTTTAATTGTTCATTTGTCAATAAATATATTTGTGAAAAGTCTGGTTTATCACTTGAATACTCCGCAATTTTCTCTTTATTCATTTTTATCCATTCGGCGGCAATATCTACAATTCGTTTATTTGCTTTGGCATGCCCTGAGTTTCCAGTCATATCATTTACAATTCCTGCTAGTTCCAATCTCGGCTCTGATGCAAAAATAATTTGTGAAAGCTTTGCATGGAATTCACGTTCTTCATTGCTCCATTTTTCAAATTCTTCAGGCATGTATTTTTTTTCAATACTATGCCTACCTTCGTGCGCAAGAATTGATGCTTCTATTCTATATTTCTCATACCTGGAAAGGAATGCCAACTTTAATTCTTGTCCTGATAATCCATCTGTAAAGAGTTCATTGTATAAATCACTTATTGCATCAAATTGTAACTTAGTAGCCAAACCATCCGATAATTCAAGCTGCCTTGTAGAGGAATTATTCAGAAACTCATTAATTAATTTTTCTGTTTTTTGTTTTTCTATCGAATCTGTAATCGTTTTCCATGCTACAAACGGTCCGTTTAAATAAACTTCTCGAATATGTATTATTTCATTGTCTGTAGCCCAACCGCCAATGGCTTTATCTTCCCAAAACCAACTGGAATATCCATTAGAAGTCATCATGTCTATTTGTGTGTATGTAAATTCAGGCTTGTAGCCATATTGTTCAATTTTAGCCTTTTCTTGATTTACAATGTGTCCAAGACATAAAACATATCCGCTATAGTTCCCGGTACCACCTGTAAAACCTCTTGCACCAAAGTGTTTTTTGGTTTCCTTTAAAAAATCACTCTCGTTATAGGCTTTTTTAGATGTAAAAGAAAGATTGTTCCAAAGTTCTTTTCTTTTATTGTTTAACCATTTTTTATAGGCGTTTTCATTTTCCTGTTCAATTGCAATCAAACGATAATATTCATTTGTTTCTTCTTCAACCTCTTTTAAATAATGAGAATAGGTAATAACATCTTTAATTTTTTGATGGTAGTCAGATTCATTATTATATATTTTGACATAAATCGGAATAAATTCATAAAACCTTGATGACGCCAGAGCATCAATTAACATCTCCTGCTCTGAAACAGTTAATATATTTCTATCCCAGTTTTTGCAAATTTGTTCTAGGTTTTTGGCTGTATTTGATAAATACGGATAAGTGTGTTGAATATCTTGAATTTGGAAATAGGATAACCATGCTTTTAACGCATTTTCTCCATCATTATTAAACAATGATATACCGAGTAATAGTTTTGATGGTTTTGGCATACCTGCATTAGTTTCTAATACTGTAGAAAGTAGTTCTGAAGCCTCAATTAGCAAATTTGTATCTACGGAGTTACCATTTTTACAATTGTCTACCGAAAAGTCATATACAACTTGAGCATATTCTATTTTTGAGTCATTAACTTCGCTTTTGGATGTTGCAAATTCTTCAGATTTTATTGCAGCATTGAGAGCATCATTAAAATTCTTAGATTCTCGCCCTATTCTGCTCATAAGCGTCCATGTATCAAATCTGGAATATCCTATTGAATCAGCTTTTATTAGACTTTTCTTAGCTAAATCATAATCTTTGTAATATTTCCAATCCTGATGAGCTAATTTTCTTAATGCTATACATTTTTGCTCATTTTTTAAAGTATCAGTTAAAAGAACTGCTTCTAATATTTTATGTGATTTTTTTAAGTCGAACTGGTCATAAACGGCATTTGAAGATTCAATTGTTTTTTCATTATCCTTCAACCCTCCTGCACATGCTGTAAATATAATTAATATTAAAAGTGTATGTAAATTCTTCATTGCTGACCTTGTTTTTAAATGTTTGCTAACTTCCCAATAAACGCATTGCGTTTAGCAGGACTATATGTTAATTCAATTTTCGTTTATTACACAATATTTCGCTTATTGTATATTTTTTTATTTTTAATAAAATATTCCAATTTTATGAAGAAAGCAACTTGTATGAAATTCTAAAAAGCTTATAACGGCGTCGCTGCTAAGCCGCAGCCCAGAACAACAAAGCTGCTTAGAAAACAACTGCCAAAGATTGAGCAAACCGTGTGTAAATTGTCTCGTACACACGGTTTGCAATTTTATTTATTAGAACGAATACGTTGAACAAGTTAACCGAAACGGAACGACCAACTTTAAAATTTATAAATTGCCGAACTCGAATACGCTGTCGGCTTAAGCAGCTTTTGATAAAGCGTTTTAGATAATTGATATATTTTTTAAGAATAATATTATTCTTTTGTTTATGCATATTTAAATAATTGTTATTCAGTTACTTCAAAAGAATTAGAATATAAAATATTTTCAGGAAGCAATTCAGTTAAAGAACTGTCTTTATATATGTGAAATTTAAATCTATAAGTTCCTTTTGATGGCAAAAATCCAGGAGCCATTTCTTCTTGGTGTGGAATATTTGGAAATAAAGAATAATAATTTTTTATCCCAATTCTATGTAAAGCCCAAATATTTGTAATCCAATTATTACCATCTTTTCTTTCCAGAACAAAAGTACTATCGATTGGTAAAAAAACTTGGCTTGAAGAATTATTTGTTAAATTAATTATTACTGTTTCTGCACTTGTTCTCGAATAGGAATTATTTTGTGTTATAATAGAAATAGAGTTTTCAGTCGGTTCTGTAGTTGATTTGCAACCGTTATCAAATAAAAGGATTATTACGATAACGCTGAATAATACAAAAATATTTTTCAATAAATACTCCTTTATATTTTTTAGCTTTATAACATTATATTCAGCAGATAGCATCCACATTTTATTATAATACCAATTTAA
>CBEVZC010000097.1:0-10942 GCA_965554225.1 uncultured bacterium | reverse complement strand
AACGACAATCGACTTATATTTTTTTGCTCATTTCCAGATAAAATTCTTTAAAGTTATATGCCTATTTTTAAACTTAAAATATTTTCGGTATAAGTGGTTTAACAGTGCCCGATTATTTATCAATACTGATCCTTTTTGCAGTTGGCGCTATAGCCGGATTCATTAACGTGATGGCAGGCGGCGGTTCAAGTTTAACTCTTCCTACGTTAATATTTTTAGGTCTGGACGGAGCAATGGCAAACGGGACAAACCGGATAGGTATTCTTCTCCAGAATATTTTTGCCTCTATTTCATTTAAGAAAGAAAGTGTTAGTCAAATTAAAGTGAGTTTATTGATGGCTGTATTTACATTGCCAGGTGCAATCTTAGGTGCAATGGCTGCAGTTAAAATCAGCGACCATCTGTTCCAAACAATCTTGGGCATTGTGATGATCGGAATAATTATTACTATGATTATTCCAATAAAATATAAAAAGAATTATCAGGAACGAGTACAAAAAATTCCGTGGTTAATTTATCCTGTTATGTTTTTAATAGGTTTTTACGGCGGATTTATTCAAGTCGGAGTTGGCTTTTTGTTATTAGCTTCAATTCATTTTATATTAAAGGTAAACCTTGTTTATGCAAATATGCATAAAATTATGGTTGTTCTTATATATACAATTCCAGTAATTTTAATTTTTCTATCTACTGATAATATTAACTGGGGATACGGCTTAAGTTTAGCAGCCGGAAACTCATTCGGCGGCTGGTGGTCTGCAAAATTTGCTGTTAGGAAAGGAGAAAAGTTTGTTAAAATTATTTTAATTGCCGCAATATTTATTATTGCTCTAAAGCTGCTGAACTTATTCTAAAAATATTTTTGAGAGTTAAAATAATGGAAGATAAAAAACATTGGTACGACGGTATAATTTACGATAAATTCATTGCTCCTAACCAAGATAGAATTTTTGGTGTCATTGCTAGTATTCTTAAACCTAACAGTACCGTTGTAGATGTAGGCTGCGGTACTTGCAGGCTGCCGTTTTTTCTTTCGGATAAATGTTTACATGTTACCGGAATAGATTTGTCTTCCAAAAACATTAAAGTTGCAAATTCAAAACTCAAAAAAGGAAGTTATAAGAATGTTGAGCTCTTTCACGGCGATGCCACACAATTTGCAAATAAACTAAAAAGAAAATATGATTATGCAACCGTAACTTTTGTGCTCCACGAAATGCCTCCTGCTGAAAGAATTAAAATGCTGGAAGTAATGAAAACAATTGCCGATAAAGTTATTATTGGTGACTATGTTGCACCAATGCCGCAATCTGTTTACGGCAAAATTACGCAAGTAGTAGAGTTCCTTGCCGGAAAAGATCATTATAACAATTTTAAAAATTACGAAAAAAACGGCGGCGTTCATTATCTTCTGAAACAAGCCGGTTTGAAACTTGTGAAGGAAATTAAAAAGATGCCGAATACATCACTTTTAGTTCTTGCGGAGTAATCAATTATTCATATTTATTAGTCGCTTTTCTTAACCTGTCCATTATCGCAATTCCCAAACCCACCTCTGGAACAGCTTCTACAAAGATTATGTCAATTCCGGTTGATTCCATTTCGTGAAGGTAAGAGAAAAGATTTGCTGCTGCTTCTCTTAGATCAGAATTATGTGTAAGCACTTTGATAATCTTAAACGAATAATCAACTTTTTTATCCGTAAATAATAAAAGTCCTGTTTTACTCGGCTCAAATTTTTCTTTCTCTAAATTATTCATAAAGCGAATAGGAATTTTAGGAGCATAGTGATACGGAAGCTGCCCCGGTGAAATAGGTTGACTAGAAGAAACGTATACCATTTTTTCCAGTGGACCAATTACTTTTTCAATCTCTTCGGTTGCAGTTCCTCCGGGTCTTAATAATATTGTGCGATCCTCTAAAACTGCAATTATTGTTGATTCTATTCCAACCGTACACGTTCCGCCGTCTAAAATTAAATCCACTTTATTTCCCAACTGATTTACAACATGCTGTGCCGTAGTGGGACTTAAGTGCCCGAATGTATTTGCACTTGGAGCAGCAATAGGATTCCCCACAAAGTCAATTAGTTCCAAAGCCGTTGGATGGTTAGGCATCCTAACTGCAACGGTTTCATTCCCCGCCGTTACAATATCGGGGACTATATTTTTTTTAGGTAACACCAAAGTTAAAGGACCCGGCCAAAAGTTATCAATCAACTTTTTAATATTCGAATTATCGCTTTCGGATATCATTTCAAGCTGCTTAAGATTTGAAATATGCAAAATTAACGGATTAAAGCTTGGCCTTTTCTTTGCTTCGAATATTTTTGCTACTGCAAGCGGGTTTAGTCCGTCGGCACCTAATCCATAAACGGTTTCGGTCGGAAACGCAACCAAACTACCTTCCTTTATTAATCCGGCTGCAAATAATATATTTTTATGATTCGCGTTTAGTAATTTCATAATTATTTTTAATTATCTTTCAAAAGATAATTAAGAATATCATCATTAGGAACGAAAGAAATGAGTGAGTTAAAAGAATTTAAAGATTTTAGCAGAATATTATCAGTAGAAAGCGGGAAAGTTATAAAAAAATATTTTCGTACCTCATTGAATATTGAATCCAAAGCCGATAACTCTCCGGTTACAATAGCAGACAAAAAATCGGAAGAAATTATGAGAGAGTTAATTACGAAATATTTTCCCGATCATGGAATTCTCGGCGAAGAGTTTGGCGAACAAAATAAAAATGCCGAGTATAAATGGATATTAGACCCGATTGACGGAACAAAA
Organism: uncultured bacterium; assembly: GCA_965554225.1. Classification (GTDB taxonomy): domain Bacteria; phylum Bacteroidota; class Ignavibacteria; order Ignavibacteriales; family Melioribacteraceae; genus BMS3ABIN04. The sequence goes on along the minus strand of CBEVZC010000097.1, from coordinate 8,147 downwards.
AGTTTTATTCACGGAATGATAACTTTCGGAACTTTAATTGCTCTAACCAGAAACGGTAATCCCATTCTGGGAGTAGTAAATCAACCGGTTACCGGTGAATTGTTGATCGGCGATAACAATAAGGCAAATTTAAACGGTGAGTTGGTTAATGTAAGCGAGAATAATAGTTTGGATTCAGCTCTACTCTTGACAACAGATTATTTAAATGTTGAAAAATCTCAAGATATAGAAAAGTTCAGTAGACTTATGCATAAAGTTAAGTTGATGAGAACTTGGGGAAATTGTTATGGCTATTATTTGGTAGCAACGGGTAAAGCAGATATAATGATTGATCCAATTATGTCAATTTGGGATTCTGCGGCTCTTATTCCCATTATTAGAGGCGCAGGAGGAATTATCACGGATTATCAAGGAAATGATCCAATGAACGGCGATAGTATTGTGGCGGCTTCAAAAAATTTACATAGCACCGTGATTGATATATTAAACTAATTTGTTGTGAACCTTTCTCTCAAAAGATGCATCAAATCCAATTAAAAATTCTTTATTGGAGGACGATTAAATGGAAAAATTAATTCATGGAACTGATGCAAATTTTAATATGGAAGTTTTAGCTTCCGACACACCTGTTTTAGTAGATTTTTGGGCGCCATGGTGTGCACCTTGCCGAGTTATTGCTCCCGTTGTTGAGGAACTTGCAAATGAATTTGAAGGGAAACTAAAGGTTGTTAAAGTGAATACAGATGAAAACCCTTCTATAGCGAAAGAATACGGAATAATGAGCATACCGACTCTTGGTATTTTTAAAGACGGACGCTTAGTAAATTCTGTTATTGGTGCTGTACCGAAACAGCATTTGCTGCAAGCTATTACGCCGCATCTTGATACAATAAATTAAATCTATTACTACTAACGGAGGAATAAGTTATTCCTCCGTTTTTTTAATACTTCTCTCCCTACTTTCAATTTTATATATTTTTTATTATCTAGTATTTCCAAACAAATTAAAGTCGTAATGGAAAACAGAATAAAATTATACCTCGGTGATATTACTAAATTAAATGTTGATGCAATAGTTAACGCAGCAAATAATTCCCTGCTTGGCGGAGGCGGAGTTGACGGGGCAATTCATAGAGCCGCCGGGCCAGAACTTTTAAAAGAGTGCCGGGCACTGAACGGATGCGCAACAGGCGATGCAAAGCTTACTAAAGGATATAATTTACCGGCAAAATACGTTATTCATACAGTCGGACCCGTTTGGCACGGGGGAAAGAATAATGAGAATGAGCTATTAAAAAGCTGTTATCAAAGGTCATTGAAAATTGCCGTTGAGCATAATATCAAATCTATTGCATTCCCTTCGATAAGCACGGGCGTTTATAGATTCCCAATTGAACGAGCTTGTAAAATTGCAATCAAAACGGTTAAGGATTTTCTAGAAAGCCACAATAAATTAGAGGAAGTTATTTTTGCCTGCTTCAGTAAATTTGATTATGACATATATGAAAAGGGATTGGAAGAATATTCCTGATTACTTTGCCAAAAATAGGATACCTATTCCGCCGACAGCTATAAATGCTCCTAAAATTGACAATAAACTTAATTTTTCCCTATAATAATATTTAACCAAGGGAAGCATAATTACAGGCACTGTTGCCATTATTGTTGCAGCGATTCCTACATAAGTATTAGCAATAGCTATTAAGCTAAATGTTATTCCAAGATAAGGGCCAATAATAGATCCGACAACTGTAAAAGCCAAAGCTTTTTTATTTGTAGAATAAATTCTAAATGGGTTAACACTTTTTTGTATTAGAACTGTAAGTGGGAAAAGAACTAATATAGCAGGAATCATTCTATAAAATGTTGCCACAAATCCATTAATCTCACCTTGATTAAAAGCAAGTTTCGCCAATATCAAACCGGTTCCTTGTCCCACAGCACCAAAGAATGCATACAATATTCCTATTCTACTAATTTTATATTTTGAAGAAGGATTTTCCTGCTTCTGAAGTACGACAATTGTAATTCCTAGAATTGTAATTAATATTCCTATAATTCCCCAAACCGAGATAATTTCATCTAAAAATATATAAGCTAGTATAGCGGAAATCGGAGGAGCTAAAGACATGATTAACATACTCAATCTGGCGCCGATATGTTGAAAAGATTTAAAAAGAAATCCGTCACCAAATACTAATCCTACTAAACCACTAAGACTAAGATAAAAAATTTGAGATGAATTGATATATAAATCCAAATTTAATAAAATGATCGTGATACATAAATAAAGGAGTGCTAAAATAAGCCTGGTAATATTTACTGCAACCGAACCAATGCGTGTTGAAGCCTCTGTAAAAGCAATTGAGGTTCCCGACCAAAGAAATGCCGATACTAACGCAGCCAGTTCACCTAAATAAAGCATAGTTTGTAGTAAATCAAAATTTAGAAAGGTAAAGTATAAGAAATAGTTTGGTCATTTGTTCTTTAATATTATTTATCTTTTCTTGAAATAGATTCGCATTCTATTTCTTATACTTTTTCAAAGAGGAAATTATTTTGAATAATTATAATTAAAAGCAACCATCGATCTTCCGGTAGATGAATCTTCATCAACCTTATTTTGTTTATTTTCTTTATTCTGCTTGCTTTTCTTTTCCATTTTTTTGTTATGGAATACTTTGTCTCGTTTTATAAATTTCCACAAATCAGTTTCGTTCATATCATATACTTTATCGCCAATTTTAAACGCTTTTATTTCAGCAATAACTTTAATATTCTGAGAAGTACCGGTATTGCTCATCATAGTATATTGAATTGCTTTATTCTCTTCATTCGGTAGAAAATCATAAATTCCGGCTGTTACATAATTGCTATCTAAAATTATCATCATATTGTGATCAAGATATTTATAATCTCTTGTATTATAACCAAAACGATAAGTAGCAAATGAGAGAACAAATATTCCGACAATAATTAATGCTAAAAGTATTTTGGGGTTGATATTCTTTTTCATAATAGCTCCTGTTCTGCCCTAAGCGATGTGAGTAACAAAATATTTATACGCTAAATCTGTAGAAAAACATTTTCATATTTGTGACTGCAATCACCCAAAAATAATTTTGGAGTCTCAAAGCTGGAATTATATGTGTTATGTTAAACTCATTTTGCTTCATTTAACGGCATGGATTTTAAAATATTTCTTTCCGTTTTAATGTTAACTTGAATACCGCTTTTAACTATAGTAACTAATTGCATAAAGTCAGCCTTTCTATCAATTATTTCATTAGTAACGTTAGAAGCCCATTTGGGCACAAAATGCAAGGGGATATTCATTCCTACTGATGCAATTAAGCGTTTATTATCAAGGTGGCAAAATCCATCTTTTCTTGTTGCATCAACAGGCACCCATCCGTAAACGGGAAAATAAACTTCCGACCAAGCATGGTATCCGGTATTCCCCGGAACAAAATTAAATCCCGATTGCTGCCGCGCCGGTATTCCGGCTGCTCTGCTCAAACTAATAAAAAGATTGGAATACTGACCGCAATCGCCTTCACGTGTATGTAAGATTTCGAGTGCTCCTCTTTTTTTAGGGGGATAAATGTAAGTCAGGTTTTTACGTAGCCAATTAAAAATAGCGCGAGTTTTATCAACAGGATTTTTCATCCCCGAAGTAATTACTTTTGATAAAGAATCAATCTCTCCGCCGGTAGGTAAAAAATTCTCATCTTTTGTATAAAAATATTTTATCTCCTCAGGAATTTCCTGCCATTTTTCCTCAACTAATTTTTTATTTATCTCCGGTTTATAATCATATGTAATATAGCTGAACTTCCTTTTAACGAGTATCTTGGATTTGGTTAAAGCGGAATCGGATAAATTCCAAAAGGATATTTTATTTCCGTCCAAACTATCAATAAATGTTTCCGTAGGCTTAGGCAAGAATTCTAAGGTTTTTACATCCTTTTGTGTTTTTCTATCAATTATTTGCGAACTCCATAATAATAACGTTGGCTTTTGATTTTCCGGCAATGAGTGAGCGATATTAAATTTTTTCAGTTCGTTTCCCTTCAATACTTCTATACTATCCAAAATCACAACCAATTCGCCTTCCACATATCGAGGGTCAGAAAATGAAGCATTTCCGATTTCACTATTTCCATTTACCGAATTGGAACTACTACTGCATGAATTTAAAAAAGCAACGTTGAAAAGAAAAGTTAATATGATAAAGATATATTTCAATTTAAAACTCAAATTCATAACTTTTATAGAAATAAAAAAGGGCGCTCTTTGGCGCCCAATTAATATATCAAAATAAAACAACTATTTTTTATAATTTAATGCAGCTAAACCCGGGAAAACGGCTGTAGTATCAAGTTCTTCTTCTATCCTAAGAAGCTGATTATATTTAGATATTCTATCTGTTCTACTTGCCGAACCGGTTTTAATTTGTCCCACGGAAGTAGCAACTGCAAAATCCGCTATTGTTGTATCTTCGGTTTCACCGGAGCGATGACTGATAACACATGTGTATCCGGCTGTTTTCGCCATTTCAATACAGTCCAGTGTTTCAGTTAAAGTACCTATTTGGTTTAATTTGATTAGTATTGAGTTTGCAATTCCTAAATCAATTCCTTTAGCGAGTCTCTCTGTATTTGTAACAAAAATATCATCGCCGACTAATTGTACTTTATCGCTTAATTTTTCTGTTAATAATTTCCATCCATCCCAATCGTCTTCTGCCAGTCCATCTTCAAGATTTATAATTGGATATTTATTTATTAAGTTTAGGTAAAAATCTACCATCTCTTCAGATGTTTTCTCTGATTTATCAGATTTGAAAAATTGGTAAACATTTTTATCTTTTAAATACATTTCACTGGCTGCGGGATCTAGGGAAATAGATATATCTTCTCCCGGTTTATAACCGGCTTTTTCTATTGCCTGGAGAATTGCTTCAATTGCTTCTTCGTTTGTTTTTAGATTCGGAGCAAATCCGCCCTCATCGCCAACAGCCGTACTATATCCCTTATCTTTAAGTATTGATTTAAGAGTATGGAATGTTTCAGATCCCATTCTTAATGCTTCAGCAAAATTAGCTGCTCCGTGAGGCATAATCATAAACTCTTGAATATCAACAGTATTGTCAGCGTGTTTTCCGCCGTTTAGAATATTCATCATTGGAACAGGTAATATTTTTGCATTTGTACCGCCAATATATCTGTAAAGCGGCAGTCCTAAAGTTTCGGCAGCAGCTTTAGCACATGCAAGAGAAACTCCGAGAATAGCATTGGCGCCCAATTCACTTTTATTCGGTGTTCCGTCTAAATCAATAAGAAAATTATCTATCGCAACTTGATCTGTTGCATCAAAATCGATTAGTTCGTCGGCAATTTTATTGTTTACATTATCAACAGCTTGTAGTACGCCTTTACATTGATATCTGCTCTTGTCACCGTCTCTTAATTCTACAGCTTCATGTTCGCCTGTTGATGCACCGCTCGGTACTGCAGCTCTTCCAATAACCCCGGATTCTAACAAAACCTCTACTTCTATAGTTGGATTTCCTCTTGAATCTAATATTTCTCTACCCATTATATCTACTATTGTCGTCATTATATTTTTCTCCTATTTGATATTTTTTAGATAATGAAAACTTATAAAAAAAGGCAGGGAATTCCAATTTATTTAACATGGAATTACTTTAATATACAATATTTTTATATGCAATTATCAAATTTATAAGAAACATGTCTCTAAGCAATTTTTAGTTTTATAGAAATTTTGTTATACTTTGAATTCTAATTTCATGCTTAAAGTATAGCTGCGGTAAAAATATTTGCCCCGGTAGCTCAGCAGGATAGAGCAATAGTTTCCTAAACTATAGGTCGGAGGTTCGAATCCTCTCCGGGGTACAATGTAAATCACAAAAATCATTCAATCTATAAGTCCCCTTTTAACAATCATTATCCTCATAAAAAATTTTCACTTATATATATGATTTTATTTTACCAGTATAATCTTTGGTCAAAAAATATTGGTAAAACAAAGAGGGAACAAATTATTGATTTGGTTTTTGTAAATTTTTAAACAGATCTATCTCAAATTTCCATAAACCTTTTCAGGCTAATTAAAAATCGGATAGCAAATAGGATAATAAATCCCAGCGAGGCCATAATTAGATCGGAGAAACCAATGTTTAAAATATAAATTGGACTAAAGAAGGAAATAAATATCTTTGTTAAAATTAATCCGGTAAATAAAATAGCAAATCCTAATGTTCCATTCCATAATGGTTTCAAAACGAAGTAGTTAAGAATAAGTTTGAAAGTGTTGCGGGCTGAATTAGAGCCTGATCTGATAGTAGTTATTTCATTCATTGTATTTTATCTTTAATGAGTCCTAATACAATGAATCCATAATTATGCCAAAAATAAATTGTGAATTTTCGACATTTTGGAAAGGTAGAGTTTAAAATATTGCCTGAATACAAGAATAAATTGCCTGAAATAAATGTTTCAGGCATTGATTTGTAAATTAATCTTAGTAGAAAAACAACTTAAGTTATTAAGAAAAATATACGAATGAAAAAATCAGTAATAAAAAATAAATTGAAGTTAATCCAATTTTTACAATTAAATCTTTTTGAATAGTTCTTTTAAAAACTTCTTCGTCTTCAATTGCATTTTTTTTAATAAAATCCCCGTGCGAAGGGTCCCATCCCTGAATTCTTCTGTTATCTAATATTTTTTCCATATCATTATTTATTTTATGAATAATTGGTTTATTTTCTCATGTTTAACAATATTACAATTGTAAATGCAAAGCAAAATCAATCAGCTCTAAAGGTGAGCTGATTTTATAATTAACTATAAATTTTACAATAAAGAGTAATATAAAATAGAACGCATATCCGAACAAACCGGCTTTGAAAGGCTGAACAAAATAATTAATTAAAAAACTACTTTCTTTTAAGCCGTAAACTACTCTCTCATTATGCTTGGTTTCTATTTCCTCAATCAGAACTCTAATTCTCCATTTTTTCAATTATTATCGGATTAAAAATGCTTTTATTTAATTCTAAAGTTTAGAAAACGTATGCTTGTTGGTTTACAAAAAGGGTGCCAATGTGATTTAGATCAAAATGACTGAAAACATTAAAAAACAACGTTCTTATTTAGGTAAGTGTATCAAAACAAGAAGATACTTATTAAAATTGGTCTGCCAAAAATTTAAAATATACTATGACTTCTGGAAAATCCTTATGACAAGAACCGTCAGCGATATTAATAAAGTGAATATTCTGATTCCAATGCTAAAGACATCTTTAAAATAGAGTTTGGGGGAGCCAGGAACAACTAAGATATCTCTGGCAATTAATTTTGGAATTTTTCTGTTCTTAACTTCTAACTTATTTTCCCACAGAAGGTCATCAAAATTAAATTTAAACATTTGTTGTGTTGAGTCCGGTAAAACTCTATATATTCTTAAATCATCTAGGTGAGAATTAGCTGAAGGTCCGCCTGCATAAGAAAGAAGATCAATAATAGTTGTATATGTCGGTATAAGATAATTACCTGGATACTTCACAAAACCCCAGACAGAAACTTTCATATTTATTGCTTCCGGGTCAGAATAATCATAATAACCACCTTGCTTTTGGAATAATCCTTTGTATGTTGAACCAAGTTCAACATTTCTATCTTGTGCAAAATTAGTTTGAACGGCTAGGGAAAAGAGAATTGCAAAAAATAATAATTTCTTTATCATGGAGGTCCTCAAAATTATAAACTTCAATAAATAAAATTATTCAAACGATTTGAAAATTTAAATAAAATTGTAAGTTAATGAAAGCATAGAATATAAAATTATTTTCCGCCTTTAGAAAATAACATGACAGGAACCGTTTTAAACAGCACCTGTAAATCAAGCCAAGGCGACATATTATTTATATAATATAAATCTAAAACAACAGAATCGATAAAAGAGACGGTACTTCTTCCCCAGACTTGCCAAACCCCCGTACAACCAGGTAAAACTTTTACTCTTCTCTTCTGCCAGCTGTCATAATTTTCGTATTCATATTGCAAAGAAGGACGTGGTCCAACCAAACTCATATCGCCAATAATAACATTGAATAA